>DASSJR010000110.1:0-14669 GCA_035691135.1 Nocardioides sp. | reverse complement strand
TCGGTCGGTTGCCGTGTTGAGGACCCGGTCGAGGGCCCGGTCGAGGGGTCCGCCGGCGCCTTCGGCTCGGACGAGAGCCCGCTCGAGGGCCCGGTCGAGGGCCCCGTCGGTGCCTTCGGCTCGGACGAGAGCCCGGTCGAGGGCCGCGTCGGGGGCTCGACCGGCGGTTCCACCGCTGCCGCCGGCCCGGGTCCTGATCCGACCGGCCGAGATCGGCCCAGCGCGTCGAGCTCGCGCAGTCCCGGGGTGGACTCGATGACCTTCGTGAAGCTGACCCGCTCGGAAGCGAGGGTCAGCCCGACGAGACCGGCCAGGGCGGCCAGCCGGCCCAGGCGTCCGCTGCGCTCGACGAAAGCTGTGCCGACCAGCGCGCCAGCCGCGTTGGCCCCGGTGTCGCCCAGCATCGCCGTTCCGGCCAGGTCGGGGCCGATGAGGCCGAGGGCGGCACCAGTCGCGGCCGCGCCCGCGATCGAGCGAGGACGGCGCACGCCCGCGTGCGCGCCCGCGAGCACGGTTGCCTTGAGGGCGCGGCCCGGGCGCAGGTCCAGCAGGTTGACCAGGTTGGCGGACCCTGCGATGACGGCTCCCGCGACGAGGGTGTCGAGGACCGACGTGGGGACGCCCTCGGTGCGTCTGCGGCGGTCGACGAGGGCCGCGCTCACGAGGCCGGTGGCAGCGAGTCCGAGGATCTTGACCGCGCCCGTGGTCACCTCGCCCCTCGCCAGCGCCCCGATGTGCCCCTTGAGCCCCTTCTTCTGGGTATCTCCGGTCAGGTCGTCCAGAGCCCCCAGCGCCCCAGCCGCTGCCAGGGCGACCGCCGGCCCCGGGCCGCCCATGAGTGCGCCCGGGAGCGCCCCCGACACGTAGGCAGGCCCCTCCAGCAGGGTCACCTCGCGCCCGGCGTGGTTGACCCGCGTCCACCGCTCTCGACCCCCCGGCGGCCGAGCGCGCAGACCACGCAGGGCAGAGGCGGCGAAGGCGGCGGACAGCGCCCCGACGGACGTGGCAGCAGCCAGGGACGCGCCCCCGCGCTCCCGGCCGGAGGTCTGCCCCGAGTCTTCCGGGGTCTGCCCGAAGCCCGCCTGCGCCTCGCGGAACGCCTGCCGCGCCTCGCCGAACGCCTGCTGCGCCTCGCCGAACGCCGGCTGCGCATGGCCAGACGCTGCATGGGTATGCGGGGTGGCCCGGCTCCCATCCGGACGCCCGGTGCCGCTGCCCCCACGCCCCCTCACTTGGTGCCCTCCAGCGCTGGGAACGCGCTCGCGGCATCACCGGCCAGGCCGTACTGACCCGCCCCACCGGCATACTGCTCCTCCAGCGCCAGCACGATGCTGGCCTGGCCCATGGGCACCCCGGCGTCGTCGACGGTCGAGAGGCCCTTGGAGATCGTGGAGTCGCTGCGCGCCGCCGCCACGATGGACTCCCCCTGGACCGTCGTGGAGCCCACGTTGGAGGCGAGGACGGCCCCGGAGCTCGCGCTGTCGAAGGCGGCCGCCAGCGCTGCGTAGGCCTCGGCGCGCGCCTTCTGCTCGGCGGGGTTCCCCTTGGAGACGGGCGCCCCGACGATGACCGCCGCGGTCGTGCGGGCGGCGTTGTCCGGTGTGACGCTGATCAGGTCAGCCTTGCGCAGCTCCTCGATGACCGATGCCGCGGCCTTGGAGCTGGAGGTGCTCCCGAGGTTGGTGACCCCCGACCCGGAGGGAACGGCCTCCACGGTCGCGGCCGCGAGGACCCGGTCGATGGTCTGGCCCGAGGTGGACGGTTCGAGCTTGAGGACCTCGGCCAGACGGTCGCCCAGCGCGGTTCGGGCGGCCTTCTTGTCGGCATTGGGGTCGGTCCAGGAGTCGTTCACCGTGACCGTCGAGCCGATGATCGCCCCCGCGGCGGTGAGGGACCCGCTCGTCGACTTGACCACGGCCGAGTCGGCGCCTGGAAGCACGACCATCGTCACGGCCCGCCCGTCGAGGCGACCGGCCAGGAGCTTGGCGTTGCCCGCGGCCGCGAAGGCGTCCCGCGCCTCGGTCGCCTTGTTGGCCGCGTCGAGCTCGGTGCGCAGGGCCGTCTTGTCGTCGCGCAGCTTGGTCACCTCCTGGGTCAGGGTCGTCCCCAGGTCCTCCTTGAGCGGCCCGGCGCCGAGCACGATGCCGACGGCAAGGGCGAGGAAGATGGAGACGATCGAGACGAGGTGGTAGCGAAAGTCGATCACGTGAAGATTCCTACGATCTGGGACCAGAGGTCGTCCCACCGCGCCGCCAGCAGCCCGAGCATGGTGCGGCCGCCGGTGGTCGACATCAGCGCCACGTACAGGGCGAGCAGGCCCACCGCCAGGAGGGTGAACAGGGACAGGTTCGAGATCCGCGACCGGTAGAGGCGGCTCACGCCCTTCGCGTCGACCAGCTTGCCGCCCACCCGCAGGCGGGTGAGGAAGGTGCTGGCCATGCCGGCGCGGCCCTTGTCGAGGAACTCCACCAGTGTGGCGTGGGTGCCGACGGCGACGATCAGGGTGGCCCCCTTGTCGTCGGCCAGGAGCATCGCGATGTCCTCGCTCGTGCCGGTGGCAGGGAACACGACCGGCTCGACCCCCAGGGCCCGAACCCGGTTGAGCCCGGGCGCCCGGCCGTCGCGGTAGGCGTGGACCACGATCTCGGCGCCGCACCGCAGCGTGTCGTCGGAGACGGAGTCCATGTCGCCCACGATGAGATCGGGCCGGTGACCGGCCTCGAGCAGCGCGTCCGCTCCCCCGTCGACCCCGATGAGCACCGGTCGGTACTCGCGGATGTAGCTGCGCAGGATCTGCAGGTCTTCCTTGTAGTGGTAGCCGCGCACCACGATCAGGGCGTGGCGCCCCTCGAGCTTTGTCGTGATGTCCGGCACGCCTACGCCGTCGAGGAGCAGCTCGCGCTCCTTGCGGAGGTACTCCATGGTGTTGGCCGCGAACGCCTCGAGCTGGACGGCGAGTCCCGCGCGCGCCTCGCCCATGGCTTCCCGCACCGTTTCCAGGTCGTATGCCGTGCCGGTCGCCACGAGCGTGTCACCGGACCACACCTCCCCGCCGGCGATGCGGACCTCCTGGCCGTCCTCGACCTCCTGCATCACCGCGTCACCCACACTGTCCACGAGCGGGACGCCGGCCTCGACCAGGATCTCGGGGCCCAGGTTGGGGTAGCGCCCGGAGATCGACGCCGACGCGTTGACCACGGCGGCAGGCCGGCAGGCCAGCAGTGCCTCGGCGCTCACCCTGTCGATGTCGACGTGGTCGATGACCGCGATCTCGCCGGGGCGCAGCCGCTTGGTGAGGTGCTTTGTCCGCAGATCGACGCGCGCCACGCCCGTGACACCTGGGAACTCGGGGCCTCGGGCACGCTGACGGGGGATCTTGAGGGACATCGGACCAATCGTGCCATGCGAGCGTGGGCGCTCTGGTCACAACTCAGGCTCACCTGGGTGACTTCAGGCTCACCTGGCTGACTGGGTCTGACGACCCTCACGGCCTCCGCCACTAGGGGCGTGCGGCGGCCTGGGCGGAGTCGCGCAGGAGCTCGCGCGCGTGCTCGAGCGCCACGGAGGACTCCTGGCCGGCCATCATCCGGGCCAGCTCGCGCACCCGGTCCTCGCCCTCCAGGACGGCAATGCCGCTGGAGGTGATGTGCCCGTCGCTGGTCTTGCTGACCGCGAGGTGGCGGTCGGCGTGCGCTGCCACCTGCGCGAGGTGCGTCACGACCACGACCTGGGAGTGCCTGGCCAGGGACGCCAGACGGGCTCCCACGTCGAGCGCAGCCTTGCCGCCCACCCCGGCGTCGACCTCGTCGAAGACGAACGTCGGGACCGTGCCAGCAGAGTCGGCGGTCACGACCTCCAGCGCGAGCATGACCCGCGAGAGCTCACCGCCGGACGCGGCCCGGGTGATGCTCCGGGCTGGGCTTCCGGGGTTGGCAGCCAGCCCGATCTCGACCTCGTCGGCGCCGCTGCGGGCGTAGGAGGGCGAGGGGCCGTTCCCTCGCGGTCGAACCTCGACGGTGACCTGGGCCTTGCCCATAGCCAGGTGGGCGAGCTCACGGGTCACCCGGCTCCCCAGCTCGGAGGCAGCCACGTGACGGGCCGCTGTCAGGCGCGCGGCATCCTCTGCGAGCTGTCGTCGAAGCTCCTGAAGCCGGGCCTCGAGCTCTTCGAGCCGGTCGTCGGCCGTCAGCAGCCGGGCCACACGGGCCGCCGCCTCCTTGCCCCACGCAAGAACGTCGTCCACGGTGTCGCCGTACTTGCGGGTCAGCCCGGCGAGGTCGGACCGACGCTGCTGCACCCACGCGAGGCGGGCCGGGTCGAGCTCGATGCCCGCCGCGTAGGCCGAGAGGTCTGTGGCGAGGTCGCCCACGAGGTAGCCGATCTCGGCCAGCCGGCGGTCGAGCTCGCGCAGCTCCGGGTCGCGGTCGAGCACAGGGGCAAGCGCCGACCGACCCGCAGAGACGAGGTCGACCACGCACGGCGACTCGCCGGCATACGCCTCGTCGCTCCCGGCCAGGCTCAGGTGGGCGGTCTCCGCACCCAGCCGCAGCTCCTCGGCATGGCTGAGCCGCTCGTCCTCGAGGCGCAGCTCGGCGTCCTCGCCCGGCTGCGGGTTGAGGGCCTCGATCTGCTCGAGCCCCAGCTGGAGGCCGTCGACCTCCCGCGCGCGCTCGCGCGCCGCCGCGCGCAGCTCGGCAGACTCCCGCAGCGCGCGCTCGTGCTCGTCGTAGACCGCCTGGTAGGCGGCCAGGGCAGCGGCCACCGGCTCGCCCCCGAAGGCGTCGAGGACCTCACGATGCTGGTCGGCCTGGCGCAGGCGCCACTGGTCGGCCTGCCCGTGTACCGCAACGAGGTCTTGGGCCAGCTCGGACAGCAGACCGATCGGGGCGCTGCGCCCACCGACGTGGGCGCGCGACCGGCCCTCGGCCGAGACCGAGCGCAGCAGGATCAGGCCCGAGTCGACGTCGGCACCTGCCTCAGCTGCGCGCACCGCGGCGGGGTGGTCGGCAGGGATGTCGATGATGCCCTCGACCGTTGCCGCGCCGGCGCCCGAGCGCACGAGCCCGGCATCGGCGCGCGCGCCCAGCAGGAGCCCCAGCCCGGAGACCACCATGGTCTTGCCGGCGCCGGTCTCCCCGGTGATGACGTTGAGCCCGGGATGGAGCTCCAGCACAGCGTCGTCGATCACGCCGAGGTTCTGGATGCGAATCTCCTGCAGCACGTGGAAAGACTGTCACACGCGAGTCACAGTGCTGCGGCAACGCACAGGCGAGGCGTCGGCGAGGCATCGGCGAGGGGGCCGTCGAGACGCGGGCGAGGCGCGGACGAGAGGCGGACGAGCCGCCGGCCACGGGTTCACTCGGCGGCCTGGTCGCGGCGCGCGCTCCCCCTCCACCCGTGGATCGAGAGGTCGAACTTGGCCACCAGCCGGTCGGTGAACGGCGAGCTGGTGAGCCGCGCCAGCCGGACCGGAGTCTCGGAGCGAACCGCCTCGATGCGCGCGCCCGGGGGCAGGTCGACGGCCCGGCGCCCATCGCACCAGAGCACTCCGCTGCCGAGGGTGTCGGGAATGACCTCGACGGCCAGGTGCGAGGACGGCCCCACCACCATGGGACGCGCGAACAGCGCGTGCGCGCTGATCGGGACCAGCAGCATCGCCTCGACGTCGGGCCAGACCACTGGGCCGCCGGCCGAGAAGGCGTATGCCGTGGAGCCGGTGGGCGTGGCCATGACCACGCCGTCGCAGCCCCAGGTCGACAGGGGCCGGCCGTCGATCTCGATGGTCACCTCGATCATGCGCTCGCGCGAGGCCTTCTCGACCGTCGCCTCGTTGAGCGCCCAGGTCTGGCAGACCGGGTCGCCGTCGACCATGGCATTGACGTCGAGTGTGAGGCGCTCCTCGACGGAGTAGCGGCGCGCCACGATGTGCTCGACCGTCTCACTGAGGTCCTCGCGCTCGGCCTCGGCGAGGAAGCCGACGTGGCCGAGGTTGACGCCCAGGAGCGGGGCATCGCTGCCGCGGGACAGCTCGGCCCCCCGGAGGATCGTCCCGTCGCCGCCCAGCACGCAGACGAGCTCACAGCCGGCGGCTGGAGCCTCCGGATCGGCCAGCACGATGGCTGGGCTGCCCTCCAGGCCCATCGCGACTGCCTCCTCCGGGAGCAGGGCGACCTCGATGCCCTCGTCGTGAAGCCGCTCCACCACGCCGGCCGCGAGGTCGTGTGCTTCCTGCCGCTTGGGGTGCGCGACGAGCAGCACGCGTCGAGCCGCGGCGCCGAGCTGGGACATCAGGGACCGCCTTTCACGGAGAGGTCGTCTGCGCTCTTCACCAGAGCCTCCCACGGGAGGGCGACGGCGGCCTCAGTGCCCAGCCAGAGCAGGAACTCCGCATTGCCCTCGCTCCCCAGAAGCGGGCTGGCCACCAGGCCACGCGGTTTCAGCCCTGCGTCGATCGCCGACTTCGCGACCTCCGTGATCGCCCACGCGCGGTCGGCAGCGGATCGGACGATGCCGTTCTTGCCCAGGCGCTGTCGCCCGACCTCGAACTGGGGCTTGACCAGCACCACGATGTCGCCAGCAGGCTCGACGAGGTTCGCCAGCGTGCCCATCACAAGGGTGAGTGAGATGAAGCTGAGGTCGGTCACCACGAGGTCGAAGCGACCGCCGAGCTCGGCTGCGGTGACTCCTCGGATGGTGGTGCCGCTGCGCTCCTCCACCCGGGGGTCACCGCTGATCTCGGGTACCAGCTGGCCATGACCGACGTCGAGGGCGGTCACGTGCTGAGCCCCCTCGCCGAGCAGGACCTGGGTGAACCCCCCGGTCGAGGCCCCGACATCGAGACAGCGCCGCCCGCGCGCCGTGAGCCCACGCGGCCCGAAGGCTGCGAAGGCCTCTGCGAGCTTGGCGGCCGCCCGGCTGACCCACTGCGGTCGGCCCGCGTCGACTGTGAGGCTGGTTGCCTCGTCGACTGCATGAGATGCCTTGCGCACCAACGCATCCCCGACCCGGACCGCGCCCTCGTCGATCAGCTGGCGGGCATGACCTCGTGACCTGGCCAGGCCGCGCCGCACCAGCTCGGCATCGAGTCGCTGCGGCGAGATGGCTACCCGCCGAGGTCGGAGAGTCGAGACCGCAGCGCCTGGTGCACCCGCTCGCCAGCCTCGATCTGGGCGTCGAGGTCCTCGGGGTCGGCGGCGGCGAGCCGGGCCGTGGCCGCGTCGACGACGGGGTCTCCCGTCAGAGGGATGTCGTCGCCGGACACCGGCTCGTCGCGCTCACCTTCCGGGATCTGTCCCGCGTACGTGCGGTCGGGCTCCATCAGGACTGCTTCGCCGCCTCGCTGGTCTTGGCGGCGGCGGACGTCGAGGCCGTCGACTTCGCGGTGGACTTCTTCGCCGCCGTGGACTTCTTGGCCGCTGACTTCTTGGCCGCCGACTTCTTGGCCGCCGACTTCGTCGCCGTGGACTTCTTGGCGGCCGACTTTCCGGTCGACTTCTTGGTGGCGGACTTTCCGGTCGACTTCTTGGTGGCGGACTTCGACGCCGTCGACGTCGACGTCGAGGCGGGGGCCGACTTCGCGGCCGTCTTCTTCGCAGCGGTCTTGGCCGTTGTCGACTTCGCCGCGCTCGCCGAACGCCGTGGGGCGGCCTTCCTCGCCGTCTTCTTGGCGGGCGCAGCGCCGGTGGTCGACGGAGCCGGTGGCGTCTCCTCCACCTCGACGGGCACCGTCACGGCGGGCACCACCGCGACCTCGGGCGCAGCTCCCCGCGGCTGCGCCGCCTGGGCTGCCGAGGACATCGCGGAAGCCGCAGCCCCGGTTGCCGCGCCGGAAAGCCGGCTCGCCGAGCTCATCAGGGTGGCGGTCAGCTCCTCGACCTGCGCGCTCAAGCGCGCCAGGGATGCCCTGGCCGCGTCGAGGTCTGCCAGGCTCGCGACGTCCGCCCGGGCCATTGCTGAGTCAATCTCCTTGCGCACCAACGCGACAAGGTTCTTGCGGTTCTGCGCCGCAGCTGCCATCAAGTCGTCGGCGAGGCCGCTGACCTGCTTGGCGACCTTGTCCTTCGACAGATCGGTCCTGCCGGCCAGGGCGAGGAGCTCCTGGGCCGCGGCCGATGCGCGCTCCCTGGTCACCTCTCCCAGACCCGATGCCAGCTGTACGTACGCTCGAACAGTCTCGAAGGCCATGTCCTTCTCCTATCGTGTGCGCTGCGGGTCGGCCGCCCGCCTCGCGTCCACGCTACTGCGCGAGGTCGCCCAGAGCCGACACCAACGGCGAAACCGCCTCGGGAGCCAGGGCACCCGAGTCCAGGCCCTCATGGATGGCGGCCAGCGCCGCGTTCAGGGCGTCGTCTGCATCACCTGCCCGCGCCTCCCAGTGGGTTCCCCGCAGCGTCCGGGCATCGCTGCCGCTCACCCACCACTCGCCATCGCGGCGGGGCTTCTCCAGGGGCCGCCGTAGCCCTGACAGGTCCTGCGAGACCCAGGTCGGGCGTTCAGCCGGGTCGGCGAGGGCAGCGTTGACCAGGTTGTCGACGCCCGTCAGGACGAGCAGTGAGTCCATCCCCGCCTCGACTGCGCCGGCGATATCGGTGTTGAGCCGATCCCCCACGGCCAGGATGCGCCTCGGCTCCATGCCCAGCAAAGAAGCGCACAGGAGGTAGAGCGGGGCATGGGGCTTGCCCACGACCAGGCGTGGCTCCGCACCGGCCGCCGCAGCGACCGCGGCAACGAGCGCTCCGTTGCCCGGCGCGGTTCCGCGATCCGTGGGGAGAGTGGTGTCGGTATTGGTGGCGACCCACGTGGCGCCGCCTTCGACGGCATACGCCGCCTCGGCCAGGTCGGCGGCCGAGACGTTCGCTCCATAGCCCTGGAGCACGGCCACGACGGCACTCCCGAACTCCGCCACCGGCGCCAGGCTGGCATCGCGGAGTGCGGCCGCTACGCCTGGGCCACCCACCGCCAAGACCTCTGAGCCGGGGGGCACGAGGCGGGCAAGCTCCTGGGCGCCAGCCATCGAGCTGGTCACCACATCGTCCACCGTGGCCCGCAGGCCAAGCGAGCTCAGGTGGGCAGCGACGTCGGAGGGGGTCCGGGATGCGTTGTTGGTCGCGTAGACGACCCGACGCGGCAAGCTCCCCAGGACTTCGACCGCGTTGGCCACCGCAGCCGGCCCGCGGTACACCACCCCGTCCAGGTCGCAGACCACGGCGTCGTAGCGCTCGACGAGGGGCCGCGTGGCGAGGGCCGTCACCCGGCCGCCTTCACCGGTCACTGGAGGTGTCGGCGTCGTCGGCATCCTCGCCCTCGAGCAGATCGGTCATGACCACGCCATCGAGTTCGGCCAGCCGTTCCACAGCATCGGTCTCGAGTTCGAGGTCAGCGTCCGCGGCCTTGGCGAACCAGTTGCGTGCCGCGGCCGCGTCACCCTTCGCCAGGAGCGCCTCTGCGTAGGCATAGGACAGCCGCGCGCGCCAAGCCTTGCGAGCGGCGCTTGTGAGCTGGGGAATCTGCAGTGCATGCACGGCAGCGTCGACCTGGCCGAGGTCACGCCTGATGCCCGAGACCACGATGGCGAGCTCGATGCGCTCCGCGAGCGGGAGCGCCCTGGCCTCGGCCGAGGAGGCCAGGTCAAGGGCCCGCTCGAGGCGCCCGAGCCCTCGCTCGCAGTCGACCATCAACGGCAGGAGGTGCGAGCTGCCGCTGAGCCGGCGGGCGGTACGGAACTCACCGAGAGCTCGCGCCCAGTCGCCCTGGCGGTAGGCGACCATGCCCAGAGCCTCGCGGGCGGCGGGGACGCGGCCGGCGCGCCGTACCGCCGTCTCGGCATGCGCTATGGCGGCGTCGAGCTCATCGGCCTCGAGCAGGGCGGCGACCATCACGAGGTGTTGGGCCACCCCCTCGGCGTTCTCCTTGCTGAGGGTGCGCAGCTGCTGGTGCACCTCACGATCCAGCTCCCGGCCCGTGACACCCTCGGCGATTCGCGGCTCCGGCAGACGCGGGGTCTTGGGCGCCAGCCGAGGGCCTCCCCGACGCTCACCGGGTGATCCGCCGTCCCGGCCGGGCCGGGCGCCCCTCGGAGGGACGTCGCCTTCACGCCCAGTTCCTCGCGGCCCGCGGCGCTCCCCGGTGGCAGCCCCGCCATGCGTGCCGCCTGAGCCACCCTTGCCGCCTGAACCGCGCGTGCCGCCCCTGGCGCCGGCACCCCGCGCGCCACCTGCACCCCGCGAGCCACCTGCGCCCCGGCTGGGGCGCCCGATGCTGCCTTCTCCTTCTGCACCGGGCCGGCCACCACGGAAACCGCCGCGTGGACCGGGCGCGCGGCCGCGGCCTCGGGCTCCGTCACGACCCCCCGGCCCGTCGTGGCGACGGTCCTGGGACTCGCCGTCACCGCCTTCGCGGGAGCTCCTGTCGTCAGCCACGCGCTACTCCTTGTTCACCGGTGTCAACCGCTCGCAGTCTACGGAGACGGCTTGTCCTGCCACCACCGGCCTGAATTTGCCAATTCCGCGGGCGGCTCTGGCGCATAGGCCGTTGACCTGCAGGTTCGTCGTCGCGTGGTGCTGGATTTGCACACTAAGCGCCATGGAGGACTTCGCTAAGCGCATCGTCACGTCTGGGTGGTGTCATGGCGGGGCGGGCAAGCGGCGCCAGTCGTCGATGGCGACCAACTCTCATGGCTTCTCTCCTCGACCAATGAACCAGGGATGGTGGATTCCGGGAGCGGCCCTGATACGTCCCGGTGTCCCCGAGACCGTAGCCCCGCCAAGAGCGACCAAAGCAATCCGGCGACCATGGCCGTCCAAAGCGCCCCAAGCTCGAGGGTCCAGCCGGGTGGATCCCACCGCACGGTGATGGTCGAGCCCGCCGAACCAGCAGGCACAGCGACCCGGACGAGCATGCCGCCGACCGGCTCCACCAGCTGGGCACCCTCGACGGAGTAGCCCGGCCAGGCGAGTCGGCTGAAGGTCACGGTGCCGCCCGTGGACCCCACGCTGGCCAGTCTTAGCCTGACTTCCCGATCTGTGTTGGATTCCTCGTTCACGGTTACGCCCGCGGATGTCGCCACGACGCCCCCTGCTGTGGGAACAGGCTGGTCCCGCTTCCACACGACGGTGAAGTCCTTGGCTTCGGACACCGTCCACCCCGCGGGTGGTTGCATGAGATCCGTCTTCGGGAAAGACGGGCGGAAGAAGACCAGCGAACTCACCGAGAGAAGGTCGACCCATTGCCGTCCCGTCGTAGCGTCCCGCGAGAGCAGGGCATTGAGGACCCTCGTACACGTGCCACCTCTGAGCGCTCGACAGAACTTCTGTTGAAACCTTCGGAAGTTGATCGTCGTGTACCCGTTCTGGACGTGCTTCGGGCTGAGGTACCACGACGATCCGATGAGCAGCTCATCGGCGATGGCGGGATTCCGGAGGATCATCGTCTCCGCATTTCCGAGCACCATGACGTCGCCCGACGCCGACGTGATTCGACCGCCGTACTGACTTGGCGCCGCCGGCATGTGCCTGTCGCCCGCCGCAGGCACGGGGATGGGGGCGTACTGGACGACGAACAGCGCGAACGTCCACAGCATGACGATCCCGGTCGTCGTGCGTGCGCCCCGATGGCGCAGCGACCACGCGGTCATCCCGAGCGCCAGGACCAGCAACGCCACACTCTGGGCCGCCGGCTTCAGCTGGTGCAGGTCACGCGCTGCGACAACGTACGCGGCGCCGCACACCCAGGCCAGCGAAAGGGCGAGGCGCGACCGCGAAACTGGCGTCATGAGGCAGCGCGACGCTAGGACGGCGAGGAGCACGACGAGGGGTACCATCAAGGCCGGCACGACCCGGAGAGGCCACCGCAGGGGGCCGACGGCGGCGGGGCCGAGCACCCACATCGTTAATGCAACCGTCGCCACGAGTGCGCCGACCAGGTCGCGCGACGAGCGACGGAGCCGCCCGAAATCCATCCATAGCACGGCAGGAAGAAGCCAGAAGAGGTAGTTCCTCTGCAGCGTCGGCAACATCGGTGAGAAGAGGTCTTGGACGTTCATCGTCATCCGACCCGCGCTGCGGATCGCCCTTGAGTCACGCACCGTAACCGGCGATGTCAGCACGCCGGGAAGGTACACGGCGAGCGTCACCAAGCCGCTGAAGACACCGAGGGCCAGAACGGTCACAAACGCTCGTCTGGACCGGGAGAGCGCGGCGTCGACCAAGCAGCCCACCAAGATCACGGCGAGGTACAAGGCACAGTAGACGTACCCCACTGCGACGATCAGGTAGCACAGGATCAGGGCACCGGCGGGGTTCCGCCCTGCCATCGCCCTGCGGGTGAACCACCAGGCCCACGGGAGCAGCGCGACCCCGATCTGTCCGTTGACCCATGACGGCCAGTCGAGGAATACGGACTGGCCCGACAGACCCACGGCGAGTCCGGCCACCATGGCGAAGGGCTCTCGCGCGCCGTAGCTGCGGACGACCTGATAGGTCCCGATACCGCCGATCACGATGAGCCCAATCTTGAGCACCGTGACGAACACGACGAGGTCCGGTACGACCGTGGTCAACAATCCAATGAGGATCGTCAAGGGACTGAAGAGGCCCCACTGCCCTTCGGCGACGTAGTTGCCCACCTCCCAGCGCAAGGGCTCCATGAGTGGCAGATGCCCCTGGCGCACCTGCTCACCCAGGTGGTACCACCAGCCGAGGTAGGCGATCTGGGTGTCACCGCGGAAGTAGTAGCGGCCGCCCCAGAAGAGTGGAGTCACGCCCACGGCGGTGAGCATGAGCGCCAGCAGGAGCGGTCTCGACGGAATCCGCCGCCAACTCTTGGTCACTGGCGAGCCTCGGTTCGCCGACATTTGGTCAGGCTACATTCGGGCCTCCAGGTCTGTGGCGTTGCGACCCGCACTTCCCGGGAGCGAGAGGAGGCCCTTCTAAGGTGGGGTCTCCTGGCCCCATACGTGCGGACTGTGAAGACCGCCCCGGGAGCTAGGCGGTGCAGATCGTGTACTCGATGCGGCGCGGCGCGCGGCAGATGGAGCATCTCGGGTCGGCGCGCGCACCGAGGCCGAGCTGGAGCTGTTGAAGGCGGCCGCGCGGCAGCAGCTCGCGGCCGGGCAGGGCGAGCTCGAGCTGGGACTGAGCGGCCGGTCGCCGCGACAGATTGCGGTCGGCGTCCTCCGCGCGGCGCAGCGCCATGGCGTGCACATCCCGCAGGGAGGGCCTCTGCCGATCACGTCCTCGCGGATGGGGCACCTGTGGGACGCCGTGGGCACGCGCCGCGACGGGCTGCCGGCGGTTTGTCGGGCGCAGCCGGGTCTCGACGGCAAGCTCGGCGCGGTTGTGGCCGCTCTGTGGACATGCAAAAGCGCCCAGGTCGCAAGGACCAAGGCGCTTTTGTGGAGTATGTCCGGCTGCGTCCTACTCTCCCACACCGTCACCAGTGCAGTACCATCGGCGCTGAAGGGCTTAGCTTCCGGGTTCGGAATGGAGCCGGGCGTTTCCCCTTCGCTATGGCAGCCGAAACTCTATGGAGATATCAATCGTTCCCGACCGTATCTCGGGAACTGCACAGTGGACGCGAAGCAACTAACTCGAAAGAGTTGGTGTGTATCAAGCTATCGGCTTATTAGTACCAGTCAGCTACATGCATTGCTGCACTTCCACGTCTGGCCTATCAACCCAGTAGTCTACTGGGAGCCTCTCGGGGTAAACCCCATGGAAACCTCATCTTGAAGCGTGCTTCCCGCTTAGATGCTTTCAGCGGTTATCACTTCCGAACGTAGCTAATCAGCAGTGCCCTTGGCAAGACAACTGACACACCAGAGGTTCGTCCATCCCGGTCCTCTCGTACTAGGGACAGCCCTTCTCAAGTTTCCTACGCGCACAGCGGATAGGGACCGAACTGTCTCACGACGTTCTAAACCCAGCTCGCGTACCGCTTTAATGGGCGAACAGCCCAACCCTTGGGACCTACTCCAGCCCCAGGATGCGACGAGCCGACATCGAGGTGCCAAACCATGCCGTCGATATGGACTCTTGGGCAAGATCAGCCTGTTATCCCCGAGGTACCTTTTATCCGTTGAGCGACGGCCATTCCACAATGTACCGCCGGATCACTAGTCCCGACTTTCGTCCCTGCTCGAGATGTCTCTCTCACAGTCAAGCTCCCTTGTGCACTTACACTCGACACCTGATTGCCAACCAGGCTGAGGGAACCTTTGGGCGCCTCCGTTACTTTTTAGGAGGCAACCGCCCCAGTTAAACTACCCATCAGGCACTGTCCCTGACCCGGATTACGGGCCGAAGTTAGATGTCCAAAGTGACCAGAGTGGTATTTCAACGATGACTCCACCCGAACTGGCGTCCGGGCTTCAACGTCTCCCACCTATCCTACACAAGCCACTCCGAACACCAATACCAAACTATAGTAAAGGTCTCGGGGTCTTTCCGTCCTGCTGCGCGTAACGAGCATCTTTACTCGTACTGCAATTTCGCCGAGTTTATGGTTGAGACAGCGGGGAAGTCGTTACTCCATTCGTGCAGGTCGGAACTTACCCGACAAGGAATTTCGCTACCTTAGGATGGTTATAGTTACCACCGCCGTTTACTGGGGCTTAAATTCTCAGCTTCGCCTTGCGGCTAACCGGTCCTCTTAACCTTCCAGCACCGGGCAGG
>DASSJR010000109.1:0-10982 GCA_035691135.1 Nocardioides sp. | reverse complement strand
GGAGTCAGCGTTCCGGCCTTCGGCGGCAGAAAGCGGGAGGCAGGAATGGATGGATCCCTTCGCCCGAACGATCAATGCGGCGAAGAAGTACGTGGTGTCGAGCACCCTGGAGCACGTCGACTGGAATGCAGAGCTCGTGCGCGGCGATCTGGGCGAGTCCGTTCGGCAGCTCAAGCAGGAACCGGGCGAGGGCCTGTACGTGGGAGGTGTGACCCTGCCTCTCGCGCTGGCGGAGCTGGGGCTGATCGACGAGTACGAGCTCGTGGTGCACCCCAGGATCGCGGGTCACGGGCCGGCGTTGTTCGCGGGGCTCTCCCGCCCCCTCGACCTGAAGCTCGTGAGGCGGCTGGAGCTCGACTCCGGAGCGGTGGCAACGACGTACGAGCCGAGGACGTAGCTTCAGTCGAGACGCCGATGAGAAGCCCGCTCAGGGCGACCAAGCACACTTGCTGAATGGTCGAGGTTGAGCCCGAGCGTTTCGAGGCGATGGTGAGCGAGGCGCTGGACGGCATCCCGGTGGAACTGGGCGAACTCATGAGCAACGTGGCCGTGACTGTGCAGCACGAACGCGGGCCGTCCGGGCTGCTGGGGCTCTATCAGGGAGTGCCGTTGACGCGTCGGGGGAGGTCCTACGCCGGGGCGCTGCCCGACCGGATCACGATCTACCGGCGTGCCATCTGTGCGATCTGCAGCAGCGAGGCCGAGGTCGTCGAGCAGGTGCGGCGGACGGTCATCCACGAAGTGGGTCATCACTTCGGGATCGGGGATGCGCGGCTGCGCGAGCTCGGCTGGTGAGCAGGAAATGCGACCACCTAGCCTGTCCGCGTGAGCGAGTTCGACCAGCAGATCGCGGTCCAGCCGGCGGGCGACGGGGAGTTCAAGGCTGATCTCGCCCCCGGGTGGGTGGTGGGTGGTGGTGTCAACGGTGGCTATCTGCTGGCGGTGATCGGCAACGCGATCCGCGCGAGCCTCCCGGACAAGCCGGACCCGATCGCGATCAGTGCCTACTACCTGGCCGCGGCCGAGCCGGGGTCGGTCGCGGTCTCGACCCGCACGCTGCGCGAGGGGCGGACCGTCGCCACGGTCGCGGCCGACCTGGTCCAGGGGGACCAGACCCGCCTCACGACGCTGGCAACGTACGGCGACCTCGGCGACCTGCCGGACGACGTGCGTACGTCCGCGGAGGAGCCGGTGATGCCGCCACCCGACGAGTGCGTGCCCAACACCATGGCACCGGAGGAGGTGCGCAGGATCGCGCCCCTGATGGAGCGGTTCGACATGCGGTTCGACCCGGCCCACGTCGGCTGGGCGGTCGGGAAACCGAGCGGCAACGGTGTCCTGCAGGCGTGGTTCCGGCTCAACGACGAGCGCGAGCCCGACCCGCTCTCGCTGCTGCTCACCGTCGACGCCCTCCCGCCGGTGACCTTCGACCTCGGGATGCCCGGCTGGGCGCCGACGCTCGAGCTCACCGCCCATGTGCGCGCCCACCCGGCGCCGGGCTGGCTGAAGGTCCGGCACGCGACCCGCAACATGGCGGGCGGGATGTTCGAGGAGGACTGCGAGGTCTGGGACTCCGCCGGGCGGCTGGTCGCGCAGAGCCGGCAGCTGGCTCGTCAGCCCCGCTGACCCAGCTGGCTCAGCCGTCGAACCAGCTCCGCTTCATGCAGAACACCCAGCGGCGTCCGGGATGCTCGGTGACCGACCACAGCTCGTCGGTCGACGGCCACCAGGAGATGTCCTCCGGTCCCATGGGCGTTACCTGCGAGAAGCGGCGGAACCCGCCCGGGCGGCCGACGTAGATCGACCCCGGCCGGTAGCGGCCGGCGGACGCGGACACGTAGAAGCTGCCCTCGGCCACCACAGCACCCTGGCTGTGGGCCACGCCCTCACTCTCGAGCAGCAGCGGCCGGGAGATGCCGTCCTCCCCGGCCTGCAGCAGCAGCGACTCGGGGTCGAGCGCGTAGTGCGCGAGGCGTCGCGTCGCACCACTCCTGGCGGTCGCGTACTCACCGGCGACCAGCTGTGGTGGCGAGGACGCGCGGTCGAGCGAGAGGAACGAGTAGCGCAGCTTCTCGTGGCCCTCGTCAGCGAGCCCCTGGTAGGCGAAGCGCACCGGCAGCAGGTAGCGATAGCCGTACGAGGACACCCGGTCGCCCTCGATCCCGCACCCGTCCGCGCGACCGGAGCGTTCGTCCGGGACCCGCATCAGGTCTTCGAGCCGGAAGGTCACGAACCCGCGCGCGGTTGCGGCCACGTGCAGGTAGTCGCCGCACCACACCAGGCCGCCGGCATGGACGCGCAGCGGCCGCAGCTCGAGCGACGCGTCCCGGCCCAGGTGCGGCACCACCAGGAGCACGTGACGGTAGCGCCGGTCCTCGAGGTCGACGAACGTCACCCGCGAGCCCTGGCCGCCCTCGCCGAGGTCCTTGGCGTACCACGTCACGGCGATCATCCGGTGGCCCTCGACCTCCTCGGTGGCGGAGGCGTCGGCCGAGGTCGAGATCCCCTGCGGCCACCACTGCGTGGTACTCCGGTCCGCCCGGTCCCAGGTGAAGGCCCGGTGCACCGCCCGGCCCGGGGGCCAGAACGGCCGGGTCCACACGCGGCGGCCGCGCCGGTCCAGGTCGGCGAGCAGTCCCCGCAGTCCGACCCGGCCACCCAGCAGCGAGCCCAGGGCGTCGATCGCGGACGTGTTCTCCTCGCTCCGGCGCAGGTGCACGCCTCCGACGTTCCCCTCCATGACGGCACACACTAGGTCCGTACGGCATGCTCGGGCATCGTGACCCTCACCGTCGTCGGCGCCGCGATCCTCCGCGACGGCTGCGTCCTGGCCGCGCGTCGTACCGCACCGGCCGCGGCGGCGGGGAGGTGGGAGTTCCCCGGCGGCAAGGTCGAGCCGGGCGAAACCCGCGAGGCTGCTCTGGTCCGCGAGGTGGCCGAGGAGCTCGGGTGCCGGGTCGAGGTGACGGGCTGGCTGGCCGGGGAGGTGCCGATCAGCGAGACCCACACCCTGGCGGTGGCCCTGGCGAACCTGGTCGACGGAGCGCCGGAGCCTGTCGAGCACGACCTCGTCCGCTGGCTCGCGGCCGGGGAGCTCAGCGACGTGGACTGGCTGGAGGCCGACCGGCCGTTCCTGGCCGAGCTGCGCGACCTCCTGACTACGCTGACGCCATGAACGATGCTCCGGCGCAACGCCTTCTCGTCGTCCACGCCCACCCCGACGACGAGACCATCGGCACCGGGGCGACGATGGCCAGCTATGTCGACCGTGGCGTCGGCGTCACCCTGGTCACCTGCACTGCGGGAGAGATGGGCGAGATCCTGGTCCCCGAGTGGGAGCACAAGGCCGCCGACAAGGACGACACCCTCGGCGAGCACCGCCGGGAAGAACTGGCCGAGGCGATGAAGATCCTCGGCGTCACCGACCACCGCTTCCTCGGCGGGTTCGGCGCCTATCGCGACTCCGGCATGGCCTGGCACGAGGACGGTCACGCGGTCCCCGGTGACGTCATCCACGACAACGCGTTCTGGAAGGCCGACCTCAACGAGGCCGCCGATCACCTCGTGCGCGTCATCCGCGAAGTACGACCGCAGGTGCTGGTGACCTACGACCAGTTCGGTGGCTACGGCCACCCCGACCACATCCAGGCCCACCGCGTCGCCATGTACGCCGCCCTGCTGGCCGCCGTCCCGTCGTACAAGACCGACCTCGGCGAGCCGCACGAGGTGGCGAAGGTCTACTGGAGCGCGATGAGCGAGGGCCGGATGCGCGAGAGCCTCCGCAAGATCCGGGAGTCCGGCGACACCAAGACCTTCGAGGGCATGGACCCCGACGGCAACCTCGGTCCGTTCGTGACCCCGGACGACCAGCTCACCGCGAGGATCGACGGCTCGGCGGTGATCGACCGCAAGATGGAGGCGCTGGCGGCCCACAAGTCCCAGGTGGAGCAGAACGGCTTCTTCTTCTCCGGCGCCGAGAGCGGCCACGCCTTCTGGGCCGAGGAGTTCTTCCGGCTGGCCAAGGGCGCTCCCGGAGAGGTCGGCGAGGACGGGTGGGAGTCCGATCTGTTCGCCGGCACCTAGGGGCGTGGGCTCCTGATGCGCATCGTGGTGGCGGTGCTGCTGCTGGTGGCCGGCGCCGCGACCGCGCTCGCCACGGTGGCGCTGCACACCCTCGGCTGGGGGTTTCTTCTCGGCGCCGTCGCCACCCTGGCCGCCCTGGTCGCGGTCGGCCCAGGCTGGTGGACCCGGCTCGCGTTCGGTCTCGGATGGGTCGGGTTCGTCGCCTGGGTGACTCCCACCCGGGGCGAGGGCGACTTCGCGATCTCGTCCGACCCCGCCGGATACGGATTGATCGCCTTCGGGCTGGTGGTCTTCATCTACTCGGTGGTCACGTTGCCGCGGCCCCGGCGTGGAGGCCTGAAGGAGTAGGCGCTCGCTCCTAGGATTGCGGCGTGAGCGAGCAGGGCCGGGAGACCGAGGGCGGCCGGGTCGTCCTCCTGCTGCTGCTCGGGCTGATCGTGCTGTTCGGCGGTTGCTACGTCCTCGCCTACCTGGCCGCCGGCGACAACGTCCCGCGGGGCACCACCATCGCCGGGATCGAGGTGGGCGGCCGCAGCCAGGCAGCCGCCGTCGCCGCCCTCGAGCGGGGGCTGGCCGAGCGGAGCGCGGCGCCGATCCAGGTCTCGGTCGACGGGAAGCCCACGAAGGCGGTCGACCCGACAGCGGCCGGCCTCGCGGTCGACCTCCAGTCCTCCGTCGCGGCGGCGGGAGGCGAGCGGTCCTGGGCCCCCGACCGGTTGTGGAACTACTACACCGGTGGAGAGGACCTCGACCCCGTGGTCACCGTCGACGAGACCGCCATGACCGCGGCCGTCGACCAGCTGGTCGAAGCCAACAGCCAGGCGCCGAGGGACGGCGACGTGCTGTTCGAGGACGCTCGGGTCGAGGTCGTCGAGCCCCGACTCGGAGAAGCCGTCGACCCCGAGTCGGCCCGGTCGGCGCTCGAGGCGGCGTACCTACAGGGCACCACCGTCGAGCTGAGCAGCTCTGCTGCCCAGCCCGACATCGACGACGGCGACGTCGCCGAGGCACTCGACGGTTTCGCCAACCCGGCGCTCTCCGGCCCGGTGACGCTCGACTTCGGCCGCTCCCGGGTCCGGCTCGACACCCGGGACTTCGCGCCGGTCCTCGCGATGAATCCGCGACGCAGCGAGCTGGTGCCGGACATCGACCAGGACCGGTTGAACCAGCTCGTCGAGCGCGGCGTGAGCAAGAGTGGCAAACCTGTCGACGCGACCGTGCGGCTCGTCAAGGGCAAGCCCAAGGTCATCCCCGACAAGCCCGGTGTGAAGTACCAGCCCGAGGACGTACGCCGTGTGTTCCGCAACCTGCTACGTCGGCCGGAGGGTCGGCGCGAGGGCAGCGTGCCCGCCAAGGTGGCCCGCGCCGACTTCCGTACCGCCGACGCGCGCAAGCTGGGGATCAAGGAGCAGGTCTCTGAGTTCACGACCTACTTTCCCCACGCGGCCTACCGCAACACCAACATCGGCCGGGCCGCCGAGCTCGTCAACGGCACGGTGCTCAAGCCCGGCGAGACCTTCTCGCTCAACGACACCGTGGGCAAGCGCACCCGGGCCAACGGCTTCACCCAGGGCTTCATCATCGAGGACGGCGTCTATCAGGAGGACCTCGGCGGCGGCGTCTCCCAGATGGCCACGACCACGTTCAACGCGATGTTCTTCGCCGGGCTCGAGGACATCGAGCACAAGACCCACTCGTTCTACATCGACCGCTATCCGATGGGTCGGGAGGCCACGGTCGCCTGGGGCTCGGTCGACCTGCGATTCAAGAACGACACGCCCTACGGCGTCCTGATCACCGCCCGGGTCACCCCGAGTACCCCCTCGAGGCAGGGTGTGGTGACCGTCCGGATGTGGTCCACCCACTACTGGGACATCACCGCCTCGACGTCCGACCGCTACAACCGCACCCCGGAGAAGACCCGGCACCTGAGCGGCGACGACTGCGTGCCCAACGACGGCTACGCCGGCTTCGACGTCGACGTGACCCGCCACTTCCGGCGGGCGGGGGAGCGCAGCCTCGACCACGACGAGCAGTTCCACACGACGTACCTCCCGTCGGACACGGTCATCTGCGAGTGACCCCCGGCGGCCATGCCCGATGCGGGTAGTCCAGTGGCAAGTGGTTGGGCATCGGCCCGAATCGCGACCACTTGCCACTGGACTACCGCTCAGCCGGCCGCCTGGCAGGCGACGTCGACCCGGTAGTGGACGGCGGCGCTGAACAGGTAGCCGTCGTCGTTGTCGGGTGCGCGCTGGGGCTGCCGTCGCCCGGTGGTGTCGGTGGCCCGGACGACCAGGTCGTGGCGGCCGACCCGGGAGGGGGTCCAGGGCAGCGTCCAGGCAACCCAGCAGGACGGGTCGTTGGCGCCGACCAGCGTGGCGTCGTGCCAGTGACGGCCTCCGTCGGTGCTCACCTCGACCCTGCTGATGGCGGCCTCGCCGGCCCAGGCGCGTCCCCGCAGCAGCGTCCTCTGGCCCGAGATCGCGCCGGACCGGGTGTCGCCCACCGTGTCAAGGCAGCTCATCACCGGCATCCGGTCGAGAGCGGAGTTGGCGTCCGACCAGCCGACGCCGTGCATGCGGTACCACTTCGTGTTCCACGGGGAGGTCTCGGCGGTGGTGGTCACCCGCAGCTCACCGAGCCACTTGATGCTGGCGATGCCCACCCAGCCGGGCACGATCAGCCGGGCCGGGAAGCCGTGGTCGCGCGGGAGCGGTTCGCCGTTCATCCCCCAGGCGATGAGCACGTCGTCGAGCGCCTTGGCGATGGGCAGCGGGCGGCGGACCCGCCCATGGTTGACCCCGCCGTCGACGTAGGGCTCGTCGAGGCCGACGGCCATCACCTGGACGGCCGAGTCGAGCAGGCCGGCGTGCCGCAGGATGGTCCCGAGCGGGACCCCGGTCCAGCGGGCGACACCGATCGCGCCGAGGCCCCACTGGGTCCCTGGCCGCGCGTGGCCCTGCTGGTCGGCGAAGAGCCGTCGGCCGTTCCCGGTGCACTCCAGGGCGCGCTCCTGCGTCTGGCTGGTGAACGACTGCAGCTCCGCCAGCGAGTACGTCGCCTCCCGGCCGACGCCGTCTCCGGTGACCAACAACCGCCAGGACGTGGCATCGACAACGGCCGGGGCGGTGTGGTTGCGCACGAAGAACCGGTCGTTGGGTGTCAGATGCGGGACGGGACCGTCCCACACCGTCTCCAGGTCGGTGCCGTGGTGGACGAAGTGGTCCCCCACGGGCCGCCCGTGGCGATCTCGCAGCATGCCTTAAGCATACTGATCGACTACAGTTAAATCACGTCACGGGGTGAGCCGGTTCAGGTCACGCGGGAAGAGCGTCACCTCCCGGACGTTGGCCGCGCCGGTCAACCGGCTCGTCCACCGCTCCAGCCCGATCGCAAAGCCCCCGTGCGGTGGCATGCCGTGCTCGAACGCCTGCAGGTACGACGCGTAGCCCGCCGGGTCCTCGCCCCGGGCGCGGATCGCGGCGTGGTAGGCCGACGGCCGGTGCAGGCGCTGCCCACCGGTGACCAGCTCGACCCCACGGAAGATCAGGTCGAAGCTGTTGGACCACCGTTCGTCGCCGGGCCAGGGATGGGTGTAGAACGGCCGCTTGGACATGGGGTAGCCCTCCACCGCGACGAAGTCGCTGCCGTGCTCGGCCAGCGCCCACGCGCCCAGCGCCCGCTCGTGCTCGGGCGCCAGGTCGGGCTCGTCCTCGGGGGCACCGACCAGCGTGAGGGCGTCGCGGAAGTGGATCAGTGGGATCTCTTCGGGCACCCGCGGAACGTCGGCACCGGTGCGCTCCACGGCCGCGGCTGCGTGCTGGTGCACACCCGCGACCATCCCGGCGATGACCTCCCGGAGCACCGCGAGCACGTCGCGGTGGTCGTCGATGAACCCGAGCTCGACGTCGAGGGAGACGTACTCCGCGAGGTGCCGCACCGTGTCGTGCGGCTCGGCCCGGAAGACCGGCCCGACCTCGTAGACCCGCTCGAAGACGCCCACCAGCTGTTGCTTGTAGAACTGCGGGCTCTGGGCGAGGTACGCCGGCCGGCCGAAGTAGTCGACCTCGAAGACGGATGAGCCCGACTCGGTCGCCGACGCCACGAACTTGGGGGTCTGGACCTCGGTGAACCCGGCCGAGTCCAGCGTGTCGCGGAATCCGCGGAGGGTGGCCGCGGCGAGCTCCCACCTCGCACGCTGGGCGGGGTGCCGCCACGTCACCGGCGCGCGGTCGAGCATCGTGGACAGGCTTGCGTTGAGGGCCGGGCGCCACAGCTCGACCGGCGGCGTGGCCGCGGGCTCGGTCAGCGGAGTGATCGCGGGTTCGGTCACCTCGACGCCGCCGGGGGCCTGGGCGTTGGCGGTGGCGATACCGACGACGTCGACGGTCGTCTCCTCCGGCGGCACTTCACCCTCACGCACCACGACCTGGGCCAGTCCGCTGCGGTCGCGGACGACGAGGAAGGTCACCGTCGCGAGCTCGCGACGGCGGTGCACCCAACCCTGAAGTCGCACGGGTGATCCGGGCGGGGTGGTCGCGAGGTCGGCGCACAGGGTGCGGACCTGGGTGGTCGGGTCGGTCGAAATCATCATTCACCTCCATGAGCGGGAAGCCCTGGAGGTGTGGGCGGGGGCCAGATCGCGGTGCCACCACACCTTCGCCGGCGGTCCTGGTGTTGCGAATGCCGGCCTCTCGTCGGTACGCCGGACGCACGGGCCACGCTTCGAACGAGGGCGTCACTCCTCGCGCAACCACGGAAATCGTACGGCGCGGCTGGGCAGGTGCGAAATCCATTTCCGCCTAGCCTGACTGCGTGCTGGTCCACCTCCGCCTGACCGTCCCGAACGACCTCACCGAGCGCGTGAGTGAGCTGCTGATCGGTCACGAGTGCACCACCAACGTGACCCTCCAGGCGGGCGTGGTCAGCAAACCGGAGGGAGACCTGGTCGAGTGCGACGTCGCACGCGAGGAAGCCGGCTCGCTGTTGCGGATGCTGGAGGAGATCGAGCTCGACGAGCGCGGCGGGATCGTGATCGAGACCCCGACCGGGACGCCGTTCCGGGAGGCGCGCCGACTGGAGAGGCTGGCGCCCGGCCATCCCGACGACGCGGTGATCTGGGAGGGGGTCGAGGCTCAGGCCTACGCCGGCGCGACCGCCACCGTGTCCTACCTGATCTTCCTGGTGCTCGCGGTGATCCTGGCCGCGATCGCGGTACTCACCGACTCCTCGATCCTGGTGGTCGGCGCCATGGTCGTCGGGCCCGAGTTCGCGGCCGTGGCGGCCGCGGCCGCGGGCATCGTGCTCGCCCGCTGGGTGCTGGTCGGTCGCAGCCTCCGGCTGCTGGGGATGTCGTTCACCTTCGCCGTCGCGGTGGTCACCGTGCTGGCCCTCGTCGGCCGGGTGCTCGGCTGGATCACACCCGAGATGGTGGCCGCGCCACGGCCGAACACCGGCTTCATCTGGCACCCCGACAAGTGGTCGTTCATCGTGGCCCTGGTGGCCGGCGCGGCAGGTGCGCTGGCGCTGGCGATCCAGAAGACCGCGACCATGGTCGGGGTCTTCATCAGCGTGACCACGGTCCCCGCCGCCGGCAACCTGGCGCTCGGGCTGGCCGTGTGGAACCTCGAGGAGATCGCAGGGTCCGCCGCCCAGCTGGGCATCAACATCGCCGGCATGATCATCTCGGGCACCATGCTGCTGCTCGTCGTGCGCACGTCGTGGACGTGGATCATGACCCACACCGAACGGCTGCTCGGCCTGAGGCCATGGAGGGTCAGCGAGGAGACGTGAGGTAGCGCGCGGTGTGATGCGTCCGGAAGCCAAGCCCCTCGTAGAGCCCGATCGCGGCGGCGTTGTGGGTCTCCACGTGCAGCCAGGCCGTCGTCGCGCCCAGGCTGGCTGCCCAGTCGAGCAGCTCGACGATCACGCGGGTGGCCAGGCCGCGTCGGCGATGGTCGGGATGGACCTCGACCGTGTGGAGCCCCACCCAGTCGCCGTCCAGCCCGGCCCGGCCGCGCGCGCGGTCCTCGATGTCGGCCTCCGCGCGAGCGGGTCGTGTGCCTGAGGACGACCCAGGGGTAGGTGTCAGGCATACGACCCCCTCCTCCGGGAGTGGCGGGGTCTGCCGGAGCACCTGGGCCACGGAGCCGATCATGAAGTGGTTGTCCTTGTCGGGGACCGGCGCCCATCCGGCGTCGACCAGGCCGGCCTCCTCCGGCGACCCGATCTCCACCTGGGCGAGTGCGGGACGGTCCCGCGCGGCGTAGAACTCCCGGATCGCCGACACGGCGTCCGGTAGCGCCACCCCGGGCTCGCCCATCGCGAGGACCGAGTTGGCGCGCCGCCGCAGCCGGCCGTCGTACGGCGGCGCCGCGCGGAGCAACCAGCCGCCGAGCGGACGGGTCTCGACGTCGGGCCACAGCGACAGGACGTGCAGCTCGGCGTCGTACGCGGACACCCGGTGGCGGACGGACGGCCGCGGCGGCACGGGCTTGCCCGACACGATGTCGGCCAGCGCGATCTCGACCGGTTCCCCGGTCTCCGGCGCCACGACGCAGCGACCGTCACCCCACGCCGTGCAGATGCCGAGGATGTCGGTCATCGCCGGGCCGCCGGACGGGCCCGTCTCACCGCGCAGCAGCCGGCGGACGACGACCCGCCGGCCGACCACGTGGGGGCCCAATCGGTGGGCGTCGGGGGAGGCCTGCACGGGGGGATACTAGGCTGACCGCGAACGCTGAACAGCGTCTTGTCTTGCGAAGATCCAGGAGGAACTGGTGACCTACGTCATCGCCCAGCCGTGCGTCGACCTCAAGGACCGGGCCTGCGTCGACGAGTGCCCGGTCGACTGCATCTACGAGGGCAAGCGCATGCTCTACATCCACCCGGACGAG
>DASSJR010000108.1:0-7863 GCA_035691135.1 Nocardioides sp. | reverse complement strand
GATCGAGGTGCTCAGGCGACGACGCCGAAGCCGCCGGTCCAGGAGACCTTCTCGGCGACGGCGAGGGTGAGCTGGAGGAAGCCGAGAGCCTCGAGCTCGCGGGCACGGGCCAGCGCTCCGGCGTCGATGGCCTCGAGGCCGGCGGAGGTGACGATGCCGGCCAGGGTCGACTTCGCATCCGCGTCATCGCCGGCGATCAGGACGGTGGTGGGCAGGGACCCGAGGGTGCCCGAGACGAGCGTGCCGGCGAAGTTGGTGTTGAACGCCTTCAGCACCCGCGACTGGGGAAGGGCGGCGGCGATCTCCGAGGTCGCGGAGCCGTCGGCCGGCACCACCAGGGAGTCGAAGGTAGCGAAGTTCAGCGGGTTGGTGATGTCGACGACGATCTTGCCGGCGAGGCTCTCGCCGCGCTGGCCGATGACGTCGGCGACGGCCGGGTACGGAACCGCGAGGACGACGACCTCGCCGGTGACCTCGGTATCGGTGTCGCTCGAGCCGAGCAGCTGGACGGGGTGCCCGCCCTTGGCTGCGACGCCGGCGATGGCCTGGCCCATGTTTCCGGTGCCGATGATGGAGAGGTGTGCCATGAGGTGCTCCTGTACGTCGAAGGATTTAGTTGTTGCTTCAACTAACCATACGGATATTTGGTTGTTCCGTCAAGTAAACGGCTAAACTGTGGGCATGGATGATGAATGGCTGACCGAGGAGGAGCGGGCTGCCTGGCTCCGGCTGGTGGCGGTCGTCGAGCTCCTCCCGGGAGTGTTGGACTCCCAGCTGCGGACCGACTCGGGAGTGACCCACTTCGAGTACTTCGTCCTCGCGATGCTCTCGGAGGCCCCCGAGCGCACGCTCCGGATGACCTCGCTGGCCCAGCGCACCAACGCCACGCTGCCGCGCCTCTCGCACGTGATGCGTCGACTCGAAGGTCGCGGGCTGGTGGAGCGCTTTCCCTGCCCGGAGGACGGCCGGGCGACCAACGCCCGGCTCACGCCCGCCGGATGGGACACCGTGGTCGCCGCCGCTCCGGGACACGTCCGCACGGTGCGCGGCCACGTCTTCGACGCGTTGACGGCCAGACAGGTGGAGCAGCTGCGACGCATCGGCGACGCGCTGTTGAGCCGTCTCGACCCCAACGGTGGCATGACCGGGCTCTATGCCCCGGAGCTGTCGCGCGAATAGGCGGGCGAGCAAGAGCAGGCACTCCGCCGTCACAGTGACGCTGTCCCTCGAGGGTGCCGGACTGCTGCGAGCGATGCGTTCCAGCCAGTGATCAGCTTCGCCAGGGCCTGGTTCTCCTCGAGGCAGGTCGATCCTCGCGGTGCTCCCTCACGGGTGTTGCACCGACCCGGAATAGATTTGGGCGATGACCGCCCCTTCCGGAGCTCAGCTGCCCGACCGTGCCCGCGTCGTCATCATCGGCGGGGGCGTGATCGGCTGCTCCGTCGCATACCACCTCGCCCATGCCGGCTGGACGGACGTGGTGCTGCTCGAGCGAGACCGCCTGACCTCCGGCACCACGTGGCACGCCGCGGGCTTGATGACCTGCTTCGGGTCGACGTCGGAGACCTCGACCGCGATCCGGCTGTACTCCCGCGACCTCTACGCGCGCCTCGAGGAGGAGACCGGGCAGGCCACCGGGTTCAAGCCGGTCGGGCTCATCGAGGCGGCAGCCGATGAGGCCCGGCTCGAGGAGTACCACCGGGTGGCCGCGTTCCAGCGTCACCTGGGGCTCGAGGTCGAGGAGATCTCGCCGCGGGAGATGGCCGACCTCTTTCCCTGGGCGAGGACCGACGACCTGCTCGCGGGCTTCCACGTTCCCGGCGACGGCCGGGTCAACCCCGTCGACCTCACCACCGCGCTGGCCAAGGGCGCCCGACGGCTCGGAGTGCAGGTCGTCGAGGGCGTGTCGGTGGAGGACGTGCTCACCGACTGCGGGCGGGTGACCGGCGTCCGGGTGTCCCCGGGCGCACCCGGCGAGACGGCCGGGATCGAGGCCGAGTACGTCGTCAACTGCGCTGGCATGTGGGCCAGGGAGCTGGGCGCGAGGAACGGCCTCGTGATCCCGAACCAGGCCGCCGAGCACTACTACCTGATCACCGACACCATCGACGGGCTCGATCCCGACACGCCCGTGTTCGAGGACCCCGCGTCGTACGGCTACTACCGCGAGGAGGGAGGCGGGATGATGGTCGGCCTCTTCGAGCCGCAGGCGGCGCCGTGGAAGGTCGACGGCATCCCGCGCGGCTTCTCCTTCGGCAAGATTCCGCCCGACTGGGACCGGATGGGCCCTTTCCTGGAGAAGGCCATGGCCCGGGTCCCGATCACCCTCGAGGTCGGTGTCCGGACCTTGTTCTGCGGCCCGGAGTCCTTCACGCCCGACCTCGCCCCCGCCGTCGGCGAGGCTCCCGGGATCCGCAACTACTTCGTCGCCGCGGGCATGAACTCGGTCGGCATCCTCTCCGCCGGCGGCCTCGGACGCGTGCTGGCCCACTGGATCACCACGGGCCGGCCGGACGTCGACGTCACCGGCTTCAATGTCGACCGGTTCCGTCCGTGGCAGGCCGACGACGCCTACCGCGCCGCGCGCACGACGGAGATCCTCGGCACGGTGTACGCCGCGCACACCCCCGGCAAGCAGCTGCGCACCGCCCGCAACACGCTCCTCTCACCGGTTCACGAGCGGCTGGTCGAGCAGGGCGGCTACCTGCGCGAGGTATCGGGCTGGGAGGGCGCCGACTGGTTCGCCGGGCTCGGCACCGCCCCCTCTGCCGAGCCGACCTGGGGGAGGGCGACCTGGTTCGAGCAGTGGGAGGCCGAGCACCGCGCCGTCCGCGAGGGAGCCGGCCTGATGGACATGAGCTTCATGGCGAAGTTCCGGGTCCAGGGGGCCGACGCCGGCGACGTACTCGACCGGGTCTCCGCGGGCGCCGTCAACGAGAAGGCCGAGACGATCACCTATACCCAGTGGCTCGACGAGGACGGCCGGATCGAATGCGATCTGACGGTCACCAAGCTGGGGGAGGGCGACTTCCTCGTGGTCGCATCCGACACCGCGCACGGCCACGCGTCGGCCTGGCTGACCCGCCACACCGGCGACGCCGACTGCACGATCACCGACGTCACCGCCGACTACGGCCAGCTCAACGTCCAGGGACCCCGGTCGCGCGAGGTGCTCGCGGAGCTGACCGACACCGACCTGTCGACGGAGGCGTTCGCGTTCCGTACCGCCCGCTGGCTCGTGCTCGCCGGCGTGGAGGTGCTGTGCGTCCGGATCACCTACCTCGGCGAGCTCGGCTACGAGCTCTACATCCCGGCGGCCGACACCCTGGGGGTCTACGACGCGCTGCAGGGCGCCGGGGCGGCGTACGGGCTGCGGCCTGTCGGGCTCAAGGCGCTGGCCTCTCTGCGGATGGAGAAGGGCTACCGCGACTTCGGCCACGACATCGACAACACCGACTGCCCGCTCGAGGCCGGGCTCGGCTTCGCACTCGCCCTGGACAAGCCGAGCGGCTTCGTCGGCCGCGATGCGGTGCTTGCCCGCAAGGCTGCCAACGTCGCAGCGGGAGGGATGGGTCAGCGGATCGTGCAGGTCCGGGTCCTGGACCCCGACCCGCTGCTCTACCACGCGGAGGTCCTTCACCGCGACGGTGAGGCGGTCGGCTACGTCCGGGCTGCGTCGTACGGCTGGACGCTGGGCGGGGCGGTCGGCCTGGCCATGGTCTCCGGGGGCGGCGAGCCGGTCACCCCGGACTGGCTCGAGGCCGGCAGCTGGGAGGTCGACATCGCCGGTGTCCGGCACCCGGTCGAGGTGTCCCTGCGCCCGATGTACGACCCGACCTCGGCTCGGATCAAGCTCTGAACCTTCGCTTCGACAGTGGAGCCACGGGTCCAGCGTGGCCTTGCCCCGCGGAACCCCTGTTGGACCATCTTGCCGGCCGGGCTCGTCCCCTCTGCTGCGCGCCAGTTGGCCGGCCGCGGGTGGCTAGGCTCCGATCCATGGATCTCTACGAGGTGATGCGGACGACCGCAGCGGTTCGCGAGTTCACCGACGACCCGCTGCCGGACGAGGTGCTCCACACAATCCTCGAGAACGCCCGATTCGCACCCAGTGGCGGCAACCGCCAGGGGAGCCAGATCGTGGTGGTTCGTGACCCGGCGACCCGGGAGCGGTTGGTCGAGATCACCGATCCTGGGGCGCGGCGCTATCACGCGCAGCGTGCGGCGGGCGAGACCCCGTGGAGCGCCCACACCCCCAGCCGGGTCACCGAGGAGCAGGTGGCGGAGACCCGGGTGCCTGCATCCGTGACAGAACCGTTGCGCCGGGCCCCGGTCGTCCTCGTCGTCTGCGTCGACCTGCGCGTGGTGGCAGCACTGGACAAGGAGCTCGACCGGGTCGGGATCGTCGGTGGCGGGTCGGTCTATCCGCTGGTCTGGAACATCCTGCTGGCGGCAAGGAATGAGGGTTTCGGCGGCACCATCACGACGATGGCGATCGCCGAGGAGCCGGCGCTCAAGGGGCTGCTCGACATCCCCGAACCATTCGCGGTCGCTGCCGTCGTACCCCTGGGCAAGCCGGTCACACAGGTGAAGAGTCTGAACCGGGTCGCGGTGGAGGAATTGACCCACCTCGAGCACTGGAACGGTGGTCCACTTCGGGCGTAGTCTGTAGTTGAACTCTCAACTATGACTCCTCAGGGGAGGTACGGGCGTGGGCACGTGGAACGCCATGACCGCCGGCGACACCCGCCTCTCGTTGACCGAGGTCAGGTTCTCGTGGGCCGCTGGGGAGGCGGACGATCAGACCGTCCTCGAGTTCGGCGCGGGAAGCTTCGGCCCATGACCCCCATCGACGTGTCCGCGATCGAGGAGGAGCGGGGGCGCCTCCGCGCGCGATACCTCCAGCCTGAGGAGGCCCGCCCGGGGTCGAGCGCCCGCGGTCTTCACCACCTCGCCCTGGTCTGCCGGGACGTCGAGGAGACGATCAGGTTCTATCAAGGTGTCCTCGAGTTCCCCCTCACCGAGATCTTCGAGAACCGTGACTACAAGGGCTCGAACCACTTCTTCTTCGACATCGGCAACAACAACCTGATCGCGTTCTTCGACTTCCCGGGACTCGACGTCGGCCCTTATGTCGAGGTGCTGGGCGGCCTGCACCACATCGCCATCTCGGTGGAGCCTGACAGGTGGGAGCGTCTCAGGAGCCGGCTCGACGAGGCGGGTGTGGACTACGAGCTCGAGAGCAGCACGTCGCTCTACTTCCGCGATCCCAACGGCGCGCGCCTGGAGCTCATTTGCGACCCGCTGGGGGAGATGTACGGCACGAAGGTGCTGTAACGGCGCGAAGCCGGAGTCCTGAGCCGCACCCGGGACCTGAGGTCGCTCCGTTCGGTCCGTGACCGGGTTCGGGTCCGATCGTTGGACTCTTCGTGCGCCTGTCCCGTCCCAGCCTCGCCGGAGTCGTCCTGGCGACGATCGTCCCGCTCCTGGTGGCCCCTGCGCCGGCTGGCGCCGGCCCGGGTCCGTGCGGCGCACCCACGGCGCAGGACGAGTGGCCGACGTTCGGTCGTGACCTCGCCAACACGCGCACCCAGGAGCAGGCGGGGGACATCTCGCCTGACACCACGCCGACCCTGCAGCCGGTCTGGTCGTTCTCGACCGGCGCGGCGGCCAACGTCTTCAGCGACCTCAACGGCACACCGATCGTCAGTGGTGGCTGCGTGTACCTCAACACGGCAGGCGGTGACGTGGTCGCGCTCGACGCCAGCGATGGCACCGTCGTGTGGCGCCACCACGTCGCACTCGACCCCGGGACTGTCGCCGGCCTCGGCGGCACGTTCGTCAGCTCGCCGGCCGTGACCGACGAGGCCGTGCTCATGCTCGTCAACCAGGTGGGCTCGCCCTACGTGCTGGCCCTGTCCAGGACGCCCGGTGCCGACGGCAAGCCGCGGGTCCTGTGGCGCAGCAAGCCGATCGTCGCGGGAGACGGCTACTACACGAACGCCACCGCCGTCGTCACCCACGGCCTGTTGCTGGCCGGGTTCTCACCTGCCGAAGGGGATCCGGACGAGCGGGGCGGACTGGCGATCTTCAACGCCAGGACGGGACGACTCCTCCAGCGGGTCTACTCGATTCCGCAGGACGCCTTCGACCACGGCTTCGCAGGCGGAGGCATCTGGACCGCGCCCGCCGTCGACGAAGAGCACGGCTACGCGTACGCCGGCACCAGCAACCCGTACAGCAAGAAGGTCGAACACGAGAACACCAACGCCATCCTCAAGATCGACATCGATCCGGGTCGCGCGACCTTCGGTGAGGTGGTCGGGTCCTACAAGGGCCTGATCGAGCAGTACGACCCGGCGCTGCGCGAAGCCGTGGACCCGTTGTGCGAAGCGGCGGGGGAGGACCCCAATCTGCAGCTCATCGTCGGCGACAGTGCGCCCTGCCTGCAGCTCGACCTGGACTTCGGTGCACCGCCGAACCTGTTCCGCGACTCGACCGGACGCCTGCTCGTCGGCGACCTGCAAAAGGCAGGGGTCTACCACGCGGTTGACGCCGGGTCGATGCAGCCTGCGTGGAAGGCGACCGTCGGCGGGTCCTGTGCTGCGTGCAACGCCGCCGCCTGGGCCGCTCACGGGGCTGCTGTGGTCGGCGCGAGCTCCCCCGGAGGGACGATGTTCTCGCTCGGGGATGACGACGGGGCGGTGCAGTGGGCCTCGCCCATCGCTGACGGGACGCACTACCAGTCGACCTCGATCGCGGGCGGCGTGGTGTTCACCGTCGACAACGTCGGGAACCTCCTCGCGTGGGACGAGGCGTCCGGCGTGCCGCTGCTGAGGCGCCCGCTCCAGGCCGACGCAGACGAGCCGGCACTCGGGCTGTCGAGCAGTGGCGTCGCCATCGCCTCGGGAATGGTCATCGCGGCCGCAGGCAACGACGTGGTCGCGTACGCGCCTGCCGATCTCGGCTAGGTCGTACTCAGAGCACCGACCGTTGACTGCGTCGAGGTCTCGTACGGCGGTGACGGTTGGAGGGCGAGGACGGTCACGTCGTCGCTCGCCGGTGAGTTGACGCCGAGGAGCGCGGCCAGCACGTGGTCACACAGGGACTCCGGGTCGTTCGAGGGCATACGGATCGACTCCAGCTGGGCCAACCAGTCACTGATCGAGCTCGACCTGCGTTCCACGAGCCCATCCGTGTAGAGCAGGACCGATCCTCCGCGAGGGATCTGGGCCGCGCGGTCGACGTACACCGCGGTGTCGCTCGCGCCGAAGGGTGGTCCCGGATCGCCTCGCAGCAACCGGGCGTCGCCCGAGGCACCGACGAGCAGCGGGTTCAGGTGGCCGGCGCTCGACCACCGGAAGGCGCCGGTGGCGGGATTGACGATCGCGTACAGGCAGGTGGTGAGGTCGGAGACGCCCAGGATGTCCACCATGGTGTTCACCCGGGCGAGCACATTGGCGGGTGAGGTCTCGTGCACGGCGAAGGCCCGCAGGGCGGTCCGGATCTGTCCCATCGCGGAGGCGGCCGGAAGGTCGTGGCCCACCACGTCACCGACCACCAGGCCGACTTCACCGGACGGCAACAGAACCACGTCGTACCAGTCGCCACCGACCCGCATCGACGAGTTCCCCGGCGTGGAGCGTGCGGCGAGCTGGAGCCCCGGGATGACTGGTAGCTGGTCCGGGAAGAGGCCGCGCTGCAACTCGTCGGCCACGGTCCGTTGCTCCGCCTCGCGGCCCAGAGCATCGCGGAGCCGCGCACCTTCGCGCCGGTGCATGCCCACCAGCAACGCCCAGCCTGCGAGGGCTGCCGCTGAGCCGATCATCAGGATGCGGCGGATCACCTGCTCGTGCTGGGCCTGAG
>DASSJR010000107.1:0-2811 GCA_035691135.1 Nocardioides sp. | reverse complement strand
CGGCGACACGCTGTTCGAACAGATGTTTGAAATGGCCAGGGCGCGCGACTACCTTGAGCCCATGCCCAAGAAGACCGTGTCCGAGCTCCCCGATGGTCCTCCCGACGCCACCGGCCTGACCCCGCGCCAGCAGCGGGTGCTCGCCCACATCAAGGACTCCATCGAGAAGCGCGGCTACCCGCCCAGCATGCGCGAGATCGGCCAGGCGGTCGGGCTGACCAGCTCCTCCAGCGTCGCCCACCAGCTCAAGGTGCTCGAGGAGAAGGGCTTCCTCAAGCGCGACCCCAACCGGCCCCGGGCGCTCGAGGTGTTCCTGCCCGAGGTGATGGCCGCCCGGCGCTCGATGTCCTCGGCCGAGGAGACCTCGATCGACGAGACGGGGGTCGGCGACGCGATGCCCGCCGCCTCCTACGTCCCCGTCGTCGGCCGGATCGCCGCCGGTGGTCCGATCCTCGCCGAGGAGCAGGTCCAGGAGGTCTTCCCGCTGCCCAAGCAGCTCGTCGGCGAAGGCACCCTTTTCCTGCTCGAGGTCAAGGGCGACTCGATGATCGACGCTGCCATCTGCGACGGCGACTACGTCGTCATCCGCAAGGAGCAGACCGCCGACAACGGCCAGATCGTCGCCGCCCTGCTCGACGACGAGGCCACGGTCAAGACCCTGCAGCGCAAGGACGGCCACGTCTGGCTGCTCCCCCACAACGAGGCCTACGACCCGATCAACGGCGACAGCGCCACGATCCTCGGTGTGGTGACCGCCGTCCTCCGCAGCGTCTGAAAACTAGACCACCGGTCTAGCCCGCCGGTCATCTGATCCTCAAGACTTTCCGAATTTTACGCTTCGTTGCGGAGCGACCGATTCACTTTCCCTACGCCACGGGGGCAGGGGAAAGACCATGCGTATGAGAGCGGTCATCGGCGCGGGCATCGCCGCCGCGCTTGCGATCGGCCTTGCCCTGCCGACGTACGCGGTCCCCCAGGACGTCCCTCGCGCGCACCTGCCCACTCAGGCCTCGGACCAGGCCGTGCAGGCACTCGCTCGTGTGCAGGCCCTCTTCGACCGGCACGCCGCGGCCCACGCACGTCCCGCGTCCACAGCCCCGGGTCGGGACGCCACCCTCGCGCTGCGTGACCTGATCCGGGTCCGCGATCAGCTGAGGGGCACCGCCGCCCGCCAGGCCGACCGGCTCCTCGCCCGTCCCGCGGCTCGCAAGCGGACCTGCACCGCCAACATCTGCGTCCACTGGAGCCCCACCAGCGTCAACCCGGCCGACGCCGACCGCGACGGTGTGCCCGACTACATCGAGAGCGTGCGCGACACCGTCGACGGCGTCCACCGGAGCTACGTGGCCGCCGGCTACCGGGCGCCGCGGCCGGACGGCACCCGGGGCGGCAACAACAAGACCGACGTCTACATCCGCAACCTGGGGGCCCAGGGGCTCTACGGCTTCTGCACCAGCGACAAGCAGTTCCGCCAGACCGGCCCCTTCGACTCCTGGGCCTACTGCGTCCTGGACAACAACTACACCGAGAAGGCGTTCCGGGGCCTCCCGCCGCTCGACAACATGCGGGTGACCGCCGCCCACGAGTACTTCCACGCGGTGCAGTTCGCCTACGACGCGTTCGAGGACAGCTGGTTCATGGAGGCCACCGCCACCTGGGCCGAGGACGAGCTCTTCACCGACATCAACGACAACCTGCAGTACCTCGTCCACGGGCCGCTCCGCCGGCCGCAGGTTCCCCTGGACAAGTTCGAGATCGGCGGGACGCACCAGTACGGCGACTGGATCTTCTTCCGCTACCTCACCGAGCAGCTCGACCCGGGCGCCGTCCTGTCGCCCCTGGTGCGGCGGATGTGGGAGCGGGCCGACGGCTCGGCCGGCGCCCGGGACATGTACTCGCTGCAGGCCGTCCGCTCCGCCCTCGCCGCCCGCGGCCAGTCGTTCGGACGCTGGTTCGCCCGGTTCGCCGACGCCAACCGTCGGTCGAGAACGGAGTACGCCGAGGGCGCCGCCAACAGCTACCCGGTGGCCCCGCTGAGCGGCAGCCGCCGCCTCGCACCCGGCGAGGGGTCCGGCTGGATGTCCCGCGAGGTCGACCACCTGGGCAGCGCCACGCTCCGGTTCACACCCACGGGCCTGATCTCACCGACCGCCACATTGCGGGTCAACGTGGACCTGCCCGACACCAGCCGCGGCTCGCTCGCGATGGTGACGTCGTACGCCGGAGGCGTGGTCACACCCGAGCCGGTCAGCCTCAACCGGCTCGGCGTCGGGTCCCTCACCGTTCCCCTCCTCGGCGGGGATGTCTCCCGGGTCGAGGTGACGCTGGTCAACGCCAGCACGCGCACCAACTGCTGGCGCCGCGCCACCTCGCCGTTCTCCTGCTTCGGCGTCCCACGCGACGACAACCTGACCCAGCGGGTCCGGGTGAGCTTGTCCCGCTGATCGGCGAGCATTCTCTGGCGGACGACCCCGAACCCGGATAGTCCCGGACGTTTCGGTTGTGATTTCAGGCGATCCGCAACCGGAACGTCCGGGACTATCGCAATTTTCCAGCCGCCGTGCCCGGGTTGGCCACGCGGTGACGGCTCGATGAACAGACAGAGATCACACGACCCGACCCGTGTCGCCGGGGCCACCTCGTCGTTGCTCCGGGCGTGACCGAGACACCTCTCCCCCGCCGCGCCGTCCTCGCGGCCGGCGCTGCGGGCGCGACCCTGGCCGGCACCACGATCGCCTTCTCCCCCGCCGATGCCCGTGGGGCGGCGGGGGAGAAGGTCTTCCAGCACGGCATCGCCTCCGGCGACCCCAC
>DASSJR010000106.1:0-4219 GCA_035691135.1 Nocardioides sp. | reverse complement strand
CTGCTGGACGGTGCCGCAGGCAGCGCCGCCGCCGTAGCTGATCCGGCTGAAGAACCGGAGCTCCCCCATCCCGAGCTCGCGGGCGAGCGCGATCTCCGAGGACGTGTCCATGGTGAAGGTGGTCAGTCCGTCGACGTCGCCGGGCGTGAGCCCGCAGTCGGCCAGCGCGGCCCGCACGGCCTCGACCGAGAGCTGCAGCTCGGAGCGGCCCGACTCCTTGGAGAACTCGGTCGCACCGATACCGACGACGGCCGCCTTTCCGGACAGTGCCGCCGTCATCGCAGTGGTCCATGCTGCGCTTCGCGCAGTGTCACCGTCGCCGTCACGTGGTCGCCGATCGACACGGCACCCGTCACCGACACGGTGTCGCCGTCGCGGGTGCCGGTGAAGACGAGCTCGTCGCCCGGGTACGCCGGCGCGCCCAGCCGCAGCGCGATCCCGGCGAGGTCGACATCGCCCAGGGAGTCGGTCACGTAGCGCTGCACGAGCCCGGTGGTGGTCAGGATGTTGAGGAAGATGTCCTGCGATCCGTAGGACTGCGCGAGGTCGCGGTCGTGGTGGACGTCCTGGAAGTCGCGGGTGGCGATCGCGGTGCTCACCACCAACGTGGTCGTGATCGGCAGCCGCCACTCGGGAAGGGTGTTCATGCTGTCCTCCAGACGGGGAGGGTCAGTTCGTCGTCGATCCGCTGGAAGTCGACGACGACGGGCATGCCGATCTCGACCTTCTCCGGGTCGGTGTCGAGCAGCTCCCCGAGCATGCGGACGCCTTCCTCGAGGTCGACGAGCACCAGCAGGATCGGCAGCTCCCGTCCGGGCACGGGCGGGTGCCGGTGGACCACGTAGGAGAACACGGTGCCGCGACCGGACGCGACGACGTACCCGCGGTCGAGTGCACCGCACGCCGGGCAGGCCGGGCCCGGGGGGTGGCGCAGGGCGCCGCAGGCGTTGCAGCTCTGGATCCGGAGCTCGCCTGCCTGCGAGCCCTGCCAGAAGAACTCGGTGTCGCGGTTCATCTGGGGACGGAGGACGAAGTCGGCCTCGGCCGCGCCTTGCGTCTGCCTGGGCACGAACTTCAGCACCCGGAACAGCATCGACGCGACTTCCTCGTCGCCGACCCGCCAGACGTTTCGGGTGGTCACGAAGTAGCCCTCGCCGACCCCGGTCTGCTTGGGGCCGACCACCGACTCGAGCCGGGTGGTGACGGTGACCTCCTCGCCGACGCGCAGGGCACGGGCGTACTCCTGCTCGCAGTTGGTCCCGAGCACGCCGGTGAAGCCGGCGTCGGTGAGCACGGTCATCATCGAGTGCAGCGGGTCGTCGGGATCCCGCGTCGGGTGCAGCCCGCCCATGGTCCACACCTGGGCCATCGCCCAGGGCGCCTCGCCCGTGCTCCAGCGCGGGTTGGTGTCGCCGATCGCCTCGACCCAGTTGTTGATCATCGGCTGGTTCACCGGGTCGCGGCCAGGACGCGGGGACGTCTCGCCGTTGGCCTTGATCCGCTCGGCGGCGGCCATGATCTCGTCGTGAGTCATCGAGGCACCCGCGGCAGGCCGAGTCCGAACATCGCGATCAGCTCCCGCTGCACCTCGTTGACCCCGCCACCGAAGGTGAGGACGAGGTTCCGCTTGGCCTGCTTGTCGAGGTAGTCCGCGAGGTCCCCGGTCTCGGGGTCGGACAGGTCGCCGTACCGGTGCACGACCGCGGCCAGGGCGCGGCCGAGGACCTGCACCCGATCGGAGGCGAAGACCTTGGAGGCCGACGCGTCGGCGACGTCGACCTCACCCGCCTCGGCGGTGTGCGCGACCTCCCAGTTGAGCAGCTCGTTGACCCGGAACACCGCGGTCGCCTCGGCCAGGACGGCGCGTACGTCGGGCTCGTCGCGGACACCGGCCTGGTCGGCCCAGGCCGCCACCCGGTCCCGGAGGCCCTCGATCCGCCCGGCCGGGCCGAGCATGACTCGCTCGTGGTTGAGCTGGGTGGTGATCAGCTTCCAGCCCTGGTTCTCCTCCCCCACCAGCATGTCGGCCGGCACTCGCACGTCGTTGAGGTAGACCGCATTGGTGTGGTGAGCCCCGTCGGCGGTGATGATCGGCGTCCAGGAGTAGCCCGGGTCCGAGGTGTCGACGATCAGGATCGAGATCCCCTGGTGCTTCGGGGCCTCGGGATCGGTGCGGCAGGCCAGCCACAGGTAGTCGGCCTGGTGACCGCCCGTGGTCCACAGCTTCTGGCCGTTCACGACGTAGTGGTCACCGTCAAGCCGCGCGCTGGTGCGCAGGGAGGCGAGGTCGGTCCCGGCGTCGGGCTCGCTGTAGCCGATCGCGAAGTGGACGTCACCGGCGAGAATCCGCTTGAGGAAGAGCTCCTTCTGCCGTTCGGTGCCGTAGCGGATCAGGGTCGGGCCGACGGTCTGCAGGGTGACGGCCGGCAGGTGCACGTCAGCCCGCTGGGCCTCGTTGGCGAAGATCGTCTGCTCCACCTCGCCGAGCCCGTGGCCGCCGTACTCCTTCGGCCAGCCGACGCCCATCCAGCCGTCGTCGCCCATCCTCCGGATCGTCTTCTGGTACGTCGGCCCGTGCCGGTCGGTGGCCATCTCGCGGTGCTCGTGGTCGTCGGCCAGGCCGGTGAAGTAGTCGCGGAGCTCGGCCTTGAGCGCCCGCTGCGACTCGCTCAGCTCGAGGTTCTTGGCCTCCGGGTTCTCGATGCCCACCGCCCCCGCGGTCAGGGTCGGGCCACCCAGGGCGTGGGTGAGATCGGTGATCCACGAGAAGTAGCGGTGCAACGGGTAGGTCTCGTCGACGCCCATGCCACCGTGCAGGTGCTGGCAGGTGTGCAGGGCCGGGAGTCCCTCGGCGCAGGTCCAGTACGCCGCGACGGCCAGGTCGTCGGTCGAGTCCAGCCCCGCGACCAGCCGCCACGCAGCATTGTCCGCGGCCAGGCTGACCGTTCGGGAGGCGATGTAGACGTCGGCGACCTGCTGGGCCACGGCCTGGAACTCCGCGAGCTTGCGCCCGAACTGTTCGCGGCCCTTGACGTAGTCGGCGGTCAGGTCGCGGGCCCCCGTCAGCACTCCGGCGGCGGTCAGGCACAGGCCGGTGAGGGCGAGGCGCCGCAGGAGACTGCCGGCGTCCGCGCCGGGGAGCACGTCGGCTTCGACCTCGTCGAGCACGACGGTGTGCTCCGTCGCTCCCCGCGAGGAGGGGGAAGGAAGCAGGGTCACCCCGTCGGCGGACGGGTCGACCAGCGCGACGACGACCCTCTCGCCGTCCTGGGCCGGCACGAGCATGGCCGCCGCGTCCTCTGCGTACGTGACCCCGATCTTGCGGCCGGTCAGTCGACCCCCGGCGAGCGTCGTCGCGGGCGTCTCCGGGATCCCGGCCCCGGCTTCACGGACGGCCGGGGTGAGGATCACCTCGCCGGAGGCGACGCCGGGCAGCAGCCGCTGCTGCTGGTCGTCACTTCCGGCGGCGGCCAGGGTGAGGGTGCCGCAGCACAGCGTCTCCCAGACCGGCAGCTCTCCGGCACGGCTGCCCACCTCACGCAGGAGGACGGCGACCTCGCCGAGCCCGAGCCCCTCGCCGCCGAACCTCTCGGGAACCGGGAGGGACAGCAGTCCCGCCGAGGCGAGGCCGGGCCAGTCCGAGTCGCGGTCGAGGGCCTCCCGGACCACCGCGCGCACGGCCTCCTGGGTCTCGGCGACGTCGGGACTCACCGCGTGTTCTCCTTGGGGTGGTGTCAGGGCAGTGGAGACAAACTGTAACCTGTTCTAGTCCCGTCAGCGAGGAGGCCCTGTGTCCCTACTCTCCCCGCGCCAGCTCGTGCGGCGTTCCTTCTACCTGCCGTGGGCACCCATCCCCGACGGTCGAATGGTGGAGCTGCCAGGACGCGGGTCCACCTATGTCACCGACACGCCAGGCCCCCGACCCGACTCGCCCACGATCGTCCTGCTGCACGCCCTCGGCTGCACCGGACTGCTCACCTGGTACCCCTCGATCCGGCCGTTGGCCGAGCGGTACCGGGTGGTCACCCTCGACCAGCGCTGGCACGGGCGCGGCATCAAGTCCGACGAGTTCTCGCTGTACGACTGCGCCGACGACGTCGCCGCCCTGCTCGACGTGCTCGAGATCGACCAGGCGATCGTCGCCGGCTACTCGATGGGCTCGATCATCGCCCAGCGCTTCTGGCGCCAGCACCCGACCCGCACGGCCGGCCTGGTGCTC
>DASSJR010000105.1:0-2369 GCA_035691135.1 Nocardioides sp. | reverse complement strand
GGAGTGCTACTTCGAGCAGGTGCGGGACGCCCTCGCGGAGCTGGCCCGGCACGGGATCGTCCACGGCGACCTCTCGGCCTACAACATGCTCGCGGCAGGCGAACGGCTCGTGATCATCGATCTCCCGCAGGTGGTCGACCTCGTCGGCAACCCCGCCGGACCGGACTTCCTGCTGCGTGACTGCGCCAACGTGTGCTCGTGGTTCCGCGCGCGTGGCCTCGAGGTCGACGAGCACGACCTGTTCGGGGAGCTGCTGGCCCACGCGTTCTGAGCCGGGCAGCGACGCGAGCCACGAGCGCGTCAGGTGGGCTCGGCCGGTTGAGCAACCCTCGCGCCCGAGGCCCGAGGTCGCGACAGGTGTCGAAACCCAGCCGCTAACTTGGCGCATGTGAGGCACACGAGAGGACGGGTCGTCGAGGTTGCCTCGCTGGCGGAGCTGGACGGCCGGCTCGCCGCCGGATCGCGCTCGATGAACGGCTGGCGGGTGACGTCGGTCGACCTGGCCGAGCGGGGGTCCCAGCTGCGGAGCTGCGACGTCGCCGGTGCCACCTTCCTCGGGTGCCGGTTCGCGCCCGGCGACGAGGCGGGCGTCGAGGCTCGCGGGGCGATCGTGTTCCCGGCCATCCCGGACGTACCCGTCGACGCCTACCGGAGCGATCTCTACTCTCCCCGCGAGCTCTACGACGCCGAGGTCTACGCGGCCTCGCTCGATGCTCGCGCCTACGGCTGGGCGCAGGAGCACCGGGACGAGGACGCGCTGCTGGCCCAGACGTTGCACGACCACGCCATCGACGTCGCGTTGGCCGACTGGATCACGCATGTCCGGCGACCGCTGGTGGGACTCATGGGCGGCCACGCCGTCGCCCGCGGGGAGCCGGCGTACGACGAAGCGGCTCGGCTTGCGAGGAGCCTCGGCTCCACCCTGGTCGTGGCCACCGGTGGCGGGCCGGGGGCGATGGAGGCGGCCAACCTCGGCGCCTACCTGTCCGGACACCCGGTCGAGGCACTCGACGAGGCCGTCGCGCACCTGGCCCGGGTGCCGTCCTTCCGGCCCTCCGTGGGTGCGTGGTCCGCCGCGGCCTTCGAGGTGCTCGACCGCTTTCCCGCAGGTGCGGAGTCGCTCGGGATCCCGACATGGCACTACGGCCACGAACCACCCAACCCCTTCGCGAGCGCGATCGCGAAGTACTTCCGCAACGCCCCTCGCGAGGCGGTCCTGCTGCAGGTCTGCGACGCGGGCATCGCGTTCCTCCCGGGCAGCGGCGGCACCGTGCAGGAGATCTTCCAGGACGCCTGCGAGAACTACTACGCCGACGAGTCATCCGTCGCTCCGATGGTGCTCGTCGGGTCGTCGTACTGGACGGACGAGGTGCCGGCCTGGCCGCTGCTGACCGCCCTGGCGCGAGGCCGGGTGATGGAGTCGCACCTCCACCTGGTCGACACTGCCGAGGAGGCGGTCGGACTACTGGGGGCGTGACGACCACCGGGGCCGCTCGTTGAACCTGCATGAAGCTCACCCGCCGCGATCTCTTCCGGGCTGCCGGCGCTGTTGGTGGCGCCGCTGCTCTCGGCGGGTTGGCTGCCGAGGCGGTCGCCGGCGTTGCCGGGCGCGGCCGAACGACGCTCACCGTGACGCTTCACAAGGGGCCCGCAGGAGAGGGTGGCTACCGGCCGATCGTCCGGGCCGATGGCGAACCCCACGTCGTACGCACCGACCTCGGAGCACGCGCCCTGCGGGGGCGGGGCGCGCGCCGCAAGCCACTGCTCGCGTTCGCCCAGCTCAGCGACGTGCACATCGTCGACGCCCAGTCCCCCATGCGGGTGGAGTACGTCGACCGCTATGACGACAAGGACGAGCCGGGCGACCCGACCTCGGGGCTCTTCGGGGCGGCCTACCGCCCCCACGAGGTGCTGACGGCCCACATCGCCGAGGCGATGGTCCGGGAGATCAACCGCATCGGTGCCGGCCCGGTCACCGGGAAGCCGCTGGCGTTCGCGATCCAGACCGGCGACAACTCAGACAACTCCCAGTACAACGAGCTCCGCTGGAACATCGACACCCTCGACGGTGGCGAGGTGCGCGCCGACTCTGGCGACCTCACCCGCTACGAGGGCGTGATGGACGGCGACCCGACCTACTACGACACCCACTACTGGCACCCGGACGGCACACCCGAGGGGAAGGCGGACGACCAGCCGCGAAGCAAGTACGGCTTCCCGGAGGTCCCGGGTCTCCTCGACGCCGCCCGCCGGCCGTTCCAGGCGGCCGGACTGGGCATTCCGTGGTACACCGCGCTGGGCAACCACGATCCGCTGTCGCAGGGCAACTTCCCCTCGACCATGCAGCTCAACACCGTCGCCGTCGGCCC
>DASSJR010000104.1:0-12222 GCA_035691135.1 Nocardioides sp. | reverse complement strand
GACGAAGTGCTTCTGGGCGGCACGGGTCATCAGGAAGGCGCCGCGAAGGTGGACGCTCATCACCATGTCCCAGTCCTCGTCGGTCATCTTGAACAACAGGTTGTCGCGGGTGACGCCGGCGTTGTTGACCAGGATGTGGATGCCGCCGAGCTCGCTGACCACCCGGTCGACCGCCGCCTCGACGGCCGCGGCGTCGCTGACGTCGCAGCCGATGCCGACGGACTTCTGGCCCTCGCCGAGCGGCAGCTTGGCCGCGGCCTCGGCCGCGGCCGACTCGTCGAGGTCGATGACGGCGACCGAGGCACCCTCCTCGGCGAACCTCTGGGCGGTTCCGAACCCGATCCCGCGCGCGGCTCCGGTGACGACCGCGACCCGTCCGTCAAAGCGACCCATGGTGACTCCTGTTGTTCGGTGGTCGAGTGGCGAGGCGAGCGTATAGGGAAATGCCCAGCCGTCAGCGGGGCGGGTCAGGACGCCTCGGCCAGGGTGGCGAGTATTCCGTCGGCAAGGTCGTCGGCCGTGTCATCGTCCAAGGAACCAAAGTTGATCGAGAGGACTCCGTCACCGGTGTCGAGGTAGATCGTCTGGCCCGGGATCTGAGTGCCATTCACGTCGAGCTCGTAGACGACGACCACGGTGTCGCCGAACTCGGTCTGCTCGCGAGAGACCTCGTGCACGTCACCCCCGACCCGACGGATGATGCGCTTCGTCTGCCTGTCGGTCGGCATTCGCCCGGGTACGCGGGCCACATTGAGGTTCCCGGCCGGTTCATCCTTGCCGCTGACCAGGACCAGTTCGAATCCTTCCATGGCCTGCTCGAGCTGATCGGGAGGGATGCCCAGCTGATCCGCGTACTCACTGAAGGCGGAGTTTTCGCCAAGGTCCTCGGCTCGACCCTCGGGGTCGACCTCCTCCCAGCTTGCGGGCACCTCGAACGAGATGCCAGCGGCCGACACCCGCCTGGTGTCCGACGACGTGGGGTCGCCTTCGGCGAACGAGCAACCAGTGAGCGGAAGGCTGACCATGGCAGCGGCCGCAACGGCAGCGCGCCAGCGTGACCGCTGCGGCGTGGTCAGGGGCATGGCGGAACAGTAGAGCACCGGGAAGCGGCTCACCCCGCGGAGCGCAGTGCCTTCCGCAGCCTCGCCGCGTACTCTGCGGCCTCGCCCTCGGCGTACTTGGTGCGCGGCCAGAAGAAGCCGCGCAGGCCGTCGCCCTTGGTGCGGGGTACGACGTGCAGGTGCAGGTGCGGGACCGACTGGCTCACTGTGTTGTTGACCGCGACGAACGACCCCTGCGCACCCAGACCGTCGACCATGGCCTGTGCCAACCGCTGGCCCGCTGCCAGGAATCCGTCACGCAGCTCGGCGGGCAGGTCGGGCAGGGTCGCGATGTGCCGACGCGGGACGAGCAGGGCGTGCCCCTTGAAGACCGGCCGCCGGTCGAGGAAGGCCACGAAGTCCTCCTCGTCGAGGACCAGCTCGGCCGCGGCTCCGGCCACGACGTCGCAGAAGGCGCAGTCGTCACTCACTTGCGTCCGACGCCGCCCTCGAGCAGGCCGAGCAGCACCATCGCCAGCACGCAGGCGAATGTGAAGCTCCACGGGTTGAGGTCGGTCAGGCTCTCGCTCAGCACCAGGTTGATCCCCGCCCCGCCGATCACGGCGCCGACGACACCGACCGGGATCGTCAACGCCAGCGGCGGGTTGTCCTGGCCCCCGCGCAGGGTTCGGGCGAGGACGCCCAGGATCAGGCCGGCGACCAGGAACGCGATCATTCGGGCAGGTTATCGGTCACCGGTCAGTCGCAGACCCCGTCGCAGTCGGCGTAGCGCGCCGCGAGACGGCCGCGGCCGCCGTAGGCGTCGAAGTGCTGGGTGTCGCCGTTGCCGTAGGTCCAGCGCAGCCCGTGCCGGGCCATCACCTGGACCACAGGATGCGAGCGGGAACGCCACGCCACCCGGGGGTGGGAGTGGCCCATCCACCAGGTGTTGGGAACCGTGCCCTGACGCGAACGGTAGGGGTTCTCCCAGGTGTTGAGGTCGAGCGAACGCCCGTAGGAGTGCGGTGACCGCACACCGGGCTTGCCGACGACGTCGCGGCAGTTGAACGCCGAGGTGTTGCCCGCGGCCATGGACCTGTAGTCGTTGCCACCGCGAACCCGGCTGGACCAGCCGAAGCGGTCGACGCGGTACATGGAACGGATCGGGAGCTGCCTGCGGTACATCTCGGCCAGGGCGCCGGCCATCTTGCCGATCGCGGAGGCGTGGGCGACAAGCTCGCCCCGACGGCGGTAGCCGCTGTAGTCCCAGTAGTTGATCCGCAGGTAGCGCAACCCCGACCGCCCGACCGGGCATCCCCGGTGCCAGGTACGTCCGGTCATCTGGTTCCACACCCCAGTCGGAACCCGTGAGATGCGGGGGTTCGGCCCGGCCCCGACGGCATGGGGCTGGTCGGGCAGGTTGATCCGCGGGCGCGGCGCCGCGCTCGGCAGCTGCACCGGGACACCGGGCGGGAGGTTGTTGATCGCGTGAACGCCGCTGGTGTCGCCGAAGACCCAGTCGAGACGGGGAGCCCGGGCACGCCAACTGGTGTCCACGCGCGGACGGGTCGTGAGGTGTGCCCGGCCGTCGGGCCCGGTACGGAGCTTGCGGACCAGCTTCCAGGCGCCTCCGCCGTTGCGGCGCTGGAGACGCACGATCCCGTTGACCGGCATGCCGTTACCGGTCTGCCAGCGCACGTTGACCGTCACTGACCGCTCGTCGACCACCGAGCCGGGCCCGCCGACGGTGACCCGGCTGCTCCGCCGCACCAGCCCGACCTGAACCGGCCCGGTCCGGTCGGGGCCGGAGCTCGCGTCGCCGGCGTACGACGCCCGGAAGACGTTGTCGGCCGCCCGGCGGAGCAGCGTGGCGTCGACGACGGCGTGTCCCGTCTCGTCGGTGAGCACGGTGTCGATCGTGCGCCAGGTCCCGGACCGTCGCCGCTCGACCACCACCGCGCCGGCGACCACCGGGGTTTCGTCGTCATGGAAGAGGTCGATCTGCAGGTGGGTGACCTGGTCGGCGTGCGCCGGTCCGCCCGACATGGTGAGCCTGGTGGGGGCTGGTGCCCGGGCCTCGGCCGGCGCCGCCAGGCCGAGTGCCACCACGATCGCGATCACCGGAGAGAGGGGGAACCCGAGACGCATGCGGAGGATTGTGCCTCCTCCCGACCTGTCTAGGGTGGAGGACATGGATGGACCCGTGGTCATGGTCGTGGGAGCAGGCCCGGGGGTGAGCGGCTCGGTGGCGCGCCGGTTCGCCCGGGAGGGCTACGACGTCGCCCTCGTCGGCATCGACGAGGACGCGTTGGCGGTGCTCAGTGACGAGCTGCGCGCGCTGGACGTCGCCTCGGACTGGGCGGTGGTGGACCTCACCGACACCGATGCTGCCGCCGCCGAGCTCGGCAAGCTGGGCGAACGGTTCGGTCGGATCGACGTACTCCACTTCAACCCGAGCGCCTTCCGCGAGAAGGACCCGCTCTCGCTCACCGTGCCCGAGCTCCTCGAGGACGTGGCGCTCGGCGTCGGCGCGCTGCTGACCTCCGTCCAGGCCGCCCGTCCGTTCATGTCGTCCGGTGGTCGCGTGACCGTGACCGGGAGCATGGCCGCGGACAAGCCGTGGAACAAGGCGGCGTCGCTGGGCGTACAGAAGGCCGGCGTCCGCAACCTCGTCCGCAGCCTCGACACCACGCTCGAGCCCGACGGAATCCGGGCGGTCTCGGTGACCGTGCGCGGGACGCTGTCCAGGGAAGGGGCGTTCACGCCTGACCGGGTCGCCGAGGCGCTGTGGTCCGCCGCCCATCAGGACGAGTCGGCGTGGCAGACCGAGGTGCCCTACGAGGGCTGAGCCCACCGTGAGCGTCCCCCGACCACAGGGGTCCGGCTAGACCGAGGCGTCCTCCCCCAGGAGCCGGTGCGCGACGGCGACGGCACCGAGCTGACTGGGAACCTCCAGCTTGCGGAGGATCGACTTCACCTGTGTGCGAACGGTGGCCTCCGACACCACGTCCTCGACGGCGATGTCGTGAATCCCGAGCCCCTGCGTGAGGTCGGCCAGCACCTGTTGCTCGCGCGGGGTCAACCTGTGGAAGCGCTCGCGCAGCAGGTCCACGTCCTCGCGGTCGCGCCGCCACCACTCGATGAGCTCCGCCCGCTCCCTCCGGGTCATGACCGGTCGACCCTGACTGAGCAGGCGCAGCGCCGAGTGCAGATCTGGCAACGGTGCACTCTTGGCCAGCACGCACCGGGCACCTCGGCGGACGAACCCGCCCCACTGACCCCGGTCCAGGGAATCAGTGAGCACGACCACGGCGATGCCCACCCTGGCCAGCGGCTCGATCAGCTCTCCCCGATCGCCGAGCTGGTCATGGTCCACGTCGACCAGGGCGATCCGAGGGTACGGCCCGACGGTCGGCGCGATGGCCGCCGCCGCCGGGCAGATCGTCGGGATGCGCTGCACGTCGTACCCGACGGACCTGAGGACGATCTCGAGGCAGTCGGTGAAGAGCGCACGGTCCCCGACGACCAGCACGGTCGCCACTACGGCACTGTCCGCCTCTGATCCCGGCGTGGTCGTGCTCGTCGGGAGCTGCTGTCGTGTCACCGTTCCCACCCGCGACGCGGTCCCCCGTCGGGGCACGGGGAAGTGCGTCGCGGGTTCCGTCCTCCCGCCCACAGTGTGCGCCTGCCGTCCGATGGTGACAAACCTCCCTCACGAAGCCGTCATGAAATAGTCCGGACAGACAGCCGACGATCCCACCCCCCAGGTGCGCGGGGCGGGGTCGTCGACTGGTGCGGGGCTACGGGTCGATCACCACGGTGCAGGTGTAGGTGCCCGGAAGGAGGTCGCTCCTCGTCAGGCTTCCGTCCCCGTCGGCGCCGGTGACGGCGCTGTTGTCGGGTGCGGCCCAGTCGCAGTTGATCGTCGAGGCCGTGCCCCCGTTGACCTGTGAGTCAACCGAGACCGTCACGTTCGTCAACGGCGTGTTGGCGAAGCTGACCGTGGCCTCGTTGCCGTCACCGCACTCGGCGTTGGTGTCGACCGTGACGGCCTTGGCCAGCGGGCCGTCGGCGACGTACCCGGTCGGGAGCTGCTCGGTGACGGTGTAGGCACCGAAGCCGAGCCCGCCGGTGCAGACCGTGCCGTCCGCGCCCGTGGTCACCGTCACCCCTGATGCGGGAAGCGAACCACCGGTGATCACGAAGTCGACCCCAGCCTGCGGATGGGCACCCGGGCCGTCGGCGGCATGCTTGCGGGTCTTGGTGATCTCGATGGCCCCGAGCAGACGCCGGTTCGTGTAGGTGCAGTCGAGCTGGTCGGTGTCGGAGTCGATCGAGAAGGTCACGGTCGTCCCGGTCACGACGAACGACGTACTAGCCGAGCTGGCCGTGCAGTCGAGGCTGACGAACTCCCAGTTGGCGGGGATCACATCCTCTGTCACCGTGTAGCCCGACCCGAACAGGACGGTGTCGCCGTAGTCCTTGACTCCGTCATCCTTCAGCGTGAACGTGTTGTCCGAAGCCGGGTCGGTGCCGAAGCTCTTCGTGTAGCCGAAGTCGGTGACATTCGGGTCCTCGTCCGGAATGGTCTGCTTCCGGATGATGACGTTGCCACAGTTCTGCAGGTCGATCCCGACCGGTGCTACGAAGTCCTTCAGCTGGGAGGTGAAGGAGTCCGACGACCGGCTCTTCAACATCGCGCTACCGAACGACACGCACTTGTTGGGCTGGAAGAGCAGCCGCAGGTCGATCTGCGCCTCACCGAACGTCCGAGGCTGCTTGGAGCCCGACGCGAGGAGACCGTCGGTCTCGGCCGCCGGGATCACCGAGGTGTTGATGGTGCCGGCCGCGCACGGGTTGCCACCACAGGTGGCCGAAGGGACGTCCAGGTCCGCTCCCGGGCCCCAGGCGGAGCCGGTCCAGGTCCGCGCCGTGATGTCGGCCCGGGCACCGCCCTGGTCGATGGCGTACTCGATGAGCAGGTCACCAGGGGTGCGGACCTTGTTCGGGCTTCCGGCGCAACTGGTGCCCGACTGGTTGAACTCGAAGTCCATGAGTGTCGTCCCACTGGGTTCCGAGACCCGGCTCCAGGCCAGGTTCAGGAATCCCGGGTGGCCGCCCGTACCGGCTTCCTCGTAGACGTGGAAGCTCAGCAGGTCGCTCTTGTTGGGCGGGATCGAGTCCGTGACGGCGCCCGGACAGACCGTGTCCTCCTTGACACCACCGGCGTAGGAGTCGTCTCCTGTCCCGTTCACCTTGTCGGTTGCCCGGATCTCGGCGACGTTCGCCCAGTCGAGGGATGGTGCGGGGTCGTCCACCCTCAGGTTGGCGTCAACGTCGATCTCGAAATTACTGCCCGGCAGGCTCGCTTCGCTGTGACTGGCCAGCGCCACCGTGGGTACCAGCGCGGTCCCGAGCACGAGCACAAAGATGGCCGCGAGCGCGAGCCGCGGCCGGTTGATGCGTCGATTCATGATTTCTCCCTCCGCTGGCGCAACGCCCTCTGCGATGCACCCAGGAGGGCGGGGCCGCCCGTCCCCAACGGAAGTCCCACCCCTGCCGCGGGGCCGACACGGGAGCGTCGCCCACGACAGTCGGATGCTCGTCTCCCCCCTCGCCCGTGACAAACCCCAGGTGGTGTATGCGCGGGCCAGCCCGTTCGGGTCATGTCCCCGGGCGGGCCAGAATCTCCGTCGCCGGTCAGGCCCGGCTTCGCGGGGTCTGGTCGAGTCCGGCCCAAGCGGCGCGAACGTCGGCACGCACGGCTCTCGCGCGGCATCATGGGTGACCGAACGGGGTGTTGCGTTCGCGTGGACCCGCTTCGGGGGAGGTAGTACATGGCCGACCACACCGACCTGCTGGTGATCGGGGCGGGTCCGTATGCCTACTCAGCGGCCGCCTACGCCCGCGACAACGGCATCGCCACCCGGATCGTGGGTCGGCCCATGGCGTTCTGGCGGGACCACATGCCAGCCGACATGTTCTTGCGATCGGGCCCGGACTGGCACCTCGACGGCAGCGGCGCGGACACGTTCGAGGCCTTCTTCGAGGACCGCGGGCTCGAACCCGCCGACCACGACCCCATCCCGATCGCCGTCTTCCTCGACTACACGGACTGGTTCGCCGAGCGAAAGGGTCTCGCCGTCGAGGAGCGGATGGTCGCGGGGCTGACCCGCGCCAACGGTGAGTTCCGGGCCGAGATCGACGACGGCGACGTGATCACCGCGGCCAGGGTGCTCGCCGCCCCCGGCATCGCGCACTACGCCGCGCTGCCGGACTGGTACGACGCGGTGCCCGCCGATCACAGGTCGCACTCCAGCGAGCTGATCCGGTTCGAGCAGCTGGCTGGTGCGCGCGTCGCGATCGTCGGCGGCCGGCAGAGCGCCTACGAGTGGGCGGCCCTGCTCTGCGACCACGGCGCCGAAAGGGTCGACGTGGTGCACCGTCACGACACCCCGGACTTCGCCCGGGTCAGCTGGGCGTTCGTCAACGACTACGTCGAGCAGACCCTGTCGACCCGTGGCTGGTGGCGCCACCTCCCGGCGTCCGAGCAGAATGACATCGCGTCGAGGTTCTGGCAGGTGGGTCGGCTCACCCTCGAGCACTGGCTGGTCCCGCGGCTGGATCCGGACGTGGTGCACCGACACCCCCGGTGCGAGGTGGTCTCGGTGGACGCGGCCTCCGACGGCGGCGTACACCTGGCCCTCTCGGACGGAGAGGCAGTCGAGGCCGACCACGTCGTGTTCGCGTCCGGCTACCGCGCGGACCTGGCGCGGGTGCCGTACCTCTCCGGGGTGCTGGACCAGATCTCGGTCACCGGCGGCTTCCCCGACCTCTCGGAGGGGTTCGAGACGAGCCTGCCGGGGCTGTACGTCGTCGGCTTCTCGGCGACTCGCGACTTCGGGCCGTTCTACGGGTTCACGAAGGGATGCCCGTCCGCGGCCAGGATCGCCGTGGGCGAGATGCTGAGCTAGGCGACGAAGTCGCGGAACCGGACGGCCGCTGGGTTCAACGGTCGGTCGGTGCGCCAGGTGAGTCCGATAGTCCGGCGGGCGTGCGGACTGCTGATGTCGAGGCCGACGGTGCCGGAAAGTCCGGCGAACTGCTGAGGCGCGATGGCAACACCGAGGCCGGCGGCAACCAAGCCTTCGATGGTGGCAAGGTCCGCGCTCTCGAAGGAGACCGGCATGGCCACTCCGGCGTCAGCGAGGAGTCGATCGATGTGTTCCCGGTAGCCGAAGCCGACCGGTGTGGTGACGAGCTCATCCCCGACCAGCTCGGACAGGTCCACGCGACGGCGATGACGAAGTCCATGACTTGGCGGCACGATGAGCACCAGCCGTTCCTGCTGCAGCGGCAGCCACCCGTAGTCACCGTCTGGCCGGACCGACGTGATCGCCAGCTCGACGGCGCCGTCGTCGAGGTCGCGCTGGATGTGGTGGGCGGGTTCCTGGGTGAGCACCACGCGGACCCTCGGGGCCTGATCGTGGAAGTCGCGGAGTAGTCGCGGCACCAGCGACGTGGCCATGGAGTCGAGGAAGGCGAGTCGCACCACGCCGCGCTCGGGGTCGAGCCGGGTTTCGAGCTCGTGCACCAGTCGCTGGTAGCGACCCAGGACGTCGCGAGCGCCGGCCACGACGAGTTCGCCGTTGGGCGAGATGACCAGACCCTCGGAGACGCGCTCGAAGAGGCGGGTTCCCAGCTCGTCCTCGACCCGGGCCAGAGCCCTGGAGAGCGTCGGCTGGCTAACCCCGAGCACCGCCGCCGTGTCTGTCACGTGCTGGTGGTCGGCCAGGGCCACGAGCCACTCGAGGTCGCGGATGAGCACACCAGCATCATACGTATCGCGCATCGACCTGAGCTTCTGAACACATTGGACGCATCGCCGGTCGCGTCGCAGAGTGGTGGCCGTGAGTGACACCGCGACCGTCCGCGCGAGCTCGTCCGGCCACCTGCCAGGGAGCTCGGGCTACCGCCGCGTCATGTCAGCGATGTTCGCAGCAGGAATGGCCACGTTCGTACTGCTGTACGACACCCAGGCGCTGCTACCCGAGCTGCGTACGCAGTTCGACGTCACCCCCGCGCAGGCCACCCTCACCCTTTCGCTCGCCACGGCGGGCATGGCCGCGGCCCTGCTCGTGGCCGGTCCGGCATCCGAGAGGATCGGGCGGACACGACTGATCCTCACCGCTGTCTGGGCGGCCAGCCTGCTGGCGCTCCTGTGTCCGCTCGCGCCGTCCTGGCACGCACTGCTCGGCCTTCGGCTCCTCCAGGGCGTCGCGCTCGCCGGGCTGCCTGCGGTGGCCACCGCCTATCTGCGCGAAGAGCTCCACCCGACCGCCCAGGCCCGAGCAGCCGGCCTCTACATCGGCGGTACCGCCGTGGGCGGGATGGTCGGGCGTCTCCTCACCGCACCCCTCGCAGATGCCCACGGCTGGCGTTGGGGAATGGCAGCCGCAGGACTCTTCGCGCTGGCCTGCGCCGTGGTCGTCACCCTCGCCCTGCCCGCCTCACAGCACTTCCGCGGGCGGCTGGGGGGCCAGCTTCGCCTGGTGGCCATGGCACGGGAGGCTCTCGCCGACCCCGCGCTGCGCGCGCTCTACCTGCTCGGCGCCTGCTCGGCGGGAGCCCTGGTCGCCGTGTACAACGCGCTCGGCTTCCGCCTCACCAACGGGCCGCACCACCTCGGCCTCGGAGCTGTCAGCCTGATCTACCTCGTGTACCTGCTCGGCACCTTGAGCTCCATGATCTCCGGCCTGCTCGCCGACCGGTTCGGACGCCGCGCCATCCTGCCTGCCGGTTGCGCCCTGGCAATCACAGGCGTCCTCCTCACCCTTCTGCCCTCGCTGCCCGCGATCGTGGTGGGCGTCGCCGGGCTGACCGCCGGGTTCTTCGTCACCCACGGCCTGGCCAGCGGTTGGGTGGCCGCGCGCGCCCATCTCGTCGGCGCGAGCGCGAGCCAGGCCGCGGCGTTCTACCTGTGCGCCTACTACGCCGGGTCCTCGCTCTTCGGCAGCCTGGGCGGCAGCGCCTGGGTCGCGGCCGGCTGGCCAGGTGTCGGCCTGCTCGCGCTCGCCCTGCTGCTCGCCGCCGTGTGGCTGGCTCGGACGCTGCGGCGTACTCCTGCACTGGTGCCCTGACCGGGCTCAGAGGAGTCCGCGGTCCTCCTTGAGGCGAAGGATCCTGAGTGCGGACAGGTCGACCCTCTTCCGGAAGCTCTTCCGGGTGTGGGCTGCGGTGAGAACGGCCCGGTACATGGCGGGAAGCGTGCTCGGGTCCACCGTCAGCACGACGTTGCCTCCGGCTCGTACGAACTTCACCGCCCGCTGGCCGTAGCTCCACCGGGACACCTGCCTGGCGGAGGCGAGGTCGTCGGAGATGACGACGCCGCGGAAACCCAGGTCGCCGCGCAGCACCTGGCCGATGATGAACCGTGAGAACGCCGCGGGGTTCCGGCGGTCCATGCGGGCGTAGTAGGCGGTGGACATCATCACGAGCGGGCTTCCGGCATCGATGGCGACCTTGAACGGCCTCAGGTACGGGTCGTGCCGTCGGGTGACTCGGTCGGTGACACCGGCGGAGGTGTCGGTGTTGCCGTGGACCCGACCCAGGCCCGGGAAGTGCTTGATGGTCGGCACCACCCGGTTGCGGGACATCCCCTGGACGAAGGCGCGACCGTGGCTGGCGACGACCGCCGGCCGGAACCCGAACTGACGGTCGAATGCGCCGATCGGGGGGTTGGCCTGCGCGGCCGACGGGCTGGGGACGGTGTCGACGACCGGGGCGAGATTCATGTTCACGCCGGCATGACGCAGCTGCCGGGCCCACAGGCCGGCCTTGGCCCGGAGCCGGGACGGCGCCCACCTGCCTTGGGTGAGAGCCGTGGGCATGTCGGTCAACCCGGGGCCGTTGAGAACCTGGACCAGGCCGCCCTCCTGGTCGGTGGCGACCAGGAGCCTGACCCGCTTCGTGGCGGCCTTGGTGGCCCGCGCCTGCATCGCGGCCGCCACCCGCGCCGGCGTACGGACCCCGCCGAAGCTGCGGCCGGTCAGCATCACGTTGCCCACGTGTCGTCGGGTGATGTGCGACCTGGTCGCGGCGCTCGCGGCGGTGGCGGGGGTGCCGACCATGAAGAGCTGCCCCACCCGCTGCCGGAGGGTCATGCCGGCCAGCACGGTCTCGGCGGTTCTGACAGCGCGCTCCGACGTGAGGGTTTCGGCGGTGACGGTGGCCGTGTCGACGCTCGGGGCCGGATCACTCTCGGCCGGGGTCGGCCCGATGACCATCGCGGCCGCCACCAGGACGACGGCGGTGACCGCGACCCGGCCCGCCGCGGAGGGCAGGTAGAGCGACATCCGCACCTGCGAAATCTTCCCTTCGGGGAACTGGAGGAAACCTTCGGCGCCGACGACGTTACGGCAGTCACCGCGCTCGCACGAACTGACGCCGCCTGACGTCCCGGTTCCGCGGCCTACGCTCGGGACTGACGGCGTGCGACCACTCAAAGGAGCACCATGCGCAGCGACTTGTTCGCTTCGAACCTCGAGTCGACCACGGCCGACCGCTTCACTGTGCAGAACTCCTGCATGCTCCGGGTGGCGCTCGACGGGGAGGTGATGGCCCGGCAGGGAGCGATGGTGGCCACCAGCAGGTCGACCCCGCGTACGAAGGTGCGGGGGGTCGTCCAAAGCGGCCAAGGTCCCACGGGTGGAGTCTGAAATAGGATGCCGGGATGAGGCCTTCGGTCGGCATCCCCGTACGACGTACCGCGTCCCGTGTCCTTCTTGAGCTGGACCTGTCCCGGGGCCTGCAGGAGGCCCCGCCGGCCTCGCCGGTCGAGGCGTTGCGCGCCATGCACGTGCCCAGTCTCCGAGCAGTCGTGGAAGGCCTGCGACGGGCCGCCCGGGACCAGCAGGTGGTCGGGCTCATCGCCCACATCGGCGCGAGGCAACCGTCCCTCGCCCAGTCAGGCGAGCTGAGAGAAGCCGTTGCGGAGTTCCGCGGAGCCGGGAAGCCCGCGGTGTGCTGGGCGGAGACGTTTGGCGAGATGGTGCCCGGCAACGTCGGCTACCACCTGGCCACCTCGTTCGACGAGATCTGGCTTCAGCCCAGCGGCGACCTGGGACTGGTGGGCTTCACCGCTGAGTCGTTCTTCCTCCGCGACGCCTTCGACAAGCTCGGT
>DASSJR010000103.1:0-6835 GCA_035691135.1 Nocardioides sp. | reverse complement strand
GCGCGCCTCGCGCCGGTCCGCGCCTCCCTCGCTGATGACGGAGTGCCCGACGCCTCGTGGGACGAGCTCGTCTCCGCCGCCTACTTCCGCCGGATCCAGCTGTGGGCGGCCGGCTACTTCGCCACCCCCGGCCTGAGCTGGGACGTCACCACCATGAAGGGGTCGCCCTTCAAGTACTTCGCCTACGGGGCTGCGGTCTCCGAGGTCGAGGTGGACGGGTTCACCGGCGCCTACGACCTGCGCCGCGTCGACATCGTGCACGACGTGGGGGACAGCCTCTCGCCGCTGGTCGACCTCGGCCAGGTCGAGGGCGGGTTCGTGCAGGGCGCCGGGTGGCTGACGCTGGAGGACCTGCGCTGGGACACCTCCGACGGCCCGGGCCGCGGCCGGCTGACGACCCAGGCGGCGTCGACGTACAAGCTGCCGAGCTTCTCCGAGATGCCCGAGGTCTTCAACGTGTCGCTGCTGGAGCGGGCCCACGAGGAGGGCGCAGTCTACGGCTCGAAGGCGGTGGGGGAGCCGCCGCTGATGCTGGCGTTCTCGGTCCGCGAGGCGCTGCGGCGGGCTGCGGCCGCGTTCGGCCCGGCCGGCGCCAGCGTCGACCTCGCCTCCCCGGCCACCGCCGAGGCGGTCTACTGGGCGATCGAGGACGCGCGGAGCGGCACAGCCGACCCGCACGTGGTCGAGGGACTCCCCGGCCGGGTGCCCGACCAGCCCGGGGCCGACGCCCACCGGCTGCACCCGCGGTCGGAGCGGGCCGCCCGACCTGTGCCTGCGGAGGTTCGGTCATGAACTGGATCTCCGCTGTCCAGCGGCTTCGGCGGGAGCGCTGGCCGGGGGTGTTGGTGACCATCACCGACGTACGCGGCCACGCCCCTCGCGACGCCGGGGCGAAGATGGTCGTGTCGGCGGCGGAGGTCTGGGGCACCGTCGGCGGCGGCAACCTCGAGGAGACAGCGCTGGACCGGGCGATGGACATGCTCGATGCCCTGCCGGCCGAGCCCTTGTCCCTCAGGGTTTCCCTCAACGACAAGGCACGCACCGCGCACGGCCGACAGTGCTGCGGGGGCGAGGTGACGCTGCTGTTCGAGCCGCTGCCCGTCGTACCGGCCGTCGCGATCTTCGGGATGGGCCACGTCGGGCTCGAGCTGGCGCGGATCCTGTCCCGCCACGATCTCGACCTGCACCTGGTCGACTCACGCAGGTCCTACGTCGACGCCGACCGGCTGGCCTGCCTCGACGACGGACCCGCCCAGGTCGTCGTCCACCACGCCCCACTTCCGGAGCTGGCGCTCGGCGAGGTCCCCGCGGGCACCCACGTGCTGATCCTGACCCACGACCACGCCGAGGACTTCGCCCTCTGCGACGCGGCGCTCCGCTCCGCGCACCTCGGACCGATCGGCCTGATCGGGTCGGCTGCGAAGTGGCGCCGGTTCGAGCAGGGGCTGCGGGTCGAGGGGCACGACGAGGCCACGATCGCCCGGATCCAGTCGCCGATCGGCACGCCCGGGATCCCGGGCAAGGACCCCGCCATGATCGCGCTGAGCGTCGCGACCCAGCTGTTGCGCACGGTCCGGGTCGGGGTCGAGTCGTGAGGTCCACGATCTACCGGGCCCGGGTGGTCGACACTCCCGACGACCCGTTCGTGGGCGGGGTGCTGCGCAGCGACGACGACGCGGGGCTTGCCGTGACCGATGGAGTGATCGTCGCTCGGGGGGACTTCGCGGCGGTGCGGGCCGACCATCCCGAGGCCGAGGTGGTGGACCTGCGCGCCGGCGTACTGCTCCCGGGTCTGATCGACACCCACGTCCACTACCCCCAGGTCCGCGCCATCGGCGCGCTGGGCATGCCGCTGTTGGAGTGGCTGGAGCGGTGCGCGCTGCCCGAGGAGCTGCGGCTCGAGTCGGTCGACTACGCACGCGAGGTGGCCGCGGAGTTCGTGTTCGGGCTGGTCTCTGCCGGCACCACCACCTCGCTGGTCTTCGGGTCCCACTTCGCGCCTGCGGTCGACGCGCTGTTCGCCGAGGCCGCCCGGGTCGGGGTCCGCGTCACCTCCGGGCTCGTGGTGAGCGACCGCGGGCTCCCCGAACCGCTACTCACGACTCCGGAGCGGGCCTATGACGAGGCGATCGCGCTGGCCGGGCGCTGGCACGGCACCGGGCGGGCGAGGTACGCCGTCACTCCGCGGTTCTCCTTCTCGACTGCCGACGAGATGCTCGATGCCTGTGCCTCGGTGACCAAGGACGTGGCCGGCACCTGGTTCACCACCCACGTCAACGAGAACACCGCCGAGGTCGCCGAGGTGGCCCGGCTGTTCGTGGGTGCCCTGCACTACGTCGACACCTACGACCGGCACGGCCTGGTCGGCGAGCGGTCGGTGCTAGCGCACAACGTGCATGCCAGTGACCAGGAGCTCGCGGTGCTGGCGGGCCGGGGTGCGAGCGTCGCGCACTGCCCGACCAGCAACTCCGCGCTCGGAAGCGGCCTGTTCCCACTACGCCGGCACGTCGAGCACGGAGTACGCGTCGCGCTGGGCTCCGACGTCGGTGCCGGCACCGGCTTCTCGCTGTTCAAGGAAGGGCTGCAGGCCTACTTCATGCAGTCGCTGCTCGGGTCGGAGGGCCTGCCGCTGACGCCCGCCCACCTGCTCCACCTCGCGACCCGGGCTGGCGCGCTCGCGCTCGGTCTCGGTGATCTCGTCGGTGACCTGTCGGTCGGCAAGCAGTTCGACGCTGTCTGGGTCCGGCCACTCGACGACGACCCCCTTGATGTCGGACTCCGCCACGCCGCCAGCGCCGAGGACGCGGTCGGGAAGATCTTCGCCCTCGGCGGCGACTCCGACCTCGCCGGGGTCTGGGTCGGCGGCGACCAGATCAAACGCTGAGTCGGCACAACTGCAATGCCGTGAACGCCCGAGTCGGCGCAAACGCAACGCCGTGAACGCCCGAGTCGGCGCAAACGCAACGCTCGTGGGTGTTGAATCGGCGCCGATGCAACGCCGTTGCATGTCAGACGCGCCGACTCGGCCCTCGTTCCGCTTGCAGACGCGCCGACTCGGCATTCATTCCGTCTGCAGTTGCGCCGACTCGGCGGAGACGAGGGCGGCGTAGGCGGGGAGGGTGAGGAAGTCGGGGTACTCCTCGGCGAGGGCGGAGTCGACGAACAGGTCCCGTGCCAGCTCCCAGTGCCCGTCGGCGAAGGCGTCGCCCACCTCCGCGCGGATGGCGTCGTACTCCTCCTCGACGATCTGCTCGACCAGCTCGTGGGTGACCGTGTCACCGGTGTCGAGCGTCGCGCCGTTGTAGATCCACTGCCACACCTGCGAGCGCGAGATCTCGGCCGTGGCGGCATCCTCCATCAGGTTGTTGAGGGCGGCGGCGCCGTTGCCGGCGAGCCAGGCCTGGAGGTACTGGATGCCGATCCGGACGTTGCCGCGCAGACCGGCCTCGGTGCGTTCCCCGGGGGTCTGGTCGACGGCCAGCAGATCGGCGGCGGAGACGTCGACGTCCTCGCGGAGCACGTCGACCTGGTTGGTGCGGTCGCCGAAGACGCCGTCGAAGATCTCCTGGCAGACAGGCACCAGGTCGGGGTGGGCCACCCACGAGCCGTCGAAACCGGCCTCGGCCTCGCGGTTCTTGTCCTCGCGCACCTTCGCGACCGCGCGCTTGTTGACCTCCTCGTCGCGACGGCTGGGGATGAACGCCGCCATCCCGCCGATCGCGAATGCTCCCCGTCGGTGGCAGGTCCGGACCAGCAGGTCGCTGTAGGCCGTCATCATCGGCGCGTTCATGGTCACTGCGTTGCGGTCGGGGAGGGTGAACGACGGACCGGCGTCTCGGAAGTTCTTGATGATGCTGAACAGGTAGTCCCAACGGCCGGCGTTGAGCCCGGCCATGTGGTCGCGCAGCTCGTAGAGGATCTCGTCCATCTCGAACGCCGCGGTGATCGTCTCGATCAGCACCGTCGCCCGGATCGTGCCGTGGGGGACCTCGAGTGCGGCCTGGGCGTGGGTGAAGACGTCGTTCCACAGCCGGGCCTCGAGGTGCGACTCCATCTTCGGCAGGTAGAAGTACGGCCCCGACCCGCGGGCGAGCAGCTCGGTGGCGTTGTGGAAGAAGTAGAGGCCGAAGTCGACCAGCCCGCCCGCGACCGGGGTCCCGTCGACGGTGAGGTGGGCCTCGTCGAGGTGCCATCCGCGCGGGCGGGGCATGATCACGGGGATCCGGTCGGGGTCGGCGATCGCGTACTCCTTCCCCTCCGGGGAGGTGAACGACAGGTCGCGGCGTACGGCGTCGTAGAGGTTGACCTGTCCGCCGACGACGTTCTCCCAGTGCGGTGTGTTGGCATCCTCGAGGTCGGCCAGCCACACCTTCGCACGGGAGTTGAGGGCGTTGATCGACATCTTCCGGGTCGTCGGGCCGGTGATCTCGACCCTGCGGTCCTGGAGGTCGGCCGGCACGGGCGCCACCGTCCAGTCGCCGGCGCGGACGTCGGCGGTCTCGGCCAGGAAGTCGAGCGTGCCCGCCTCCGCGATCGCCGTACGACGCTCCACGCGCGCGGCGAGCAGCTCGCGGCGGCGCGGACCGAACCGGCGATGCAGGTCGGCGAGGAACTCCAGAGCGTCGGGGGTCAGGATCTCCTCGGAGCGGTCGACGGACGGGCCGTGGACCTCGATGTCACCCATGGACTCACCGTAGCGCCGGAAACTGGATGGCTGCCCGCCGCGACGGTGGCTAGCGTGGCCGCCATGTTCACCGACTCAGGCTCCGCGCGGATCGCCTACGACGTGTCCGGCCCGGAAGATCCGGCGCACGACGTGCTGATGCTGCACGCCGGCGTCACCGACCGCCGTAGCTGGGATCCCCTCGTGGACTCGCTCGCGGCCCGGTACCGGTGCCTGCGGTACGACGCGCGTGGTTACGGCGAGACGACGTACGAACCAGAAGCGGGCTGGTCGCCGGTCGAGGACGCCGTTGCAGTTCTCGACGCCGCCGGCATCGGATCGGCCGTGGTGGTCGCAGGCTCGATGGGTGGAGCGGTCGCGCTGGACCTGGCGCTCGCGCATCCCGACCGCGTCCGGGCCTTGGTGCTCATCGGGCCGGCGGTCCGGGGTGCGCCGTACCCGGAGATCACCGATCCGCAGACGGCCGCCCTGGTGGAGCGGGCGGAGGCGGCCGAGGAGGCCGAGGACTGGGACGAGCTCAACCGGCTCGAGGCCTGGATCTGGCTCGACGGTCCTACCGCCGAGGAAGGCCGCGTGAGCGGAGCCACCCGCGAGCTCTTCCTGGAGATGAACGGACGCGCTCTCCGGGCTGTCGACCCGGGCGAGCGGGCGCCGGTGGAAGTCGCCTGGCCCCGGCTGGGCGACATCGAGGTGCCGGTCCTGGTCCTGGTCGGACGGCTGGACGTAGAGGACATCAGGGCGGTCGACGAAGGACTGGCAGAACGGCTCCCGGACGCCCGACTGCTGTGGCTCGACGGTGTGGCGCACCTGCCACACTTCGAGGCCGATCCGACCACGCTGCGGGAGATCGCCGACTTCGTCGACGGGCTGCCGGTCGCCTAGCGCGTGCGCGCCGCCGGGACGCCGTACGTCGTCGTGCGTTCGCGGACGGGGCGACCCGCCCCGGCGGCGATCTCGGTGAGCTCCGCGACCGTTTTCGCCGAGCCGTGCTCGGAGCCAGCCATCCGGGAGATGGTCTCCTCCATCAGCGTGCCGCCGAGGTCGTTGGCGCCGGCGCGGAGCATGGCCCGCGTGCCGTCGGTCCCGAGCTTGACCCAGCTCGTCTGGATGTTGTCGATCCGGCCGTGCAGCAGGATCCGGGCCATCGCGTGCACCGCCAGGTTGTCGCGCAGGGTCGGCCCGGGTCGGGCGACGCCGGCGAGGTAGATCGGCGAGGAGTGGTGGACGAACGGCAGCGGCACGAACTCGGTGAACCCGCCGGTCTCGTCCTGGATCCGGCGCAGGACGCGCAGGTGCTGCACCCAGTGGCGCGGGTTGTCGACGTGGCCGTACATCATCGTGGAGCTCGACCGCAGGCCCACCCGGTGCGCGGTGGTGACCACGTCGATCCAGGTGCGGGTCGGCAGCTTGCCCTTGGTCAGCACCCAGCGGACGTCGTCGTCGAGGATCTCCGCGGCGGTGCCGGGGATGGTGTCGAGGCCGGACTCGCGGGCCTTGATCAGGAAGTCCTCGACGCTCAGGCCGGTGCGGGACGCGCCGTTGACGATCTCCATCGGCGAGAAGGCGTGCACGTGCATGCCGGGGACCCGGCGCTTCACGGCCGCCGCGAGGTCGAAGTACGCGCTGCCGGGCAGCTCCGGGTCGATCCCGCCCTGCATGCAGACCTCGTTCGCGCCGAGGTCCCAGGCCTCCTGAGCCCGGTCGGCCACCTGCTCCAGCGACAGTGAGAACGCGTCGGCGTCGGTCCGCCGCTGGGCGAACGCGCAGAACCGGCACCCGACGTAGCAGACGTTGGTGAAGTTGATGTTGCGGTTGACGACGTAGGTGACCTCGTCACCCACCGTTTCGCGGCGCAGGTCGTCGGCGAGCCGGCACACCTGCTCCAGCAGCTCCCCCTCGGCCGTCATCAGGGTCAATGCCTGCTCGTCGGTGATGCCGGCCGGGTCCTTCTCCGCGGCGGCCAATGCGGGTAGTCCGCCACGATTCGGCCCTTCACCGACCGGACTTGGGGCATTTTCGTGGCGGACTATCTCCTTGAGCGCGTCCCAGTCGCCGTAGACGGCGTCGAAATCACTGCGGCGGTCGGCGGAGCGCCCGTCGGTGTCGACGGCGGTGTGGAGGTCGGTGCGGCCGAACCCGTTGCCGCCGTGG
>DASSJR010000102.1:0-25829 GCA_035691135.1 Nocardioides sp. | reverse complement strand
TGCTGCAGCGAGCGCAGGAGATCGCCGAGCAACTGCAGCGGGAGGCGGCCGACGAGGCCGAGCGGGCGACCGCGGAGACCAGCACCCTGCGGCAGGAGGCCCAGCGGCTGCGTGACGAGGCGGCCGCGGCGCACGACGAAGCAGCCCGCGCCCGAGACCGGCAGGCGAAGGTCCTGGCCGACGCCTCCAGCGAGGCGGCGGAGATCGTGTCCGACGCCGGAGAGCAAGCGAGCCTGCTCCTCGGCTCCGCCGAGGCCGAGCGGGACCGACTGCTCGAGGAAGCACGGGCCGAGGCCACGGCCCTGCGGTCCGCAGCGCAGCAGGCGCACACCGAGGCCGCGGATGCGGCCGCCCGGGTGCGGGAGCAGGCCGAGACCGAGTCCTCCTCCGCCCTGGAGCGGGCGAGCCGGCAGGCGGACGAGCTCGTGGAACGGGCCGCCGGGCGTGCCGCGACTGTCACCGCCGAGGCCGAGGAAGAGGCCCGGGGACGGCTCGACGCCGCCGTCGCCGAGTCCGAGGCGCTGCGCGAGGCGACCGAGCAAGAGCTCGCCCAGCTCCGCGCCCACGCCGAGAAGGAGTCGGCGGCCGGCCTCGAGGAGGCCCAGGAGCTGGTACGCCGCGCCCACGCCGAGGCCGACGAGCTGCTCGACCGCGCGCGCCACACGGCCGAGGCCGAGATGCAGCGAGCCGCCGACCAGACCGCCTGGGCCACCTCCACGGTCGACGCGCTCCTGGCCACGGCCGGCGACGAGGCGGACGCGATCCGCCTCGCCGGCCACGCCGACGCCCGGGCCCACCTGAGTCTGACCCGTCGCCGGATCCAGTCGGTGCTCGGCCGGGCCGCCGACCGACTACGGTCCCAGATCGAGGAGGCGGATCGCCGGGCCACCGAGCTGGGCGACGCGGCTGCCGCCGTGGTCGCTGCCGCCGACGAGGACGCCGTCCGACGCCGCGCCCAGGCAGAGGCCGGCGCCAGGGTCGCCATCGAGGAGGCCGAGGCCAGCGCGGCCCAGCTCCTCGAGCGGGCCGATCGTCGTGCCGCCGAGTCCGAGGCCGGAGCGCAGCGTCTGCGCAGCCAGGTGGCCGACGAGGTCGTCCACCTGCGGGCCGAGGCCTCCGATGAGCTCCGTCGCAGCCGCGAGGAAGCGGCCCGGGAGCTCTCGGAGGCGCAGGCCGACGCCGAGCGGTCCCGCACCCAGGCGCGTGAGCTCCTGGCGGCCGCCCGGGCCGAGGTGGCCGCGCACCAGAAGCGCCGTGACGAGATCGCCGCGGAGCTCTCCCAGCTTTCCGGTGTCATCGAGGCACTGGCCGTGTCCGAGTCAGACCCAGAGGAGCAGTCATGACCCAGCCCGACCACGAGTTCCGAGTGGTGCTGCGCGGCTACGAGCCGGCCGAGGTCGACCGGGTGGTCGCTGCTCTGGTGGCGCGGGCGGAGGAGGCCGAGGAGCGGGTCAGCGCTCTCGAGGCCCGGGTGGCCGAGGCGGCGAGCGCGAGCGCGACGCCGGCAGAGCCACCGTCGTACGAGCACCTCGGTGAGCGCGTCGGCCAGATCCTCGCGCTTGCCGAACACGAGGCGCTCGAGATGCGTGACCGGGCAGCGGCCGAGACCGAGGGGATCCGCAAGCTGGCCGAGCAGGCCGCGACCGACGTCCGGGACGCCGCCGACCAGTACGCCGACCAGCGCAAGCGCGACGCCGACACCGAGGCGACCCGGTTGCTGGCCGACGCCCGCCGGGCCGCCGACGAGGAACGCGACGCTGCCGAGCGCGACGCCGCCGCCCGGCGCCAGGAGGGCGAGGCGCTGTTCGAGCAGCAGCGCGCCGACGCCGCCGCGGCCGCTGCCGACTTCGAGACCACGCTGGCCGAGCGACGGGAACGCACCGCCGCCGAGTTCCGCCACCAGCAGTCGGTGACCCAGGCACAGCTCGACGACCTGGCGCAGCAGGTCGAGACCTCTCGCGCCGCGGCACAGAAGGAGCAGGAGTCCGCGGAGGCGCAGGCCCGCCGCACCATGGTGGAAGCGGAGGAACGCGCCGACACCATCATCCGCGAGGCGAAGGCCGCCGCCGATCGGATACGGAGCGACTCCGACCGCGAGCTCGCGGCGGCGACCCAGCGTCGCGACAGCATCAACGCCCAGCTGACCAACGTCCGGCAGATGCTGGCGACCCTGTCCGGCTCGGCCACGGGATTCATCGTCGACCCGATCGCGGACGACACGCCTGAAGACGTCTCCGCGGAACCCCAGGAGGACCCCGAGTCGGCGGAGGTCACAGGGCGCGAACCGGCCGAGTGAACGGCGGCGCTCACGGGTAGGACGCCCTGCGTGAGCGCGACAGCGGGCTACCCCGTCGAGGGTGAGGAGATCGGTCCCTACCGCGTCCTGCGCCGGATCGGTGGCGGCGGGATGGGTGCGGTGTTCGAGGCCCTCGACGTTGCGCTGGGCCGCCGGGTGGCCCTCAAGGTGATCGCGCCGGAGCTGGCCCACGATGCCGAGTTCCGCGCACGGTTCACCGCCGAGGCCAGGTTGCTCGCGGCTCTGGACTCAGCGCATGTCGTTCCCGTCTTCGCCCACGGCGTGCACGCAGGTCACCTCTACGTCGCGACCCAGCTGATGCCCGACGGAGACCTCGCCCACCTGATCGCGGAGCGCGGCGCGCTGCCGCTGCGGGTCGGGCTCGACCTGATCGGCCAGGTGGCCTCGGGGTTGGCCGACACTCACGCGATCGGGATCGTCCACCGCGACATCAAGCCCGCCAACATCCTCCTGGGGCGCCGTTCCGGCGTCAGGTCGGCGTACCTCGGAGACTTCGGTGTCGCGCGCCGCCTCGGTGCGGACCCGCGTCGCGACGTCGGCACCGTCGGCACGCCGATCTGGATGGCCCCGGAGCTGCACTCGGGCGGTCGGGGCGGGGTAGGCGGCGACGTCTACTCCCTGGGCTGCGTGCTGTGGGCGGCGCTGGCCGGCCGATCGCCGTACCCCGGGACGACCGAGGACCAGATCGCCGCGGCCCACCGGGAGCAGGCGGTACCGCAACTGAATGGTGGCCACCCAACGGTGCGTGAGGTCAACCGGATCCTGCGGCGGGCGATGGCCAAGGACCCGGCGCAGCGATACCGGTCCGCAGCCCGGCTCCGCGACGACCTGCAGCGGGCAGCGACGATGCCGGACGTCCGGTCCCGGCGGGTCGCGGTTCGGAGGCTCGCCTCAACGGCAGCGGCGCTGACGGTGTCCGCCTCGATCGGGTGCGCGATCTGGAGCCCGGGCGACGATGCCGGGCAGAGACCGGCCCGCGCCCGGACCCGGGCCGTGGCCGGTCTCGCCACGGCGCTGTCCGACCGGGGCGTGATGACCCGGGCGGAGGCCGACTGCACTGCGCAGCGATGGATCGCGGAGACCGGGCTCCGGCCCATGATCGAGGCTGGCTTCTTCGACGCCGACCTCACCTACGTCGACCAGGACCGCAGCGCGATGACAGCGCGGATCGAGTCCGCGGCGGCGTCGGCGGCACGGGCTTGCGCCGCCGACCGCTAGCGCGGGCGGCGCATCGCCCGGGCCCGGGAGGCGAGCCCGGCCAGCTTGTCCAGGACCCCCACGACGATCGGGCTGACGTCCATGCCTTCCGGCCGCATCGGGTGCATCAGCGCGTCGGTGCCGCCGTCCACGAACACGACGCTCCCGACCATCAGGCTCGCGGCGTCGGACAGCAGGAAGCCGATGGTGGCGGCCACCTCTTCCGGTCGACCGGGCCGGCCGAGCGCCGAGGGGTAGGCATCGGCGAAGACACCCAGCTGCGGGTCCTTGCGGAGACGGTCGGTCATCGGGGTCGCGATCAGGCCCGGCGCGACGGCGTTGATCCGGATCCCGGCGCCCGCCCACTCCGCCTTCACGCCCTCCCGGCGGACCCACCAGGCCAGTGCGGCCTTGGTCGCGGGGTAGACGTGCACGGCCTCGACCTTCGCTGCGGCCGCGGCCGCAACGGCCTCGTCGTCGCGCAGGCACGCGGCCGCCACGTCGGCAGCCCAACCGGGCTGGCAGGTGATCGAGTTGGACGCCAGCAGCACGACCGACCCTCCGCCGGCCGCGGCCAGCTGTGGTCGCAGCCCTCGGACCAGGGCCACGGCGCCGAAGTAGTTGACCGCGACCACCTGGCCCGGATCGACGCCCGTCAGGCCAGGGACACCCGCACACGGCACCACGCCGTGCACTTCGTCGGCGAGCTCCCGCACCAGCTCGACCGCCGCCTGGCGACCGGAGGCCGACGACAGGTCTGCGACCACGTCCGCGTCGCGCTGGTCGACGGTGATGACGCGGTGTCCCTGCTCGCGCAGCAGGCCCGTGGTGGCGGCCCCGATGCCCGAGGCGGCTCCCGATACGACGAACGTCTTCATCAGGCGCCGTCCGCTACGCGCACAAGACCGGCCAGCGTGGCGACGTACGCCGTCCCGTCCGGACCGAGGTAGATCGCGGCGTAGTGGTTGTTCCACTGCGTGCCGGTCCCGGTGAGACGGCTCCACACGGTCTTGCCGCTGCGGATGTCGATGGCGGTGAGGTACCACGCATCGATGCCGTCCTCGCGCGGCGGCTTGGTGTAGACGTAGAGCAGCCCGTTGCCGTGGCTGGCCTTCGGCACCGATGTCGGCGCGGTCTCGGAGCTCGTCCAGGCAACCCGGCAGCCGTCGCGCCGCAGCAGCACCCGCGCCACCCCGGGCGTCGTCGAACGGCCGAGCGTCGTGCTCTGCGGCCCCTCGTAGCCGTAGTTGTTCTCGATGATGAACGACCGCCCGGCGGCGACCAGGCTGTTCTCGGTCGCGCTCGCGCCCCGAGCCAGCACGGGCACCCGACAGTGGCGGGCGCCGGTGCGACGGTCGTAGACCAGGATCCGCGTGCGGGGCTCGGCGTTGTCGGCGATCGCCACCCACCGCCGACCCAGCAGCGTGGGCGAGGTGCCCGATCCCTGCGACAGCATGCCGGGCTTCTTCGTGCTTCCCCGGTCATAGGTACGGCGCCAGGCGACCCGAGGCCGGCCGCGGCGGCCCGCTTCGAACCGATACGCCGCGTGCGTGCTCACCGCATAGATTCCGCCCGACTCGTCGGCGGACACGGAGTTGACGATCTCCTCACCCTGGCCCAAGGCCAGGGTGGCGACCCGGCCGGTGCGCCGATCCAGCGTTCCGACCTTCCCGCCCTGGCTGAAGAACCACACGCGCCCCTGCCAGTCAGGTGCCACCGCGACCAGGCAATCGTCCTCCGGCAGGTGCGGGGCCAGCGGCCAGGAGCGGACCTTCTCGAGGTCGTCGCCCGACGTCTGTCGCACCTCCCAGATCTCGCTGGTCGTGGTCGTGGCGAAGGCCCGGTCGTCGCCGTCGAGGAAGAAGTAGGTGCCGCCGCAGATGTCGGTGAGAGGGTTCTTGCCGGAGGTGGCGTCGCGCCCCGGCATGGTCAGCTCCGAGATCGGCTCCAGCGTCCTGGGGTGGATCAGCATCATGGTGAATCCCTCGAGGCCGCCGCACAGCGCCTCGATCCGGCCCTGGGAGTCGAAGGTCATCGTGGCGCACTCGCGAACGCCGTAGCTGCGCGAGGTCACCGACAGGTTCCGTCCGAGCGGCCCGCTGACGTCGTAGGCGTCGGTGCTGTAGGCGTCGTTGTGCATGCTGCTGGTGCCGTTGGGAGAGAGAAATGGGTGCTGCGGCACGCGCGGGTGTTCCATCGGTCGCGGGATCGCCGGGCCGCCTGCGAAACGTGGCACCAGCGCGTCTGAGGGCAGCGACGGGATCGGGCCTCCCGGGTTCGCCGGGATGTCGGGAAACGCGTCCGCCGGCCCTCCGGCGGCCAGGGCCGCGACCGCGGTGACAGCGGCCAGGACAGCGGTCGGCGTACGGCGCATCGCGCCAGCGTAAACTGAAACGTGTTTCAGTTCTAGGGTGGGCACGCGTGCGCGACCGGCCGAAGGGTGGCGCGTCCACAGCTGTGGAGCAATTTGTGTATAAAGTGGAGTGCTCTACTGCACTTTGAGGGAGGGATGAGATGGATCTCGATGCCGTCGACGTGCACCAGCACCTGTGGCCCGTCGAGCTCGTTGACCGGCTCCGCGCGCGTTCGCGACCGCCGCACCTGCGTGGCTGGACCCTGTTCACCTCGGGCGAGCAACCGTTCGAGGTGAACCCCCGCTCTCACGACCTCGAGGCACGCGTCAGCGCGGATGAGGGGGCGGGCATCGGGCTGGCCTGCGTCTCCCTGTCCGTCCCGCTCGGGATCGAGTACCTGCCCCGGCCCGAGGCCGGCCGGCTCCTCGGGGTGTGGCACTCCGCGGCCGCCGACCTTCCTCCTCACTTCGCCGCCTGGGCTTCGGTGCCCGCGGTCGACCGGGATCTCGACGAGCTGGCGGATCTGCTCGGATCGGGCTTCGTCGGGGTGCAGGTCCCGGCCACCGACCTGGTCAGCCCGGCCGCGTGGGAGCGGGCTGGTGAGGTGCTCAGGGTCGCGGAGCGGGCCGGCAAGCCGGTGCTGGTCCACCCCGGTCCGGTCATCCGGCGGCCGCTGACCGGTGGGCTTCCGGAGTGGTGGGCCCCGGTGGTGACCTACGCGACCCAGCTGCAGGCGGCCTGGTGGGCGTGGCACGCGGTGGGTGGGCGGGAGCAGTTCCCCAAGCTGCGGGTCGTCTTCGCGGCGGGCGCCGGGCTCGCACCGCTGCATCACGAGCGGCACGTCGCGCGCGGCGGGGACGCCCAGCCGGTCGATCCCGACCTCTTCGTCGACACCTCGTCCTACGGTCCCCAGGCGCTGGACGCGCTGGTCCGGGCCCTCGGGATCGACGCGCTGGTGCTCGGCAGCGATGCGCCGTACGCCACCCCGCTGACCGACTTCGCTGGGGAGGCTGCGCTGCGTGCGGTCCGGGTCACCAACCCGCGCCGTGCCCTCGGGCTGACCCACGTCGTCGGGGAGGTGTCGGCATGGCGACCGGCGAGCTGACCGCCGCCGTCCCCGCGCAGCGGGCGGCCGCCTGGGGGAACCTGGCCGGCCGGGTGACCCTGGGCCACCTGCCGGCCCGCGACCTCGACGTGGCCGAGCTGCAGGAGCTCGTGGCCTCCATCGCCTCGGCCCCTTCGGCCTGGGCTCACCTGGTCGGCTTCGACGATGAACGCCGGGTCTACGCGTCGCTGCACCGTGACGCCCATGTCGACGTCTGGCTGCTCTGCTGGACTCCGGAGAACGACACCGGGTGGCACGACCACGACATCTCCTCCGGAGCCGTCGCGGTGGTGAGCGGCGCCCTGGTCGAGCACAACCTGCGGCTCGAGGACGGCGGTGTGGTCACCCGGGTCGAGTCGGGTCAGGTGTTCTCGTTCGGCCCCGACCACATCCACCGACTGACCGGAGCGGTGCCCGGCTCGGTGTCGGTCCACGCCTACAGCCCGCCGCTGTGGCGAATGGGCCAGTACACCGTCGGCGCGGACGGCGTACTCCGTCGGCAGTCGGTGTCGTACGCCGACGAGCTGCGTCCGATCGTCTGAACGACGGCGTGCAGGCGGTGGCCGACCGGGGCGATCGGGCCACGCGTAGGTTCGGGACATGAGCGACTGGAACGAGAAGATCATCGCGGAGTTCCGCGCCAACGAGGGCCGGGTCGGTGGCAACTTCGAAGGTGCACCCTTGCTCCTGCTGCACAGCACCGGCGCCAGGACCGGGAAGGAGCGGGTCAATCCGATGATGTACCAGGCCGTGCGCGACAGCTTCGCCGTGTTCGCGTCGAAGGCCGGCGCTGACACCGACCCCGACTGGCTTCACAACCTCAAGGCCAACCCCCAGGCCCGGATCGAGGTCGGCACCGAGACCCTGGAAGTGACTGCGCGGGTGCTCGACGCCGAGGAGCGAGCGCCGATCTGGGAGGAGCAGAAGGCCCGCTACCCGGGCTTCGCCGACTACGAAACGAAGACCGACCGGGTCATTCCCGTGGTGATGCTCGACCGCCGCTGACCTCAGACGTAGCGGCGCGTCCGCTCGGCAGGCGAACCCGGGCCCGCCGCCAGCAGGGACGACAGCTCGTACTCCAGCACCGCGCCGACCCGCTGGCAGAACGCCTCGGGCTCGTCGGCGGCGTCCGGCTTCTCGGCCACCACGCGATCGACGATGCCGAGGGCGTGCAGGTCGAGGGCGCGGACCCTCTGGGCGCGCGCCATGTCGGGGGCGTGCTCGGTGTCGCGATGCACGATCGCGCTGGCGCCCTCCGGGGGCAGGGGTGAGAGCCAGGCGTGCTGCGCCGCAATCACCCGGTCGGCCGGCAGCAGGGCCAGGGCACCACCGCCGTTGCCCTCCCCGAGCATCAGGCACAGGGTCGGGGCGTCGAGGGTGACCAGGTCGGACAGGCAGCGCGCAATCTCGCCCGCCAGTCCGCCGTTCTCGGCATCGGGGGAGAGGGCGGCACCTTGGGTGTCGATGACCGTCATCAGCGGGAGACCCAGCTCGGAGGCGAGGTGCATGCCGCGCCGCGCTTCGCGCAGGGCCTCCGGACCCATCGGATGGTCGGGGGTCTGGCCGCGTCGGTCCTGGCCGAGGAAGACACAGGGCACACGACCGAACCGCACCAGCGCGATCAGCAGCCCGGGGTCGGCCTCGCCCTGCCCGGTCCCGTTGAGCGGCACCACGTCGGAGGCGGAGTAGCGGAGCAGTCGGCGTACGCCGGGCCGGTCGGGGCGCCGGGACCGGGTGACGGCGTCCCAGGTGTCGATGTCGGGGATCTCGTCGCTGGGAGGTTCCGGCACAGTGGGGATGCCTTCCCGGGGTGCCATCAGCACGTCGAGCACCCGGCTGAGCACCCCGGCGGCCTCGTCCGGCGCGACGACGGCATCGAGGATGCCCCGGGTGTAGAGGTTCTCCGCGGTCTGCACGCCCTCCGGGAACGGCTTGCCGTAGAGCGCTTCGTAGACCCGTGGGCCGAGGAAGCCGACCAGTGCACCCGGCTCGGCGGCCGTGACATGGCCCAGCGAACCCCACGACGCCATCACGCCGCCGGTGGTGGGGTGCCGGAGGTAGACGAGGTACGGCAAACCGGCCGCCTTGTGCGTCGCGACCGCCTGGCTGATCCGAACCATCTGCACGAACGCCGGGGTGCCCTCCTGCATCCGGGTGCCGCCGCTCACCGGGCCGGCGACCAGCGGCAACCCCTCCGCGGTGGCGCGCTCAATGGCCAGGACCAGCCGGTCGGCCGCGGCGCGGCCGATCGACCCGGCCAGGAACCCGAACTCGCCGAGCACGACAGCGACCCGGCGACCGTGCATGAGGGCCTCGCCGCTGATGACCGACTCGTCGACGCCGCTCTTCTCGGCCGCCTCGGCCAGCTGGGCGGCGTAATCCTCGCTCACGTCACCGCGCTCCGGCGGGGTGTCCCATGACTGCCACGAGCCGGCATCGAACACCAGCTCGACCAGGTCGCGAGCGGTCAGACGGGTCACGGCCGACAGCGTACGACGCGGCCGTCGAACGCGGCCGTCCGTCGCACGGCATCGACCGATCCGGGCCGCAGGTGATTGAAATCTCTTCTTTCGGGTAGCAGTACTAGTGGTCCAGTCAGTCGGCCAACTCCCGGAGGCGTGCCATGGCCATCACCGACGTACTCGATCGTGAGCGCATCGTCGCGACTCACAACTTCAACCGGTGGTTGATCCCACCGGCCGCGCTGGCGGTGCACTTGTGCATCGGGCAGGCCTACGCCACCAGCGTCTACAAGACCTCGCTGGTCGAGCACTTCCACACCTCACTGACCGCGATCGGGGTCATCTTCTCGATCGCGATCGTGATGCTCGGGGTGAGCGCCGCGGTGTTCGGCACCTGGGTCGACGCAAGCGGGCCGCGCAAGGCGATGGCAGCCGCTGCCGCCTGCTGGGCGACCGGCTTCCTGGTCGGTGCGGTCGGGATCGCGACCACCCAGCTCTGGCTGGTCTACCTGGGGTACGGCGTCATCGGCGGCATCGGCCTGGGACTCGGCTACATCTCCCCTGTCTCGACACTGATCAAGTGGTTCCCGGACCGGCCCGGTCTCGCCACGGGTCTGGCGATCATGGGCTTCGGCGGCGGCGCGATGATCGCGAGCCCGCTGTCGGCCAAGCTGCTGGGAACCTATGACCCCGACTACGACCCGGCCACTGCGATCGCCAGCGGTGACGCCGTGGCCAAGCTGTTCGTGACCCTCGGACTCATCTACCTGGTCGTGATGCTGTTCGGCGCATGGCTGGTGCGGGTGCCGCCGGAGGGCTGGAAGCCGGAGGGCTGGGACCCCCACGAGGTGGAGGACAAGGCTCTGGTCACGACGTCGAACGTCTCGGCCGCCAACGCCATCAAGACCCCCCAGTTCTGGTTGCTGTGGACCGTGCTCTTCTGCAATGTGACGGCCGGCATCGGCCTCCTCGAGCAGGCGGCGCCGATGATCATGGACTTCTTCCGAGAGGGCGGTTCGACCGCGGTCGCGGCCGCGGCGGCGGCGGGCTTCGTCGGGGTGCTGTCGCTGTTCAACATGGCCGGGCGCTTCGTCTGGTCGTCCACCTCAGACATCGTCGGCCGCAAGAACATCTACATGCTCTACCTCGGCGCGGGCATGGGCCTCTATCTGCTGCTCGCCTTCGTGGGTTCCAGCAGCACGCTGATCTTCGTCCTGATCGCGGGGCTGATCATCAGCTTCTACGGCGGCGGCTTCTCGACCGTGCCGGCGTACCTCCGCGACCTGTTCGGCAGCTACCAGGTGGGCGCCATCCATGGCCGGCTGCTCACCGCCTGGTCTGCTGCCGGCGTCGCCGGGCCGCTGATCATCAACGGCATCCTCGACACCCAGGGCGAGCCGGGCACGCTGACGGCCGACAACTACACGCCGGCCCTGATCACGATGGTGTGCGTGCTCGCGGTCGGCTTCGTGGCCAACCTGTTGATCCGCCCGGTCGCCGAGCGGTTCCACGAGTCCGGCAGCGATCACGACTCAGCCGTGCCGCGCGGCGCCGCTGCCGGCGAAGGTCGCGACCTGCCCGGCCCCGGGGCCGCGTGGGTACCCATCGCCTGGGTGATCGTCGGGGTGCCGCTGCTGTACGGCGTCTACGAGACGGTCGTCGTGGCGTTCGACCTGTTCAGCTAGCGCGTCAGCGGTTCCGCCAGGCTTCGAGCACCTCGGTCTCGGACGTCCGGTCGAGCCCGGCCACAGGGGCGTCGGGCTCGCTGCGCAGCCAGGCCAGGGTGTCTCGTGCGGTGTCGGCGAGCGGTCGGGTGCCCAGGCCGGCGGCGTACGACGCCTCGACGTCGACCGACATCAACCAGGCGTAGTCCGGCTGCGGCAGCCACACCGGGAGTGACCGCGGTCCGTCCCACGGCTCCACGTCGTGGGCGGCGAGGAAGTCCTGGTCGACCCACGTCCAGCGCCGGTCCGGTCCGTCGAGGCCGACGCCGTCGGCAATCGCGTCCAGGAACTCCGCGCGGCTGGTCACCCGACCGGTGCCGTGGAAGAGCCCGGTCGTGCGCGCCTCGGCGCAGTGGACCAGCCAGGCGGCGAGGTCCCGGACGTCGATGACCTGGACGGCCTCGTCGGGCGAGCCCGGCGCGAGGATCTCTCCTCCGTCGGCAACCCGGGCCGGCCAGTAGCTGAACCGTCCGGACCGGTCCCGGGGTCCGACGATGAGCCCGGGGCGAACCACGACCGAGGAGCTCGCGCCCTCGGTGACCGCCTGCTCGCAGCCCATCTTCATCGCGCCGTAGACGTGCGGGCCCGACATGACGTCCTCGTCGGTGTGGATCGGCTCGTGCGTCGGGAGGGTGTCCACCGTTCCTCCGGGCGTGGAGTCGTCGGTGTAGACGCTGATGGTCGAGACGAAGACCCAGTGCGGGTCCGGAAACGCTGCCACCGCGGATCGCACCCAGGAGGGGTGACGTGCGACGTCGACGACGGCGTCGAACGGCACCCCGTCGACCAGCGACGAGGGCACCGCCTCGGTGCGGTCCCAGGGGACGTGCGTCGCCCCCTCGGGCACCGAGCCGGACGCCCCACGGCAGGCGCAGGTCACCTCGTGGCCGCGCCGTACCGCCTCCTCCGCGATGGCGCGGGAGAGGAAGACGGTCCCGCCGAGAACCAGCAGCCTCATGTGGGGAACGGCGGGGAGTTCCGGCCCAGCAGCCACTGGTCGAAGAACGGTTGCAGCTTCAGCCCGGTTTTCTGGGACCACCAGGCGGTGATGTCGTCGTACGACGCGTTGGCGTCGTCGTTGGCGCGGGGCCAGGCCTTGACCAGCGACCAGAACTCCTTGTCACCGATCCTCCGGCGCAGCTCGTCCCACATCATCGCGGGCAGGTAGTAGATGTTGCCCTCACCGAACGTCGCCGGGTCGTAGTTGGCCGGTGGCCCGGCCGACGCCCTCATCCGGCCGGCCTCGCGGGCCACGTCGAACAGCATGTCCTGGAGCGGGATGCCGAAGTTCTGGGAGTCCCACAGCATCTGGAGGTACATCGTCATGCCCTCGTTCATCCACACGTCGCGCCAGTCCCGCGGTGTGACCTGGTCGCCGTACCACTGGTGCACCATCTCGTGCACCACCACCGACGGCGACAGCGTGTAGTCGGTGTCGCCGAGGGTGATCATCGTCTGGGTCTCCATGCCGCTGTTGGAGTCGACCACGATCAGGCCGAGCGAGGAGAAGGGGTACGGCCCGAGCTTGTTCTCGATCCAGTCGAGCTCGTCGCCGGCGACCTGCAGCGAGCGCACGGCGCTGGCGTCGCCGCGCGGCGTCCAGTAGGTCAGGGGGACTCCGCTCTTGGACCTGTCCCTGGTCATCTTGAAGTTCCCGAACGCCACGGTCACGAGGTACGACGCCGCCGGCTCGTCGAGGTGCCAGCTGGTGACCGTGCTGCCGCTCGACTGCCTGCGGGACTGAAGCCTGCCGTTGGCCACGCCCGTCCAGGGGGTGCGGGTCGTGAGGGTGAAGTCGTAGAGCGCCTTGTCGGAGGGGTGGTCGTTCACGGCGTACCAGGAGTAGGCGCCGAAGGGCTCCTGCATCGTCCAGGTCTCGCCGGAGTCGGTGATCTGCCACCCGACGGTGCTGAAGTCGTCGCGGGTGGTCGGCGCGGCCACCGGCTTCGGAGTGCCGCGGTAGCGCACCTCGAGGGTGTAGCGCTCGTCCTTGCGAACCGGCGCCTGGACGACGAGGTCCTTGCCCCGCTCCCGAAACTTCGCCTGGCGCCCGTCGAGGCGAACCGTGGCGGCGGTGAGGGAGTTGCCGAAGTCCAGCTGGAACTCTCCGGCGTCCTCGGTGGAGCGGAAGATGAGCGTCTCCACCCCGCTGAGGGTCTCGGTCCTCGGGACCCAGGTCAGGCCGAGCTGGTAGTGGAGGGCATCGACGCCCGGGTCCCCGACGTCCGGGTAGACCCGGTCCTCGACGGGCCGACTCAGCGCGGCGTCCAGCGCCGGGTCGTTCGGGTCGAGCCCGGGCCGTGCGGCATCAGGAGCGGGGGAGTCGGAGGCAGCCGACGAGGTCGTCGACTCCGAGGGCGACGGCTCCGCGGCGGGGTCATCGGCATCCGCGGAGCACGACGTCACCATGAGCGAAGCGGCTGCCGCCCACGCCGCCAGCGCCCGCATTCTCATGTGCACAACCTAGTCGCGCGGGCAACCGCGGAGGTGTGAGTTCCCGGCCCGGACGAATCCGTGGATGTCTCCCGTAGGCTGGAGGGACTGGCTGGAGAGGGCTCCAATCCGGAGCCATCCCGGCCGGCCGAGAGGCGGACGTCATGACGACGTCGAACGGGCCCATCCTGACCCACACCCGCGTTCCGCTGCGACTGCGGGTGGTCGAACATCCCGGTCACGATCACCTGGACGGCGGCTGGTGGCCGCAGAGCCGCGATCTCGCGACCGAGCTCGCGGATCTCGTCGACCACTTCCCGGCGGTGCTCGGACGGATCGTGCGCGCCGTGTACTCCCCGCCCGACTGGGACTCGGCTCCGCGCCGGATCGCGACCGCCCACGGTTGCGTGAAGGTCGGCAGCTTTCCCCGCGACGACACCCATCTCGTGCTGCTGAAGACGTCGGACAGGAACGTGCTGAGGATCCTGGTCGTACCTCCGGAGCTGTCGGCCGACCAGGGCAGCGAGGCGATGCTTGCGGCAGCCACCAGGGGGAATTCGGAACCGCCCGAGTCGCTGCTGGCCACCGTCACCGAGTATCCCGATGTCGACCCTTTTGATCACTGGAGTGACGACGGCGGCTCCTGGTGGGGTCCCCACCCCCCGCCGCCTTCCTTCCGGGGAGGCGGCTGATCGTGGCCTACCTGATGCTCTACGGAAGTGGCTGGACCCAACGGTGGCGGATACCCGAGGGGATGGAGGCACACGTTCGCGCTGAGATCTTGCAGGTCGGAACCCAGGCCACCGGGAGCCTCTCCGTCGTCGATCCCGGATCGGACGCCGAGGTCACCTTGGTGGTCGCCTGGGGTCTGGTCGCCGCAGCCGTGGTCATCGAGGGAGCCGCGGGAACCGGAGCGGACGCCCCGACCGGTCAGTACGCCTAGACCCGGCCGGAGTTGCGTGCCCGTGCGGTGAGGGGTTGGCTGGCGCCATGACCGTCGAACTCCTGCCCCAGCAGCTCTTCTCCGGGCACCGTGAACGTCTCGACCGCGCGGTCCAGGCCTGCGCCACCCGCGAGTACTTCTCCGCCTTCGACGAGTCCCCCTCACCACGGGTCTACGGCGAGACCGCGGCCAGCGAGGGCAAGAGCGCCTACGACGCATGGCTGGGCCAGGCGTTCCCGCTCACCACACCCGGAAGTGACGGGACCGTGGCGACCGAACGGTCGCCGTACGGCTTCGACCTGGGCGTCTCCTACCCTCGGGTGCCGGCCAGTGACGCTGCGCTCGACACCCTGATGGCCGCAGCGCGGGCCGGGATGCGGTCGTGGCGCGACGCTGGACCGGACGGCCGCACCGGCGTCTGCCTGGAGATTCTCGACCGGCTGCACCAGCGGGTCTTCGAGCTCGCCAATGCGGTGCAGCACACCAGCGGGCAGGCGTTCGTGATGGCCTTCCAGGCTGGTGGCGCGCACGCGCTGGACCGCGCCCTCGAGGCGATCGCCTACGCGTGGACCGAGATGACGCGGACCCCCGCCAGCGCGGTCTGGGAGAAGCCGGCGCGGGGCGAGCCGTTGCGGATGGAGAAGAAGTTCACCGTCGTCCCGCGCGGGGTCGCGCTGGTGATCGGCTGCAACACCTTCCCGACCTGGAACTCCTGGCCAGGCCTCTTCGCCTCGCTGGTCACCGGCAACGCCGTCGTCCTGAAGCCGCATCCGGCCGCCGTTCTGCCGCTCGCGATCACGGTGCAGGTGTGTCAGGAGGTGCTCGCCGACGCGGGCTTCGACCCCAACCTGGTGACGCTGGCCGCCGAGGAGCCTGCCGACAAGCTGGCCGCCGTGCTGGCGGTGCGGCCCGAGGTGAAGCTCATCGACTTCACCGGGGGCAACGAGTTCGGCGAGTGGCTGGAGGACAATGCGCGCCAGGCGGTCGTGTTCACCGAGAAGGCCGGCGTCAACACGGTCGTCATCGACTCCACCGACAACTTCCGGGCGATGTGCCAGAACCTCGCGTTCTCGTTCTCCCTCTACACCGGGCAGATGTGCACCGCACCGCAGAACGTCTACCTCCCGGCGAGCGGGATCAGCACCGACGAGGGCCAGAAGTCACCCGCCGAGGTGGCGGAGGGCATCGGCGCCTCCCTCGACGAGCTGCTCGGTGACGACGCCCGCGCGGTCGAGCTCCTCGGCGGCGTGGTCAATCCCGGCGTGCTCGAGCGGCTCGAGGCCGCGGGCTCGCGTGGTGACGTCCTGGTCGAGTCGCGGACCGTCAAGCACCCGACGTACGCCGAGGCGACGGTCCGCACGCCGACCCTCATCGGGCTCCTGGCCTCGGACTCCGAGGTCTACGAGTCGGAGTGCTTCGGGCCGGTGGCCTACCTGATCTCGACCTCCGGCACGGACGAGTCGATCGACCTGTTCCGCGACACCGTCCAGCGGCACGGTGCGATGACGGCCGCGGTCTACTCGACCTCCGGCACGGTCATCGACGAGGCGCGCGAGGCCGCCCTCGACGCCGGCGTCGCCCTCTCCGAGAACCTCCTCGGCGGCGTGTTCGTGAACCAGTCGGCCGCTTACTCCGACTTCCACGGCACCGGCGCCAACCCGGCGGCCACCGCGTCGTACACCGACGGCGCCTACGTGGCCTCGCGCTTCCGCGTGATCCAGTCCCGCCGCCACATGTAGCCGAGTCGGCGCTACTGCAACGTCTGAGCATGCCGAGTCGGCGCTGCCGCAAGGCCTGAGCATCCCGACTCGGCGCCACCGCCGGGGTTCGCCGATGAATTGAGTGGGCTGGCCCGGTCTGTCTCCGAGAAGATCGGAAATCTTTGTCTGCGGATGTCGAATCCGGACGCGGCCGTTCGTGGACCAGGTGAGAGACATCCCGACGACCTATGGAGAGACCATGAACAACCTCGACCAGAGGACCCGCTGGCTGGCGCTCTACACGCTGTGCCTGGGCGACCTGCTGATCGTGCTGGACATGAGCATCGTCAACGTGGCGCTGCCGTCGATCCAGGCCGACCTCGGCTTCTCGCAGACCGCGCTGGCCTGGGTCGTCAACGCCTACCTGTTGACCTTCGGCGGCTTCCTGTTGCTGTCCGGGCGGCTCGGTGACCTGTTCGGCAACAAGCGGGTCTTCCAGATCGGCGTGGTGTCGTTCACCGCCGCATCGATCGCTTGCGGGCTGGCCCCCTCGGCGGGCCTGCTCGTCGCCGGCCGCGCCATCCAGGGCTTCGGAGGCGCGGCCGTGTCGGCGGTGGCGCTGGCCCTGATCATGGGGCTGTTCTCCGACGACGGCGAGCGCGCCAAGGCGATGGGCGTCTTCGGGTTCGTGATGTCCGGCGGTGGCGCCGTCGGCGCACTGCTGGGTGGCGTCCTCACCGGCCTCCTGAACTGGCACTGGATCTTCCTGGTCAACGTCCCGATCGGCATCGCGGTCTGGGTGCTCGCGAAGCGGATCCTGCCCGAGGACGAGGTCGTCCCCGGCAGCTCCCGGATCGACGTGCCCGGCGCCGTCCTGGTCACGCTGAGCATGATGCTGGCGGTGTACGGCGTCGTCGGCGGCAACGAGGCCGGGTGGACCTCGGCCCGCACGCTGGGGCTGCTCGCCGGATCCGCCGTGCTGCTGACCGTGTTCGTGGCCTGGGAGTCGCGCGCGGCCTCGCCCCTGGTCCCGCTGCGCCTCTTCGCGCTTCGCAACGTCTCCATCTCCCAGGTGGTCGGCGTGCTCTGGGCCGGTGCGATGTTCGCATGGTTCTTCCTGGCGACCCTCTACCTCCAGCAGGTGCTGGGGTACGACGCGCTCGACATCGGCCTGGCCTTCCTGCCGACCAGCCTGGTGATGGCCTACTGCTCGCTGAAGGTCTCCGACCGGCTCGTGATGAGGTTCGGTATCCGTCCGCCGCTCGTGGCCGGCCTGTCCTGCGCCGCGGCCAGCCTGCTGCTGTTCTCGCGGGCACCGGTCGACGGGACCTTCGCGGTCGACGTACTGCCCGCGCTGATCCTGATGGGCGTCGGCGCCGGGATCGCCTTCAACCCGGTCCTGCTGGCCGCCATGGGCGACGTCGAGCCGCACGAAGCGGGCCTCGCCTCCGGCGTGGTCAACACCAGCTTCATGATGGGCGGTGCGCTCGGACTGGCCGTCTTCGTCAGCCTCTCCAGCTGGCGTACCGGCTCGCTGGTCGCCGACGGCGAAGTCCCGCTGGTCGCACTCAACGAGGGCTTCCAGATCTCGTTCCTGGCGGCTGCTGTCGCCGCCCTGGCCGCCGCGGCCATCGGTGGTGCGCTGCTGCGGCCGAAGCCGATGCAGGTGCCCGAGGAGCCGTCGCTGATCGAGGCCTCAGCCTGAGATATCGGGTCGTGTGCCTGAGAGCGCCCTCACGGTCGTCCTCAGGCACACGAGCCAATTGAGCGAGTGGTCGTGTGTGGGTGAGCAGCGGGTGGTTACCTTGGTCGGCATGCGCGATCTGCTTCTCCGCAACGCCCGCATCGTCGAGCTCGGGAGCGACCCGAGGGTCGACACCCCCCTCGACGTGCGGGTGCAGGCCGGCACGGTGGTGGAGGTCGGTCTCGGCCTCGACCGCCCCGCCGGATTGGAGGAGTACGACGCCACCGGCCGCTGGCTGATCCCCGGGCTGTGGGACCAGCACGTCCACCTCGGCCAGTGGACCGTGTCGTCCCAGCGCCTCGACCTGGCGGCCACCTGGTCTCCGGAGGAGGCGACCGCGCTGGTGGCGGAGCGGCTGGCCGAGGTGCCCGACGAGCCGCTGATCGGCTGGGGCCACCGGCTCTCCCGCTGGCACCGCGACCCGACCGTCTCCGAGCTCGACGAGGTGGCACCCGACACTCCGGTGATCCTGATCAGCGGCGACGGCCACCACGCCTGGCTCAACAGCACTGCCCTGATCGCCCTCGCCCTCCCGGTCCGCGACAAGGTCGTCTACGAGCGCGAGTGGTTCTCCGCCTACGGCCGACTGGTCACCTTGGTCGGCAACGACGGCACCTCACCGGCCGCCTACGAGCGCACGATGGAGGCGGCCGCGGCCATGGGCGTCACCGGCATCGTCGACTTCGAGTTCAGCGGCGACCACCACGACTGGGCCGAGCGCTTCCATGAGGGTGCCAACCTGCTGCGGGTCAGAGCGGCGACGTACGCCGACGGGCTGGACGCCGTCCTCGAGGCCGGGCTGCGCACCGGCGACATGCTCCCCCACTGCGATGAACGGATCACGATGGGTCCGCTCAAGATCATCTCCGACGGGTCGCTCAACACCCGGACCGCCTGGTGCTGCGAGCCGTACGCCGACGGGTCGGGTTCGGGCGAGCCCAACCAGACCGACGAGGAGCTCCACGACCTGCTCAAGATCGCGGCCGGCAACGGGCTGGAAGTGGCCACCCATGCGATCGGGGACGCGGCGGTGCAGTCCGCGCTGCTCGCCTACGAGGCCACCGGGGCCCGGGGCTCGATCGAGCACGCGCAGCTGATCCTGCGCGAGGACGTGCGCCGCCTGGCCGCCCTCGGCATCCGGGCGAGCGTCCAGCCGGCCCACCTGCTCGACGACCGCGACGCGACCGAACGGGTGTGGGCGGACCGGGCGGACCGGGCGTTCGCCCTGCGGTGGATGCTCGACGAGGGCGTCACCCTGGCGTTCGGTTCCGACGCCCCGGTCTCCCCACTGGACCCCTGGCTCGCCATGGCGGCCGCGGTCCACCGCAGCGGCGACCAGCGCGAGCCGTGGCACCCGGAGCAGGCGCTCACTCCGCGGGAGGCACTGGCGGCCTCCGTCGACGGGCAGGGAACCGTCCGCCCCGGGTCCCGGGGCGACCTGGTGCTGCTGGACCGCAACCCGGTCGACGCGGCCGAGAGCTCCCTCGAACAGGCCGATCGGCTGCGCGACATGCACGTCCACGCCACCTGGGTGGCCGGCGAGCTCGTCTACGCGGAGGCCTGAGGGCACCGGCCCGATGCGCGCGACACCGCAGGAGACCGCCGCCTCGCTGCCGGGTGACGACCTCGTCGACGCCAACGTGGTGATGGATCGCGCCACCACGCTGCCCGGGACCGCCGAGAACCTGTGGCCGTGGTTGGTGCAGCTCGGGAAGCGCCGGGCGGGCTGGTACTTCCCGCGCACCGTCGAGCGGTTCCTCCCTCCGGGCGGCCGTGGCCTGCGGCGCCTCGAACCCGCCTACGCCGGGTTGGCGGTCGGAGACCGGGTGCCCGACTGGGGACCGGGCGAACCGGAGTTCGAGGTCGCCCTCCTCGATCCGCCCCACTCGCTGGTCTATCGGTCGCTGCGGCAGCGCTCCCGTGGCCACCGTTGGCCGGACGTCGACCCACCGCCGTCGGACACCCTCGACCTCAGCTGGGCGCTCGTGTCCCGCGACGTGGGCGAGGGCGTGCGCCTGCACCTGCGGCTCCGGGTGCGCACGACGCGGTCCTGGACGGTCCCGGTGGCCCGGTTCGCGGGCGGGGCGATGGACGCCTCGACGGTGGGGCTGCTCTTCGCCGGTCTCCGCGAACGCCTGGCAGGGGCCGCACGGCGGTCGCGGGAATGAACCGGCCCCGGCTGGTTACGAGCCCGCCATGGCCGAGGTCCGCGTCGGGGTGTCCGGCTGGCGTTACGCCAGCTGGCGCGGCGACTTCTACCCCAAGGGGCTCGTCCAGCGCCGCGAGCTGGAGTACGTCGCCTCGCAGATGAGCTCGGTGGAGCTGAACGGCTCGTTCTACTCACTCCAGCGTCCCTCGACCTACCAGCGGATCGTCGACTCGACGCCGGACGACTTCCCGGTGGCGGTCAAGGGCAGCCGCTACATCACGCACATGCTGCAGCTCGCCGGTGTGGAGACCGCGCTGGCCAACTTCCTGGCCTCGGGTGTGCTCGCCCTGGGTGGGCAGCTGGGGCCGATGCTGTGGCAGCTGCCTGCTCGGACGGCGTACGACGAGCAGCGGCTCGCCGCGTTCTTCGACCTGCTCCCGCGCAGCACCGGTGCAGCGGCCGAGCTCGCGGAGCGGCACGACGACAAGCTGGCCGACGACCGGGTCCTGACCGAGTGCGCGGTCGACCGCCCGATCCGGCACGTGCTCGAGGCACGGCACCGCTCGTTCGGGGACCAGGCGGCCCTCGATCTGCTCGAGAAGCATGAGGTCGCCCTGGCGGCATCCGACAGCCCCGGCACCTGGCCGTACCTCGAGGAGCGCACCGCCGACCTGATGTACGTCCGACTGCACGGCCACACCGAGCTCTACGCCAGCGGCTACTCCTCCCGCTCCCTGGACCGCTGGGCCGAGAAGATCCGGGCCTGGTTGGCGGACGGTCTCGACGTCTACGTCTACTTCGACAACGACGCCCGCGGCCACGCTCCCCACGACGCGGTCGCCCTCCTCGACCGGTTGCACTGACGGGTGGCGGCCACCGGCCGGGTGTGATTTGCTGGCACCGCTTCGGGGCAACTGGGCGCAGAGGGAGCGGGGATGCCACGATCCGACTTCGACCGACGCCTGGCCGCGGCCAGGAGCGGTGACGAAGCCAGCTTCACCGAGCTGTTCCGATCGGTGCAGCCGAGCCTGCTGCGCTATCTGAGCACGATGGGTGGGCCGCTCGCCGACGATGTCGCGGCCGACACCTGGCTGTCCGTTGTCCGGGGCCTGGATCGGTTCCGTGGCGACGAGTCGGGCTGGAAGGCCTGGGTGTTCACGATCGCCCGGGCGCGCCTGGTCGACGCCCAGCGACGGGCCGCGCGTACGCCGACGCCGGTCGACACCGACGTGGTGCTGGACGGATGTGCTGCGACAGACGACGTGGCCGGAACTGTCGAGGACATGTTCTCCACCGAGGCGGCTCTGGCACTGATCGGCCAGCTACCCGCGCAACAGGCCGAGGTCATCCTGCTTCGCTTCGTCGGAGGACTCGACGTGGGGCAGACCGCGCGAGCGCTCGGGAAGCGACCCGGGGCCGTGCGGGTCGCGAGCCATCGGGGCCTGAAGCGCTTGGCCGAGCTGATCGCCGAGCCTGCTGTAACGCCTCGGGCCCCGGGAACGGTCAGGCAGTGACATGTTGACCAGATACGCGCGCAAGGACCAGGAGCCGGTGACCGATCCCCGGCTGGCGTCGTTGCTGGACGCCGCCGCGGCGCCGCCCGAGCCCGGCCCCGCATCTGGCGAGGCCGCGGCGCTGGCCGCGTTCCGTTCCTCGTCCGTTGCCGCGCAACGGAGGTTCCGAATGCACTCCCCCACCACCCCGCTCAAGTCCCTGGCGGTCGCCGCGGCGAGCGCTGGCCTGCTGCTGACCGGCGGCATCGCCGCCGCCAACGCAGGCGCGCTGCCCGGCGCTGCCCAGGACACCGCCCGCACGTTGCTCGGCTCCATCGGAGTCGACGTTCCGGGCGCCGACGAACACTCCGCCGGCCATGCCGACAACCGTGGGCGTTCCGAGCAGGCTCCGCCGACGGGCGACAAGGCAGACGGTGCTGACCCCGAGTCGGCGAACTCGCACGGCACGACGGTCTCGGAAGTAGCCAGGTCGGACGAGTCCGAGGGCGCCGAGAAGGGGCAGGCCGTCTCCGAGGCGGCCCGAACCAACGGCCAGGCCGGCCAGCACGGACACCCGCAGGCGCCGGAGCAGTCCGCGTCGGGCAGTGACCAGGGACAGGCTCCGGCCCCTGCGCCAGCTGACGAGGGCACCGGCGGCGCGAGCAGTGACCACGCCGGGGTGGTGACACCGAACGATGGCGGCACCGGCACCGCGGACGATGCCAGCGCCGACAACGGTGGAGCCGCATCGATCAATGGCACCGACCGGGCCGGGACCGCGAGCGGCGGGCGCAGCGCGGCCGGGTCGGACAACCGCCCCTGAACTTGATCGACCCTCAGAGGGTCGGCCACGACTGGGCGCCTCTCCGGCCTTCCCCCGGGCCGGAGGGGCGCTTCTGTTCGTCCCGGACCTAGGGATGGCCGGGCACGTCGTGACCCCGCCGTTGCGGATAGTCCCGGACGTTCCGGTGGCTTTTCGGGCTGAGGGACGACCAGTTCGTCCGGGACTATCCCGGCTCGATGGCCAGCGCGATCGTGAGCTCGAGCACCGCGGCGGGGTCGTCGAGCCGATCGCCGAACAGCTCACGCAGCTGGCCCATCCGGTAGCGCACCGTCTGCGGGTGCACGAACAGCTCGGCGGCGACGTCCTCGCGTCGGCCCTGGTGCAGGAGCCACGAGCGGAGGGTCGCCGCGAGCTTCTCGGCGGAGGCCGGACGCAGGTCCTCCAGTGGGGCCAACGCCCGCTCCCGCAAGTCGGCGAGGGCCTCGCCGTCAGCGGTCAGGACGAACCGGGACAGGTGGGCCTCGGTGTCGAGCTCGACGCCCAGCTCGAGGGCACGGAGGACCCGGTCGACCGAGACCCGCACCAAGAGCCAGGGCCGGGCTGGTCCGGCGATGCCGTTGCGGTCGCGGAGGGCGCGCAGGAGTGCGCCCCGTCGGTGGCCGTCCATGTCGCGGACCAGCAGCAGGACCCGGTCCTCCAGTCCGGGCAGGTCATCGGCGGCCTGCAAGGTGTTGGGGGAGACCGCGCCCAGCACCGGCCGGACCTGGGCCTCGGGCACCACCACGGCCGTGAGCGTCCTCGGCGGCGACCACCCGGCCCGCTCGGCGGCCGCCTGCACGGTCTCGGTGGGCGAGCCCTGCACCAGGTGGGTGGCGAGACGCTCGAGCAGGCGGCGGCGCACCTGCCCCGTGGTGTCCAGCTCGTCGGTATGGCCGGCAACGCTCGCCGCGGACAGCTCGTCGATGTAGGCGAAGACCAGCTCGGCGAAGGCGGCGAGGGTGTCGGCAGGGGTGTCGTTGCGCACGGCGGTCGCCGACATCTCCCGCCACGAGACCCGGGCGCCGATCCGGTACGCCGCGAGCAGCGCGTCCACCGAACGTCCGCTGCGGGCCTCGCCCCGCCCGAGCTGGTAGGCGCCCTCCACCGCGGGCGCTGCTGGCGTGCGGGGATCGGCCCCGCGCTGCCGGGACGCGAGGGAGATGAAGCCGCCGAGGGCGAGCTGGACCGCACTGCGGATGTTTTCGCCCATCGATCCGGTGAGCGCGTCCGCATAGCTGGGCACCTCGTCGATGATGGCGGTCACCGTCGCGTCGGCCACCTGGGGGAGGCGCGAGCGCATCTCCTCGATGGTTTCGGGGGTCAGCTCCAGGCTGTGAGCGGCGGTGCGACGCGGTTTGGGGGAATTCATTGTTCACTCCGAACAAAGATGGTGGTGATGTTCACGCTCGGTGGTCATGACTTTAGCCTCCGAGAAGGACATGATGGAAGGCATGAGCAACCTACGAGCCGCCGTACGCCATGTGGCCGAGGCTGCCCTGACGCCGTTGGTGCCCGCCGACGTGCTGGACATGGTCCACCCGCTTCGATCCGGTGCCGACCTGCGCGGACGGATCGAGGAGATCCACCCCGAGACCGCCGACGCCGCCACCATCGTGCTCCGCCCCGGCAAGGACTGGGCCGGCCACGTCCCCGGCCAGTACGTCCGGATCGGGATCGACGTCGACGGCGTCCGCCAGTGGAGGGCCTACTCGCTCACCCATGGCCCCCGCGCCGACGGCCGGATCTCGATCACAGTCAAGGCGGTGCCCGAGGGCAAGGTCAGCAACCACCTCGTCCACGACGCGCGCCCGGGCACGCTGGTCCACCTCGAGCAGGCGGCCGGTGAGTTCGTGCTCCCGTCTGGCGGCGGCAAGCTCCTGTTCGTCACCGCGGGCTCCGGCATCACCCCGGTCATCGGCATGCTGCGCAACCTGTTCCCCTCCACCGAGGAGGGCGTCCTCCACCTCCCGCGCAGCCGCGGCTTCGACATCGTCGTGGTGCACGTGGCGCCGAGTGAGCCGGACTCGATCTTCACCTCGGACCTCAAGGCCCTGCACAAGTCCGAGGCCATCTCCCTCGTCGCGCGGTACGACGACCTCGACGGCATCCTCGACGTGGCCGACCTGGCCCACCTCGTGCCCGACCTCGACGAGCGCACCACCTTCGCCTGCGGGCCGGCGGGCCTGCTCGACGCGATCGAGCACCACCACGCCGAGCGCGACCTGCCGCTGTTCACCGAGCAGTTCCGCACCGCCCGCGTGGAGGCCGGCGAGGGCGGATCGGTCAGCTTCGACCGGACCGGTGTCACCGTCGAGGCCGACGGATCGACGCCGATCCTCGACGCCGCCGAAGAGGCCGGCGTCCTGATGCCCAGCGGCTGCCGGATGGGCATCTGCTACGGCTGCGTCCTGCCACTGCGCCAGGGCGCGGTCCGCGACCTGCGCAACGGAGAGATCACCACCGCCGCCCCCGGAGACGGCGTCATCATCCAGACCTGCATCAACGCCGCTGCCGGCGCGTGCGACATCGACCACTGATCGACCCCTGAAGGAGGGCCCATGACTGTCATTCAGAAGAAGCCCGTCAACCCCATCGCCCATCTCACGCCCGAGGACATCGAGCAGATCGGCGTCGAGCTCGACGCCATCCGCCAAGAGGTCATCGACTCCCGCGGTGCCGCCGACGCGGCCTACATCCGCAAGGTCATCGGCACCCAGCGCAAGCTCGAGGTCGGGTCGCGCGCGGTCCTGCTGTTCTCGCTCTTCCCCCCGGCCTGGATCGTCGGCACGGCCGGCCTCTCGCTCGCCAAGATCCTCGACAACATGGAGATCGGCCACAACATCCTCCACGGCCAGTGGGACTGGATGCGCGACCCCAAGATCCACTCGACGACCTGGGAGTGGGACCACGTCACGCCGGCCGACCAGTGGAAGCACTCGCACAACGAGGTGCACCACAAGTACACGAACGTGGTCGGCAAGGACAACGACCTCGGCTACGGCATCATGCGCGTCGACGAGGACCAGCCCTGGAACCCTTTCTACCTGGCCCAGCCGTTCTGGAACTTCGTCAACGCCTGCTTCTTCGAGTGGGGCATCGCCGCCTACGACCTCGAGCTCGGCAAGAACCTGCGCTCGAAGAAGCGGCGCTCCGACCCGGCGTTCAGGGCCCGCGGCAAGCAGGTGCTGAAGAAGATCCGGGGCCAGGTCCTCAAGGACTACGTGGTCCACCCGGCGCTGTCGGGTCCGTCGTTCCTGTCCACGTTGTCGGCCACCGCGACGGCGAACCTGGTGCGGAACCTCTGGACCCACTCAGTGATCATGTGCGGTCACTTCCCCGAGGGCGTCGAGACCTTCGAAAGACGCAGCATCGAGGGAGAGACCCG
>DASSJR010000101.1:0-2916 GCA_035691135.1 Nocardioides sp. | reverse complement strand
ACGTCGTGCACGCCGTGCGCGTTGAGAGCGGTCACGGCTCCGCGGGCGGTCGCCCCGAACCCGATCACCACGGCACTCAACCGGCGGCCGTAGTCGCCCGTCGACCCGGTCAGCTGCAGCGCCTGCAGCACCGAGCAGTAGCCCGCCAGCTCGTTGTTCTTGTGGAACACGTGGAGGCCGACGTGACCGTCCCGGGTCCAGTGGTTCATCGCCTCGAACGCGATCAGGGTCAGCCCGCCGTCGATCGCGATCTGGGTGAGCACCGGGTCCTGCACGCAGTGCGGCCACCCCCAGAGGACCTGGCCGGCACCCATCGCGGCGACGTCGGCGTGCTGCGGCTTCGGGAGAAGCACCACGTCCCACCCGGAGAGGATCTCCTCACGGGACGCGAACCCGGACACGAACGGGGAGAGCTCGTCGTCGGGGACGCCGAACTTGCGCCCATAGCCGTGCTCGAGCGTGATCTGCGCACGGATGTCGGACTCGAGGTGAGCCAGGTGCTCCGGATGCAGTGGCAACCGGTGTTCGTTCTCCTTGGCCGAGGTGCCGACGACACCGAGGCCGAGGAGACTCACTTCTTGCCGGCATCGAGCTTGTCGGAGAAGGTCTGCTGGTGCGCCTTGTCGCGCTTCTCGGCCCTCTTCTCCTTGATCGACTTCGAGGACTTCTTGGACATGGCTTGCCGTGGCGACTTGTCGCTCATCGTGGCTCCCTGATCGAGAGCCTGGATGGCTCCGTCTCAACAGCCTACGCCGGGCGGCAGGCCAGCCCCCCATCTCGGCCAGCGACGACCTCTAGGATCGGGCGCCATGGATGACCCGGGCGAGACCGTGCGGCAGGACGGCGCCGGAGAGCCCGACGGGCTCGACCGGTTGTGGACCCCCCACCGGATGGCCTACATCCGCGGCGAGAACAAGCCGGTCGACGCGACGGCGGGGGAGTGCCCGTTCTGCCGGATCCCGTCGCTCGAGGACGGCGCCGGGCTCGTCGTTCGCCGCGGCGAGATCGCGTACGCCGTCCTGAACCTCTACCCCTACTCGCCTGGGCACCTGATGGTCTGCCCCTACCGGCACATCGCCGACTACACCGAGACCACCCCCGAGGAGGCCGAGGAGATGGGTCTCCTGACCCGGCAGGCGATGGCCGTGATCCGGTCGGTGTCGGCCGCCGGGGGCTTCAACATCGGGATGAACCAGGGGGCGGTCGCGGGTGCCGGGATCTCGGCACACCTGCATCAGCACGTCGTCCCGCGCTGGCCGGGTGACCAGAACTTCATGCCGATCATCGGCCGCACGAAGACCCTGCCGGAGCTGCTGGCCGAGACCCGCGAGCTGCTGGCCGAGGCCTGGCCGATCTGACGCGTTCGCGTCATTGTTCCCCGGGGTGGGGCTCAGGGGATAGTGAGAGGCGAGCGGCGGCGCCGCCCGGGTGCTGCCTCGAACCAGCAGGGGTTGCCATGTACGCGCGCTCCACCACGATCACGGGCAGGCCCGAAGCGATCAACAGGTGTGTCGGCTACATCCGGGACGAGGTGCAGCCCGCCGTGACGACGATGGAGGGATGCCAGGGGCTGTCGATGGTGGTCGACCGGCTGTCCGGCCGGTGCATCGCCACGAGTGCCTGGGAGTCCGAGGAGTCGATGCTCATCGCCGATGAGGCGGTCGTGGACTACCGCACCCGGGCGGGCGAGATCCTCGGCGGGGAGCCCGAGGTGGACGTCTGGGAGGTCGAGCTGATGCACCGCGCGCAGCCTGCCGGCGCGGGTGCGTGCTGCCGGATCGTCTGGGCCCGGCCGCAGGACATCCACGTCATGCTCGACCGGTTCCGGTCCACGCTCCTCCCGCAGATCGAGGCCTTCGACGGCTTCTGCAGTGTCAGCCTCTTCGTCGATCGGCTGGAGCGCCGCATCTGCAGCACGACGACGTTCGACTCTCCCGCCGCGCTGAACGCCAGCCGGAGGTCGGCCGCCGTGCTGCGCGAGCACGCCGCGCGTGACACCGGAGTCGAGTTCCTGCAGGTCGGGGAGTTCGACCTCGCCCTGGCCCACCTGAGGGTTCCGGAACTCGTCTGAGGTGGCTCGGACCGTGGTCTCCCCGGGGCGGCACCGGGGAGACCGCCGGTCCCGGTAGCCTGCCGCCACCATGTTGGACCGCTTCAAGACCTTCTGGCAGACGAAGGCCCTCGCCCCGTTCATCCGGTTGTTCCTGCGCCTCGGGATCAGCCCCGACGCAGTGACCCTCGTGGGCACGCTCGGCGTCTCGGCCGGCGCGCTGGTGTTCTTCCCGCAGGGGATGATCTGGCAGGGCGTGCTGGTCATCACCGCCTTCGTCTTCAGCGACCTGATCGACGGCCAGATGGCGCGCACGCTGGGACGCAAGGACATGTTCGGTGCGTTCCTCGACTCGACGCTCGACCGGATCGCCGACGCCGCACTCTTCGGCGGGATCGCGCTGTACTTCGCCTGGGTCACCGAGCAGGGCCTGTACCTCGTCCTGAGCCTGGTGGTGCTCGCCATGGGCGCGGTGACGTCGTACGCACGGGCCAAGGCCGACCATCTGGGCTACGACGCCAAGGTCGGGGTCGCCGAGCGGCCCGATCGCCTGGTCGGCCTCCTCGTCCCGGCCTTCTTCGCCGACGTGCTCGACCTTCCCGTGCTCCTCGAGATCTCGATGTGGGTCCTGGCGATCGCGAGCACGGTCACGGTGGTGCAGCGGATCTGGGTGGTACGCCGCCAGGCCCTCGCCGAGCGGGGCTCCGAGGCGGGCTCCGGGGCGAGCTCCCCGAATGGGTGAGCACCGGCGTGTCGCCGTACGATTGCGGCATGTCTGACACCACCCCCGCCGAGGGGACCACCACGGGCACCACCCGCGTCAAGCGGGGCATGGCCGAGATGCTCAAGGGCGGCGTGATCATGGA
>DASSJR010000100.1:0-2700 GCA_035691135.1 Nocardioides sp. | reverse complement strand
ATCCTGGCCCACGTCGGCATGCTGGTCGGCGTCTCCGTGTTCACCTATGCCTACCTGACCGCGGCGGTGTGAGCTGATGTCGACCCGGACCCTGGTCGCCGCGTTGCTCTCCCTGGTGATCCCGCTTGGGTCGGGCGCCATCTCTGCCCCGAGCGTCGGCGCGTCCGGCGGCAGCGAGCGGGCCGGCACCGCCACCATCGGCGTGCGTGTCATCGGCCGGTCGGTGACGGGACGCAAGATCCGCGCCTACCACCTCGGCGAGCCGGGCGCGCAAAGAGTGGTCCTGATCTCGGCGATGCACGGCGACGAGCCGGCGCCCCGACAGATCCTCGACTCCCTGCGCAACGGTCCACCGATCCATGGACTCAACCTCTGGGTGGTCCCGGCCTACAACCCCGACGGCCTGGCGCGCCACACCCGCAAGAACGCCCATGGCATCGACCTCAACCGCAACTACCCCTACCGATGGGCCAACCTCGACGGCGTCTACGAGTCGGGCCCGAGACCTGCCTCGGAGCCCGAGACCCGGGCGATGATGCGCTTCCTGAGCGACGTCCGGCCGAGCCGGATCCTCAGCTTCCACCAACCGCTCAACGGCGTCGACACCGACACCAAGATCCCGAGCTTCGCCCGGCGCACGGCCCGGAAGCTGAACCTGCCGCTCAAGTCCTTCACCTGCGGCAGTGTCTGCCACGGCACCATGACGATGTGGTACAACCACCGGTTCCGTGGCGCCGCCGTCACCGTCGAGTACCCCGCCCACCCGTCGGGCCACCGGATGCGGGTGCGGGCACCCCGCCAGGTCCTCTCGATCTGGGGCGCCCGGCGCGGCTGAGGATGCCCCTCGTTCAGCGGCCCTCGAAGACCGGCTTCTCCTTGGCGACGAAGGCTGCCACGGCGGCCTCGTGGTCACGGGTCGCGCCGGTCTGCTGCATCATCTGGCTCTCGAACTCCAGCGCCTCCTCGAAGGAGTGCCCCGCCGCGTAGGCGACCGAACGCCGCATCGCGCCGAGCGCGACGGTCGGGCCGTTGGCGAGACGCGCGGCGGTCTCCTGCACCGTGGTCGCGAGATCGGCCGCGGGGACCACCCGGCTGGCAAGGCCGAGCGCCAGGGATTCATCCGCCGGGATGGTGGTCGGGAAGTAGAGGAGCTCGATCGCCTTGGCCCGACCCACGAGCCGCTGCAGGTGGTAGCTGGCGCCGGTGTCGCAGGACAGGGCGACGTTGGCGAACGCGAGGTTGAACCCGGCGGTGTCGGCCAGGATCCGCAGGTCGCAGGCGAAGGCGAGACTCGCTCCGGCGCCGGCCGCCACACCGTTGACCGCGGCCAGGACCGGCTTGGGCATGGACGCCAGAGCGGTCACGATCGGGTTGTAGTGCTCGTCGACGGTGCGGAACAGCGCCTCGCTGGACTCGCTGTTGAGGATCTCGATGTGCTCCTTGAGGTCCTGGCCGACGCAGAACGCCCGACCGGTCCCGGTGAGCACCACGCAGCGGGCGGCGGGGTCCTTCGCGACCGTCTGGACCGTCTTCAGCAACGCCACCTTGGTGGCCACGTCCAGGCTGTTCATCGCCTCGGGACGGTTAAAGGTGATGGTGGCGACCCCGTCGGTGAGGTCTAGGAGCACAGGCTCGCTGGCAGTCATGGGTTGGGCACTCATGGGGTGAAGTCTGCACGATCGAGGTCGAGGCACCGTGCCACGAACCGGTCGGCCGCCGGCTTCAGGCGCTTCGCCTCGCGGTCGAACGCCTCGGACGCCGATCGGCCCGGCCAGTCGCGGGGCAGGAGCTCGTCGGGCAGGCCGGGATCGGCGAACAGGAATTTCCGCCATTCGTGGACCAGGTGGAACCGGGCAGCGAAAGCGGCCTTGTCGGGATCGTCGTGGGTGCGCTCGTGTCGCTGAACGGTGGCCAGCGCCGCGTCCGGCCAGGCGTCGTACGCCGTGCGCAACGCAGAGAGGTCCCAGGCCTCGGTGGGCGGGGGGTCGAACCGGTCGGCGTGAGCGGTGCGCGCCGAGCCCCCCGAGTGCTCCAGGACCGAGGTCAGCTCCCGGCGGGGGAACGGGCTCACCCACACGTCTGCCGCGAGCTCGGCGTAGCCCATGAATGCGAGGTCGGCCCTGAGCCGGACCCGGGCGGCCCTGTCGTGGGGCGGTGCGACGAACACGAGCTGCCAGCTGCCGTCCCAGTTCCGGTCGGTCTGTCGGTAGATGCGGTCGGCGGCCTCGTCGAGCCGTCGGATCGCGCGGTCGGTGGCGCGGTAGCCACGCCCGCCCTCGAGCGCCACCGGTTCGAGCCAGTTCTCTGACACCATCCGGGAGATCGCCGTCCGCACGGCGGGGGCTGCGACCCCGACCGGGTCGAGGAGCCGGATCAGCCCGGCGACCGGCGCCTGGTGTCCTCGATCGCGCAGGTGGTCGCCGTAGACGTCGAACAGCGCTGACCGGGCGTGCATGTCGTGGAGTCTGCCAGCAGTGCGGGAGCACCCGCGGGAGACACCTGTGGGCGGGGTCACGTTCGAATAGGGGATAATGGGCCCGCGGTCGGGCCATGGGGCCTGACGTCTGAACACGGCATGGAAGAAGAGGTGCGCGGATGGCGGCGATGAAGCCCCGGACGGGCGACGGTCCGCTCGAGGTCACCAAGGAAGGGCGGGGCATCGTGATGCGCGTTCCGCTCGAAGGCGGTGGCCGCCTCGTG
>DASSJR010000099.1:0-5596 GCA_035691135.1 Nocardioides sp. | reverse complement strand
GCCGCCGCTCTCGGCGTACTCGATCCGACCGAGCTGGGTGAGGCCGAGGTTGCCGCCCTCGCCGACGCACTTGGCCCGCAGCTCGCGGCCGTCGATGCGGATCGTGTCGTTGGCCTTGTCGCCGGCCTCCGCGTGGCTCTCCGAGGAAGCCTTCACATAGGTGCCGATGCCGCCGTTCCACAACAGGTCGACCGGCGCCTGGAGGATCGCCTTCATCAGTTCGGCTGGAGTCATGGAGGCGACGTCGTCCTCGATGCCGAGCGCCCGGCGGATGGGATCGTTGAGGCTGATCGACTTCAGTGACCGCGGGAAGACGCCGCCCCCTTCGGAGATCAGGTCCTTGTCGTAGTCCTGCCAGCTCGATCTCGGCAGCTCGAACAGCCGGCGCCGCTCGGCATACGACTTCGCGGCGTCGGGATCCGGGTCGATGAAGATGTCGCGGTGGTCGAACGCGGCGACCAGCCGGGTGTGCTCGGAGCACAGCATCCCGTTGCCGAACACGTCGCCGGACATGTCACCGATCCCGACCGCCGTGAAGTCCTCGGCCTGGCAGTCGATGCCCCGCTCGCGGAAGTGGCGCTGGACCGAGACCCAGGCGCCGCGGGCGGTGATGCCCATCGCCTTGTGGTCGTAGCCGACCGAGCCGCCGCTCGCGAAGGCGTCGCCGAGCCAGAAGCCGTAGTCCTTCGCCACGCCGTTGGCGATGTCGGAGAACGTCGCGGTGCCCTTGTCGGCTGCGACCACGAGGTAGGAGTCGCCCTCGTCGTGGCGGACGACGCGATCCGGCGCGATGTGCTCGCCGTCGACGAGGTTGTCGGTGATGTCGAGCAGTCCGCAGATGAACGTCTTGTAGCAGGCGACGCCCTCCTCCAGCCACGCGTTGCGGTCCGACGGGTCCGGCAGCTGCTTGCAGAAGAACCCGCCCTTGGCACCGACCGGCACGATCACGGTGTTCTTCACCATCTGCGCCTTGACCAGGCCGAGGACCTCGGTGCGGAAGTCGTCGCGCCGGTCCGACCAGCGCAGGCCTCCGCGGGCAACCGCGCCGAAGCGCAGGTGCACGCCCTCGACCCGCGGCGAGTACACGAAGATCTCGTAGCGGGGCCGTGGCCGCGGGAGGTCGGGGATGGCGGACGGCTCCAGCTTGAACGACATGTAGGGGTGCGGCCGGTGGTCCTCGTCGCGCTGGAAGTAGTTGGTGCGCAGCGTGGCCTTGATGTGGGTGAGGTAGGACCGCAGGATCCGGTCGTGGTCGAGGCTCTCCACCTCGTCGAGGGCGTGCGCGATCTTCTCCTCGATCGCCTCGATCCGGGAGGTCCGCGCCTCGGCGTCGGCCGCGAGCCCGTTCTTGCCCGGGTCGAAGCGGGCCGTGAAGAGCTGGACCAGGAGCCTGGTCAGCTCGACGTTGTGACGCAGCGCGTTCTCCATGTAGTCCAGCGCGAACGGCGAGTTGCCCTGCTTCATGTACTTCGCGTAGGCGCGCAGCACCGTCGCCTGGCGCCAGGTGAGACCGGCGTCGAGCACCAGGGAGTTGAACCCGTCGATCTCGTTGAAGCCCTCCCAGACCGCGCGCAAGGCGTCCTGGAAGAGCTCCCGCGCCTTCCTCGGCAGCTCCTCGCCGTAGCGCAGACCGAACTCGTAGATGAACGTCGGCCGACCGAGCCCCTCGAGCTGGTAGGGCCGCTCGTCGACGACCTCCACGCCCATCGACGAGAGCATCGGCAGGATCTCCGACAGCGACAGCGGTGCGCCGATCCGGAACACCTTGAGCCGGGCCTCGCCGCGGGCGGCGTCCATCTGCTCGTAGAGCGAGAGGTCGATGCCCTCGTCATCCTCGAAGGCCTCGAGGCGCCCGAGGTCGTAGGCCGCAGTCGCCGGCAGGTAGTCCTCCTTGTAGGCCTCGGGGAACGAGTCGACGTAGCGCCTCGCGAGGCGCGAGCCGGCGTCCTCGCCGTACTCCGTGAGGGCGGCCGACAGGAAGTCGTCGCGCCACGACCGGGAGGCTTCGGTGAGCCGCCGCTCGAGGTCGCTCTGGTTGACCTCGGCGATGCTCTCGCCCTGGGGCGGATGGACCACGAAGTGGACGTTGGCGGTCGTGGACTCTCCCACGCGTGCGGTGAACTCGATGCTCTCGCCGCCCAGCTCCTCCTTGAGGATCGCGCCGAACTTCTCGCGCACCACGGTGCTGTAGCGGTCGCGAGGCATGTAGACCAGCACCGACACGTAGCGCCCGTAGGTGTCGCGACGGAGGAACATCCGGACCTGGCGGCGCTCGCGGGCGTGCATGACCGCCTCGGCCATCGGAGCGAGCTCGTCGACCGGGGTCTGGAACAGCTCGTCGCGAGGATAGGTCTCGAGGGTGTCCATTAACGCCTTGCCAGCGTGGCTGCGTGGGTCGAACCCGATCCTCGACAGCACCTCCGCGGCCTTCTCCCGCAGCAGCGGAATCCGGGTGAGCGACTCGGTGTAGGCCGCGCTGGAGTAGAGCCCGAGGATCCGGCGCTCACCGACCACGTCGCCGTTCTCGTCGAACTTCTTGACCCCGACGTAGTCGAGGTACGCCGGCCGGTGCACCGTCGCCCGCGAGTTGGCCTTCGCCAGCACCAGCAGGGTCTTCTCACGGGCCTTGGCCTTGACCGGGGCGGGCAGCTTGCCGAACGACGCCGACATGACCTGGTCGGAGCGCAGGATGCCCAGGCCGGTGCCGGGCACGGCCCGCAACATCTCGTCCTCGCCCTCGGACTCCAGGCGGTACTCGCGGTAGCCGAGGAAGGTGAAGTGGTCGTTGGCGAGCCAGCGGAGGAGCTCCTGGCCCTGCTCGATCTCGGTCCTGGACAGCGGCGGTGGCTCTTGGTCGAGCTCGTCGACGATCGCGAGCACCTGGGTGTGCATCTTCTCCCAGTCCTCGACCGACTCGCGCACGTCGCGCAGAACCTTCTGCAGCGCCTCCTCGAGCTCCGCGGTGTCCTCGTCGTCGGCCACCCGGGCGATCTCGATGTGCATCCACGACTCGCGCAGGCCCTGGTCGGCCTCCGGGGAGCCGTCGTCGGCGAGCCGCACCTCCTTGAGCTCGCCGGTGATGTCGCGGGCGACGTCGAACTGCGGGTGGATCACCGAGTGGACGTCGCGCTGCTGGCGACCGAGCTCCATCGTCAGCGAGTCGACGAGGAACGGCATGTCGTCGGTGACCACCTCGACGACCGAGTGACCGCCGGCTGACCAGCCCTCCTCGGTGCTGGTGGGCGTGAACACCCGCACCCGCGCCGTACCCTGCGGGCGGCTGCCGGCCAACCGGTAGTGGGAGGCGAGCGCGCCGTAGAGGTCCACATCGGAGCGGTCGGTGACGTCCTCAGGAGCGACGTGCCGGTAGTAGGCCTTCAGCAGCGTCTCGACCAGGTCGTGCGGTGGCCCGCCCGTGCCCCTGCGGTGATGGGCCACGTCGACCGCCTTGGAGAGGAGTTCAGACTTTTCCCGGTCGAGCGACGTGGTCACTCTCTGACACTAGGTCCCGGTCGGGACCGGCACAACACGCACCAGCGGCCCCTGCCGTAGCAGCAGGTTCCGGCGCTCCGACATGATGACCTCCATGAAGTTCCGCCACGAGCTGTCCTACGACGCGAGTCCCGCCGAGGTCTTCGAGATGCTGGCCTCACCGGCCTTTCGGGAGAAGGTCGGTGAGGCTCTCGACGTCGTCTCCGCCGACATCGCCCTGGAGCGCGACGAGGACGGCTTCACCCTCGTCAACGACCAGGTCCAGCGCACCGGAGGACTGCCTTCCTTTGCGAAGAAGTTCGCAGGTGACACGACACGGGTGATCCAGGCCGAGCGCTGGTCGTCCCCGACCAGCGGCACCCTACGGATCGACGCGCCCGGCAAGCCGACCGGCATGGAGGGCACCATCGAGCTCGTGCCGGACGGCGCCGGGACGATCGAGGTGGTGGAACTGGAGATCAAGGCGAAGGTCCCCCTCGTCGGCGGCAAGCTCGAGCGCCTGATGGCGGAGCAGGTACGGGACGGAATGGACACCGAGCGCGAGGTCGGGCAGGCGTGGTTGCAGGGAGGCGGCGCATGAGCAAGCGGCTGAAGCACGAGCTGACCTACGAGGCACCCATGGCCGAGGTGGCCGAGATGCTGGCCGACACGTCGTTCCGCGAGGAGGTCTGTGAGTTCCAGGGCGTCAAGCGCGCGATGGTCTCGATCGACTCCGACGACAACGGCATGGAGGTCACCATCGACCAGGTCCAGGCCGCGCAGGGCATCCCGTCGTTCGCCAGGAAGTTCGTCGGCGACGAGATCAACATCGTCCAGCAGGAGTCCTGGAGCTCACCGACCGAGGGCGACATCACCGTGACGATCCCCGGCAAGCCCGGCGAGATGAAGGGCACCGCGCGACTCGCGGAGTCCGGCGGCGTCACCACCGAGACGGTCGACCTGACGGTGAAGGTCAACATCCCGCTGGTGGGGGGCAAGATCGAGGGGCTGATCGCCGATCTGCTGCTCAAGGCCCTCAAGGCCGAGAACAAGGTGGGGCGCGACTATCTCTCCCGCTGACCAGGACGGGAGCGTGCTGGACGACGCCTACGCCTCGCTTGCGGCCGCGGTCGCTGCACTCGACGATGCCGCGGCGTGGACCCCGACCGGCTGCCGGGGCTGGTGCGTCCGCGATCTCGTGCACCACCTGCGCGCGGACGCCGTACGGGCACTGGTGGCGGTGCACTCCCCCTCGGCCGGCTCCGCCGACTGTGACGCCGTCGCCTACTGGCGTAGCTGGAGCGTCGACGCCCGGCGGGACGAGGCCAGCCGGCGGGCGACCCGGGTCGAGGCCGGGTTGCGGGACTGGCCCGCGCTGCGGTCGTCCTACCTGGAGGCGGTGGCCGCGGCGCGACTGGCGGTCACCGGGGCGGACTCGGCTGCCGTCATCTCGACGCAGGGTCACGCAGCGTCCGTCAACGACCTCGCCAGCACGCTGGCGGTCGAGGCGACACTCCACCACCTCGACCTGATGGCGCACCTCCGTCTGCCGCCACCATCACCCGCCGGTCTGCGCGAGGTGCGTCGAGTCGTGGAGGCGCTGCTCGAGCAGGCGCTGCCGCGGTGGAGCGACGAGCGCGTCGCGCTGGTCGGAACGGGTCGCGCCGCGCCGACCCCGGACGAGACCGCCGACCTCGGCCCGGCCGCGGACCGGTTGCCCGTGTTCAGCTGACCCGGTCGCGCCGGTCCTCGCGCCGTCGTACGACGATCACCGCTCCGAGCAGGACGAACGGTCCGAACGCCAGCAGCAGCGTCAGCGCCAGCTCGAACGGGTGCAGGGCACCCATGTGCAGTGGGGTCATGGCGGGCCCGATTCTCCCATGGGGACATGCCTTCACCCCCGCCCGGTGTGGCAGGGCGGGCTGTGGGGCAGGTGCCTACTGGTCGGGCGGCGGCGGCACCTCAACCACCGGCCTCCAAGGCCGGTCAGCCCATGTAGGGGTAGCGGTAGTTGGTGGGCGGGACGAACGTCTCCTTGATCGACCGCGGTGAGGTCCAGCGCAGCAGGTTGACCGCGGCGCCGGCCTTGTCGTTGGTGCCCGACGCGCGGCCTCCGCCGAACGGT
>DASSJR010000098.1:0-18620 GCA_035691135.1 Nocardioides sp. | reverse complement strand
ATGGCGATCTTGCGGGCGCGGGGCATGAATGCACCTCGGGGGAAGAGACAAGGGTCCTGACGTACCACTGTCCCCAGCAACCCCAGTTGACGTCAAGTGTCACAGGGGTCACAGCGTGCAAAATGATCCGGGAGCAGGAAGGAGTGGGCTGGGTGACCGGGCTCGCACGGGCCCTCGGTGGAGGGCGGGCATGGTCACCGCGCTCACACGCCGCGCGGGATGGGTCGGGGAGGGCGGGAATGGTCACCGGGTTTCGAGACGGCTCACTCATCCGCGAGCAAGCTCGCGTCTGAGTCGAGCCTCCTCAACCTTCGCGGCACTTCGCTTCGCGCTTCGCGCGAAGCGGCCGCTCGAGCGGATGACGAGATTCGAACTCGCGACATCGACGATGGGCACAGCGTCGCGCTCTTGAGCGCGACGCTTTGGGAGCGGATGACGAGATTCGAACTCGCGACATCGACCTTGGGAAGGTCGCGCTCTACCAACTGAGCTACATCCGCGGGGCCGGCCCGGGAACTGTCCAGACGCGGCGGACGCGATGCTACCCGAACGCACAGCGGGGGTAGGTTACGACCCGTGCTGATGAGCGATCGCGACATCCTGGTGGAGATCGACAAGGGTCGGATCGTTCTGGATCCCTACGACCCGGCGATGATGCAGCCGTCCTCGATCGACGTCCGGCTCGACCGGTACTTCCGGGTGTTCGAGAACCACCGCTACCCCCACATCGACCCCGCAGCAGACCAGTCCGACCTGACGCGCGAGGTCGAGCCCGAGGGGGAGGAGCCGTTCATCCTGCACCCCGGGGAGTTCGTGCTCGGGTCGACGTACGAAGGGATCTCGCTGCCCGACGACGTGGCCGCGCGGGTCGAGGGCAAGTCGTCGCTCGGGCGGCTGGGCCTGCTCACGCACGCCACGGCCGGCTTCGTCGATCCCGGCTTCTCCGGTCACGTGACCCTCGAGCTCGCCAATGTCGCGACCCTGCCGATCAAGCTCTACCCCGGGATGAAGATCGGCCAGTTCTGCTTCTTCCGGCTCTCCTCGCCCTCCGAGCACCCCTACGGCTCGGCCAAGTACGGATCCCGCTACCAGGGCCAGCGCGGCCCCACTCCGTCCCGCTCGTTCCAGAGCTTCCACCGCACCAACATCTGAGTTCCACCAAATGAGGTAGTCCAGTGGCATCTGGCTGCTCTGGTCGATCAAGAGCAGCCACTTGCCACTGGACTACCCGCCCGGGGTCAGTTGTCGATCCGGTCGGCGAGGCGACGGAGGCGCTCGGCGAGGCGGTGACGCTGGGCGACCTGTGGGATCCGTGGTTCCGCGGCACGGGTGACCCGCTCGTGGATCTGGTGACGGGCTTCGGTCTCGATGGCGTCGTACATGACGTGCTCCTGTTCCTGGTGGTGGTCTCAGACCTGACTGAGGACGATGTCGCCGCTGACGGTCTTGGCCCGCAGCTCGACGTGGTCGGCCCCTTCGGCCGGCTCACCGGCGCTCTCGAGGTTCGACCGGATGGAACCGGACAGGGTGGAGACGTCGGTCCACACGGGCAGACCCGCGGGGATGCCGATGTGCACGTCGCCCGAGGCGCCCTTCATCGTGAAGCGGCCGCGGTGGGCGGTACCGACGAGGAGGTCGCCGCTGCCGGTGACCAGCGAGACGTCGGTGTTGGCGTCGACCACCTTGAGGTCGCCCGAGCCGGTCTTCACCGCGGCGGGGCCGTTCGACGTGCCGATCTCCACATCGCCGGATCCGGTCGAGGCTGCGACCGCGGACTCCGCATGACGGACGCGCACGTGGCCTGAGCCGCTCTTGACCCTCAGCTCCGCGTTGGCCACCTGGATGTCGATGTCGCCGGAGCCGGTCTCGACCAGGGCCGGTCCGTCGAGGTCGTCGGTGCGAACGTCCCCAGACCCGGTCTTGAGCTTGCTGGAGCCGACGGTGCCGTTCACCGAGATGTCGGCGCTCCCGGTCTTGACGACGAGGTCGCTGCTCAGGGGGACGGTGATGGTGACGTCGAGCTTGCTGTCGCCGCTGAAGAACCCGCTGCGCTGACGGGGCGCCACCACGCTGATCTGGTTCCCGGACTGCCGTACGTCAACCTCGTCCGCGTCCCGGCCGGCGATGTCGACGCGTGACTCGGTGGTCTCCGTCGCGGTGACGTCGACGGTGCCCTTGCCGATCTCGACGAAGAGCTCGACGGGTCCGTGGGTCTCGAAGTGGTGCTGCGTCATGAGTGTCTCCAGGGTGTGCTCGTCCACCGGGCCGGCCTGGTGCCGGTCCGTCGATGGTGTGGGTGGTTGGTGGTTGGTGGTGGGGGGTCAGATCCAGCCGGTCATCCGCCGGTTGCCGCGGCCCTTCCCCCCGAACGGGTCGGCGTCGCCGAAGAACGGGACGCTCGACAGGTCGATGTCGACGTTGATGGCGTTGTCGCGGGTCGCCGCCCGTACGACGTTGACCAGCCACGTGTTCAGCGAGTGGCCGGACCTGGCGGCGAACTCCTCGGCCTTGGCCTTCACCGACTCCGGGATCCGGAGGGTGACCCGGGCCAGCCCGCCTTCCTCCTCGACCTCTTCGGGGGTCGGAGGCGGCGGAGGGGCCGGGGCAGCCGGGGCGTTGACGGGTGCGCTCTCGACGACGAAGTCGAGCTCGCGACCGTTGAGGCGTACGTCGACGCCACCGGAGCGCATCTCGGTGGTGATCTCGGAAGCGGCCTGGGAGATCGCCTCCATCAGGGCGAGCCGGGCCGCCGGCTCGAGCGACAGGGCGAGCCGCTCGGCGGCCTGCTTGACCTCCGGCCCGCCGGCCTCGGCCGTGGCGACGAGGTCGCGGCGAAGGCTGTCGACGTACGGTGTGATGTCCATGCGCATCACTATGACATCAAAATGACGTCACAGTCAAGACAAAATGACGGCACTGTTTGCGGTCGCCAAAAATGGCTACGGTGTCCTGAGACATAAGTCTCAGATCGGAGAATCGCACGATGGAGACCCCCGCTCACATCATTGTTCTCGCCGAAACCCTCATCGATGCCGATCCGATCGACTACGTGATCGTGGCGATCTACTTCGGGTTCGTCCTGGGCATCGGTTTCATGGCCCGGCGCCACGTGTCGAACTCCGTGGACTTCTTCCTGTCCGGCCGCTCTCTCCCGGCCTGGGTGACCGGCCTCGCGTTCATCTCCGCGAACCTCGGCGCCGTCGAGATCATGGGCATGTCGGCCTCCGGTGCAGAGCTGGGATTGCCGACCGTGCACTACTTCTGGGTGGGCGCCATCCCGGCGATGCTCTTCCTGGGCGTCGTGATGATGCCGTTCTACTACGGCTCCAAGGTGCGGTCGGTCCCGGAGTTCATGCTCCGACGGTTCGGGCCGGGGGCCCACCTCGTCAACGCGATCTCGTTCGCGGTGGCGCAGCTGCTGATCGCGGGCATCAACCTCTTCCTCCTGGCCTCGATCCTGGAGGCACTCCTCGGCCTGCCCATGTTCGTCGCCCTCCTCATCGCAGCCGGGATCGTGCTGTCCTATATCACGCTCGGCGGCCTCTCAGCCGCGATCTACAACGAGGTGCTCCAGTTCTTCGTGATCGTGGCGGCGCTGCTGCCCCTGACCCTCCTCGGCCTCAACCGGGTTGGCTGGTGGGACGGCCTCACCGACCGGATCACGGCCGCGTCACCCGACGCCGCGGGCCTCACTGCGGACCAACAGCTCAACTCCTGGCCGGGCCAGGCGCTCTCCGGCTTCGACTCCTCCTTCTGGTCGGTCGTCGGGATCGTCTTCGGTCTCGGGTTCGTGCTGTCGTTCGGATACTGGACCACCAACTTCGTGGAGGTGCAGCGCGCACTGGCCTCCGACTCGATCTCCTCGGCCAGGAAGACTCCGGTCATCGGGTCGTTCCCGAAGATGTTTGTCCCCTTCATCACGATCCTGCCGGGCATGATCGCGGCCGTCCTGGTCACCGAGATGGCCGACCTGAAGGCGGGCGGCACGCCTTCGGGCGGGACGACTGGCACGGTGACCTACAACGACGCCCTGATCCTGATGATGCGAGACCTCTTGCCGAACGGTCTGCTCGGGCTGGCGATCACCGGGTTGCTGGCGGCCTTCATGGCCGGAATGGCGGCCAACATCTCGGCCTTTAACACGGTGTTCACCTTCGACCTCTACCAGGACTACATGCACAAGGAGGACACCGACCACCACTACCTCTGGGTTGGCCGGATCGCCACCATCGCGGCCACGGGTATCGCGATCGGCACGTCGTACTTCGCCGCCGGCTTCCCTAACATCATGGCGTACCTGCAGACGCTGTTCGGGTTCTTCAACGCGCCGTTGTTCGCGACGTTCATCCTCGGCATGTTCTGGAAGCGGATGACCGCGACGGCCGGCTGGGTCGGCCTGGTGGCGGGAACGGTCTCGGCCGTCCTGGTCGCCTACCTCAGCGAGGACGCGTTCGGCTCGTTCAGCACTGGCGTTATCCCCATCGGCGGCCAGGGCGCCGCATTCCTCGCCGCCTCGGTGGCTTTCATCGTCGACGTCGCCCTGAGCTTCGTGGTCTCCCTGGTCACCAAGCCGAAGCCCGAGGGCTCGCTGGTCGGCCTCGTCTACTCCGAGACGCCGGCGGACGTGCGCACCGACCCGAACGAAGCGAGCTACCCGTGGTACCGGCGTACGGTCCCGCTGGCCTGTGTCTCACTTGCCATGGTCATCGTCCTGAACATCATCTTCTAGAGGAGCTCGCAATGGACGACAAGAAGACCAAGAAGACCGCCGGCGCGCTCGACGTGCGCAACATCATCGGAATGCTGATCGGGATCTACGGCGTGATCCTGGTCGTGCTGGGGATCTTCAGCGACTCCACAGCGGCGAAGCAAGGCGACGTCAACGCCAACCTGTACGCCGGCCTCGGCCTGCTGGTGGCGGCCGCTGCGTTCCTCCTCTGGGCCCGGGTGCGACCCCTTGTGGTGAAGGACGTCGAGGCCGAGCCGGATGAGCCTCCGGCCGAGACGCACGCACCCCCGGGTACGCCGCAGCACTGAAAGGTCGGCCTACAGGTCGAAGAGTGAGCCGGACTTGTTGATGTCCACGTCGGTCTTCGGCTGGTGTGCCTCGCCGCCGGCCGCCGGCTGCTTCTGAGCCGGCTTCTCGTCCTCGGCGGCCTCCGCGGGTTCGTCAACCTCCGCCTGGTCGTCCTCGGGCTGATCGGCGTCCGGTTGAGCGGGTGCCGAGTCGTCGGTGGGCTCGGCCGGCGACTCGTCGTCGTGGGCAGCCGAGGTCGCGGCCTGGCTGAGGGCCGCCCCGGTGGTGGCCGGCTCCTCGGATTCCTCCTCTGACTCCGGTGGCGTCGTCGTCGCCTCGGGCTCGGCACTCTCGACCCCGGGCTCGGGCTCCCCGGTGTCGCCCCCGATGTCGAAGAGTGATCCGCCCTCGGGGATCTCGTCGGCCACGGGGGCGGCCTTGGTCGGCTTCGCTTCTTCGACCGGCTCGGGCTCCTCGGCGGAAGCCTCGTCCTCGGTCGCCGGCTTGCTGCTCGCGGGCTCGGTGGACTCCTCGATGTCGAAGAGCGATCCGCCGTCACCTGCCTCGGCTTTCGGCTCGGCCCCCGCCTCGGCCTCGGCCGGCTCGGCCTCGGTCTTCGCCTCGGATGTCGTGGGCTTCTCCGGCTCCTCGTCGCCGCCGATGTCGAACAGCGAACCGCCGGCCTGCTCCTGCTTCGCCTGGTCGGCGTCGGGCTCCGGCTCGGCCTCGGCGGATGACTGGTCGCTCTTCTCCTCCACGTCGAACAGCGACGAGCCGCCGGATGCCTTGGCGGCGGGACCCACCTCGGCGGTCTCGGTGACCGTGTCTTCGGTCTGGGTGGCGTCACCCGGCTCGGGTTCCGCCTTCGTCTCGGCCGGTGCAGCGGTGGTCGCCGTGGCGGCAGGGGCGCCGACCGAGGCCGGCTTCCTCGCCTTGGTCGCGGACTCGCCCTTGACCGAGGCCAGCAGCATCTGGGCCACGTCGAGGACCTCGACCTCCTCGCGGGCATTGCCGTCGGCCTGCTCGGCGGTCAGGCCGTCGGAGAGCATCACCCGGCAGAACGGGCAGCCGACGGCGATCTGGTCGGCGCCGGTGGCGACCGCCTCCTTGGTGCGGTTGACGTTGATCCGGGACCCGAGGTTCTCCTCCATCCACATTCGGGCACCGCCCGCGCCACAGCAGAAGGACCGCTCGGAGTTGCGCGGCATCTCGGTGAACTCGGCCCCGGGCATCACCTGCAGCAGCTCGCGCGGCGGCTCGTAGACCTGGTTGTGGCGGCCGATGTAGCAAGGGTCGTGGTAGGTGATCGAGCGCTTCGCGGCGCCGGCGCCCTCGGCGACGGGCGTCAGCTTGCCCTCGCGCACCAGCCGGTTCAGCAGCTGGGTGTGGTGCACCACCTCGAGCTCGATGCCGAACTCCTTGTACTCGTTCTTCAGCGTGTTGAAGCAGTGGGCGCAGGTCGAGACGACCTTCTTCGCCTTGTGCTCCTTGAAGGTCTCGACGTTCTGCTGGGCGAGGCCCTGGAACAGGAACTCGTTGCCGGCGCGGCGGGCCGAGTCGCCGGTGCAGGTCTCGCCGTTGCCGAGCACGCCGAAGGAGACGCCGGCCAGGTCGAGCAGCTCGGCCACGGCGCGCGTGGTCTTCTTGGCGCGGTCCTCGTAGGCGCCGGCGCAGCCCACCCAGAACAGCCAGTCCACCTCGTCGAGGGACTCGATCCCACCCTGATCAGACGGGGCACCCACCACCTTGACCTCGAAGGGCAGGTCCTTGGCCCAGTCGAGCCGCGCGGACGCGGACAGGTTCCACGGGTTGCCCTTGTTCTCCATGCCCTTGAAGAGCTGGTTCAGCTCGGCGGGGAAGTTGGACTCCACGAGCACCTGGTAGCGGCGCATGTCGACGATGTGGTCGACGTGCTCGATGTCGACCGGGCACTGCTGGACGCATGCGCCGCAGGTCACGCACGACCACAGGACGTCGGGGTCGATCACGCCGGAGCCGTCCTCGGGCATGTAGAACCAGTCGTCGCCGGTGTCACCGACCAGCGGCCGCTCGGTCTCCTTGACCAGGGTGTCGCTGCCCTCCAGCATCGCGGCGCGCCGGTCCTCGGAGGCCACCGAGTAGGGGCCCTTGGCCATGGCGTGGTCGCGCAGCGCCATGATCAGCAGCTTCGGCGAGAGCGGCTTCTCGGTGTTCCACGCCGGGCACTGGTCCTGGCACCGCCCGCACTCGGTGCAGGTGTTGAAGTCGAGCAAGCCCTTCCAGCTGAAGTCCTCGATCGCACCGACGCCGAGCGTGTCGTTCTCGTCCAGGTCGTCGATGTCGTCGAGGGTCACCGGCCGGCCGGCGTTCATCAGGGGCTTGGCCGAGCCCAGCGCGACGGGCTGCCGCTTGAACAGGACGTTCAGCGGGGCCAGGAAGATGTGCAGGTGCTTGGAGTGGAGGACGTCGATCAGGAAGACCAGCATCACGCCGATGTGCAGCAGCAGCCCGACGCCCTCCATGACCTCGAGGGTCTGGGTGGAGAGACCGTCGAGGAGGTTGCCGAGTCCGATCGAGATGAAGGCGCCGCTGTCGTAGGGCAGGTTTCCCAGCGCCGAGGCGGCGCTGCGGAAGAAGAACAACGTCCAGAGGACGTTGAAGATCATGAACAGCACCAGCCAGGCCCCACCGGTGTGCGAGCGGTCGAACCGGGACTTGCGACCCAGTCGCTGGGGTGACTGCTGGATCCGGAGGACGGCGAAGGTGATGATGCCGAACAGACACATCACGGCGATGAAGTCCTGGGCGAAGCCGAGGATCGGCCAGGTCCCGATCACAGGGATGTGGAAGTCGGAGCTGAACAGGGCGCCGTACGCCTCGACGTAGACGCTGCCGAGGATCACGAACGCCCAGAACACGAAGAAGTGCGCCGCCCCGGGGACCGACCACTTCAGGAGCTTGCGCTGCCCGAACACCTCCACCAGCTGGGTCTTGACGGCCCGGCCCAGGCGACCGGTGACTCCCTCGACGCGGTCGGGTGCCGGTTGGCCATTGGTGATCAGGCGGTACAGGTAAGCGGCGCGCCGCCCCGCGAAAGCGAGGGCGATCGCGGTCATCGCCAGCCCGATGATCAGTACCAGAGTCACTCGTCACTCCCAATCTGCCGGCCCGAGGGCGCGCCTGCGCGCCGCGAGCCTATTGGTCTGCGCGGAGGGCGTCAGCCATGCGCCGCGTGACGAGATCCTACCTGCGGGTAACTTCGCGTTCCGGTAGTGGTCAGAACCGTTGCGGCACGAAGGTCTGCTCGTGCATGGGAGGCCGCATGTAGGCGACGTCCTGCATCGTCGGCAGGGTGACCACGTCGGGGGAGACGTCCTGGTAGTCGAACTGGCCGAGCAGGTGTGAGATGCAGTTGAGCCTGGCCGCCCGCTTGTCGTCGGACGGCACGACGAACCACGGCGCCTGCTTGATGTCGGTGTACTGGAAGGTCGTGTCCTTGGCCATGGAGTACTTCACGTACAGCTCGTGCTCCGCGAGGTCCATGTCGGAGAGCTTCCACCGCTTCAGGGGCTCGGCGTTGCGAGCCTCGAAGCGCCGCCGCTGCTCCTCGTAGGAGACCGAGAACCAGTACTTCAGTACGACGATCCCCGAGCGGACCAGCATTCGCTCGAACTCGGGGCAGCTGCGGAGGAACTCCTGGTGCTCCTCCTCGGTGCAGTAGCCCATCACCCACTCGACGTTCGAGCGGTTGTACCAGCTGCGATCGAAGAGGACCATCTCGCCGGCTGCCGGCAGGTGCTCGACGTACCGCTGGAAGTACCACTGGGTCTGCTGCCGTTCGGTCGGCTTTGGCAGGGCCACCACCCGCACGGTGCGCGGGCTGGTGCGCTCGGTGATCCGCTTGATCACGCCGCCCTTGCCCGCGGAGCCGCGGCCCTCGAAGATCACCAGCACCCTGAGCCCCTGACTCTGGATCCAGTACTGCAGGAGCACCAGCTGCTCCTGCAGCCGTTCCATCGCCCGGTCGTAGACCCTGGCCTTCAGCCGCCCCTTGCGCGAGTAGTCGTCGGGGTTGCGCTCGCGAGCTGCCGGGGCATCGTCGTCGGCCCCGGCCGGAGGTGTGGTCGCCGCCATGTGACCACGGTGCCCCCCGGGACGTGGCGGGGCAAGCGTGGGGCCGGTGCCCCTGCCGGCACCGGCTGACCGGGACCGGGGTCCCGGAACCGGGATCACCTTCCTCGACCTCCCGACCCAGTCGGGACACCGGCCTCAGGCCGCGGGACACGTACTCGTCGAAACCTGCCTCCAGAGGCGGCGCACCCAGCGCCTCCCGAAGGAGGAGCAGGGCAATGAGGACCACGCGCAGGCCGACACAGGCGACCAGGATTCTGACGACCGGGCTCGCCGCGAGCCTCGCGATGGGAATGATGCTCTCCGGGTGCGGCAGCACCACGAAAGGCATCGAGGACCGGGCGGCCGGGGCCGCCGGGGGGCAGAGCTCGCGCACCGACGGGGGACCGAGGAGGGTGACGTCGACGTCGCCGGCCCCGGGGTCGGATCGCGTCGGGCTCTCGTCCCCGGCCGCCCTTCCCGAGGGGGACAAGGACATGGCGGGAAAGCCGGCCCGTGGGAGTGAGCAGTGGCGGGCACGGCGTCCGGCGGCCGGACGCATCGCGGGATACTCGACCGCACCCAGCGGCCCTCCGGGGACGCGGGTCGGACTGAAGGTCTCGACCTCGGCCCGCAGCTACCGGGTGATCGCCTACCGGCTCGGCGCCTATCGCGGCGGCACCGGTCGCCAGGTCTGGCGTTCCGCGACCCTCCCGGGCCGCGAGCAGGCCGCCCCGGTCCTGCGTCCGGCCGCGACGCGCACGGTGGTGGCGCCCTGGAACCGCAACCTCACGATCGACACGGAGGCGTGGGAACCCGGGTTCTACGTCTTCAAGCTGCGCACCGGATCGGGGTACGAGGTGCTCGTCCCGTACGTCGTGTCCTCGCGCTCCGCTGCCGGCACGGTGGCGCTCGTCGCCCCGGTCACGACCTGGCAGGCCTACAACGAGTGGGGCGGCTACAGCCTGTACGACGGCCCGGACAGCGACCGACGCAGCTACGCGGTGAGCTTCGACCGTCCCTACAACGGCGCGACCGGCGCCAACGACTACCGCACCGCCGCGGTTCCCATCATCGTGCGGGCAGAGGAGCTCGGCATCTCGCTCTCCTACTTCACCAACGTCGACCTGCACACCACGCCCGGACTTCTCGACGGGGCCAGCGGTTACGTGTCGATGGGGCACGACGAGTACTGGACGACGACCATGCGGGCCGCCGTGACCGAAGCGCGGGATGCCGGGACGAACCTCGCGTTCCTGGGCGCGAACACGATGTACTGGCGGGTCCGCCTGGAGGACCGGGCCACCGGCCCGGCCCGGGTGGTCGTCGGCTACCGGTCCGATGCGGGCCTGGACCCGCTGCGCGACGACACTCCGATCGAGGCGACGGCGCGGTTCCGCGACGCACCACGACCCAACCCCGAGCAGGCGCTCACCGGGATGATGTACGAGTGCTACCCGGTCGACACCGATTACGTCGTGGCCTCCCCGCAGTGGTGGGGCTTCCGCGGCACCGGCGCCGGGCGCGGCGACCGGATCCCCGGCCTGGTGGGCCCGGAGGCCGACCGGGTCTACCCGACCGGATCGCTCCCGCACCCGATGCAGATCCTCAGCCACTCGCCGTACTCCTGCGGTGGCGTGACCACGGTCGCCGAGTCCGTCTACTACACCGCCGACTCGGGAGCGGGCGTCTTCAATGCCGGCACCCTGCGCTGGGGATGCGCGATGGTGGACCGGTGCGAGCGGCCGCTGGGCACGACGACTGCGAGGTTCGTGAAGGTCGTGACCGGCAACGTCCTCAAGGGGTTCGCCAGCGGACCGGCCGCACGCCGGCACCCTGCCCGGGACAACGTCCGGGACTTCGACCTTTCGCCGGCCAACGCGGTGTCGGCGAGCTGACGTCAGGGGGATCGGCCATGATGGGCCGCATGGCCCGAACCGGCAGCGGAGCCAGGGGCGTGCTCGCGTCCTTGGCACTGCTGGTCTGCCTGACGGTCGCGGCCTGCACGACCGACCAACCGACCGAGCCGTCGCCGTCGACCCCGGGGTCCGCGGCCCTGCGGGTCCGGACCGTCCACGTCGCGGGGTCACTGGACGCCGACGCGCAGGCCGAGGCGGAGGCGGCGGTCGGGGACGTGCTGTCCGGCTACGTCGTCCGCGCCTTCCTGGGTGACTACCCGCGGGAGGACTTCGTGGGCGCGTTCGAGTCGTTCACCGGAAACCTGGCCAGGGATGGCGTGCGCGACCTCGACGTACTGACGGCGAACCGCCTCGGGTCCGCCGAGACCGTGCACGCGACCCGGCTCGACGCCGACCTCTCCTTCCTGGTCGACGGCTCCGACACGGTCGGCGCCACGGCCGCAGTCCGCTTCGAGTTCGAGGCGACCGTCGACGGTGAGGAGCAACCGTTCGGCCTGCGTGGCCGGTTGATGCTGATGAACGACGACGACACCTGGTCGGTCTACGGCTACGACGTCAAGACCGACAGCGGCGAAGCGGTGCAGGCCGGAGTGACATCGTGAGGAATCTTCGTCACGTGGTGCGCGGCATCCTGTTGCTGGCCCTCATGGCGCTCGTCGTCCCGGGTGCGGCGGTGCGCCCCACCACCCTCAGCCTGAGCCGGGTCCAGACCGCCAAGAGCGTTGACTTCGACGACGGCGTGGTCTGGGTGCTGGTGCTCGGTCGCGACGACGAGGACCACACCGACACCATCGAGCTGCTCGCGTTCGACGGCGAGACCGGAGCGGCCAGCGGCATCGGCATACCCCGGGACTCGTGGGTCAGACTCCCGAAGGGGAAGGCCCGGATCAACGAGGCCTGGTCGCAGGGAGGAGGCGAGCAGGGAGGGGCCGAGCTGGCGGCGCGCACGGTCGGCGAGCTAGTCGGCGTCGACCCCCACTTCGTCCTGGTGACCGGCTTCGAGGGGTTCCTCGCGATGAGCGAGGAGGTCGGCGAGGTGGAGGTCCACTCACCTCGGGCCTTCACGACCGACCAGGGCCTGGCAGTACGCCGGGGCCCGAACCGGTTCGACGCCGAGCAGGCGCTGGACTTCGCGAGCAGCCGCGACAACCTGCAGGACGACTTCGCCCGGATGGCCAACAACCAGGCGCTCCTGCTCGGCTACCTACGCAGCCTGCAGGCGCACGAGGAGGACAAGGGCTTCATGGAGGACGTCACCCTGGCGGCACTCGGAGGACTGGAGACGGACCTGGCGCCGACGGATCTCTACCGACTGGCTCAGGCCGTCACCCAGGTGGACCCGAACCGGGTGACCGGATGCCTGGTGACCGGTACACCGTTCACCACCGGGGCCGGCGCCCAGGTGATCCGCGCCGACAAGCCACTGGCCCAGCGGCTCGGTCGCGACGCGGACCGCGACGCGACACTCGACCCCGACTGCCAGGGCTAGAGGCGTTCGGGCTCAGCCCAGCCCGGCCTCGCGGGCGCGCACGATCGCCTGGGCGCGGTGCGCGACCTGCAGCTTGGCGAAGATGTTGCTCGCGTGGTTGCGCACCGTCTTGACCGAGAGCCCGAGCTCGCGGGCGATCTCGCCGTTGTCGCGGCCGTCCGCGATCAGCCCCAGCACGACCCGCTCGCGTTCGGTTAGGTCGGGGAAGATCTCGGCCGCGGGTCGCGCCCGCAGCCCGCGGAAGTAGGACATCATCCGGTCCGCGATCCCGGGCCCGAAGATCACCTCACCCGACCCGGCCGCCTCGATGGCGCGCAGGATCTCCGCCCGCCGTGCGCCCTTCAGCAGGTAGCCCCGGGCGCCTGCCCGGACCGCGGCGAACACGGATTCCTCGTCATCCATCATCGACAGGACGACGACGCTGATGTGGGGGGAGGAGGCGACGATCCGTCCCGTGGCCTCGACCCCGTTGAGCCGCGGCATCTGCAGGTCCATGAGCACCACGTCGGGCTGGAGGCCCATGGCGAGGTCCACGGCGCGGGCACCGTCGGCAGCGGTCCCGACCACCTCGACGCCGTCGGCCGAACGCAACATGGCCTCGAGGCCCTCACGGAACTCGTCGTGGTCGTCCACGACCAGGATTCGCACGGCGTCCATGTTCATCCTCCCCCTTCCCACGAGATCGGCAGCCGGACCTCGACCAGGGTGCCGTGGTCGACCGACCTCACGGTGCAGCTGCCGCCGAGCTCCTCGGCGCGCTCCCTCATGGAGGTCAGGCCTACACCAGCGCGAGGGTCGTCCGCCAGACCGCGTCCGGTGTCGCGCACCCTGAGCACCAGTGTCCCGTCCTCGCGCACCAGGGTCACGGTGCAGGTCTCCGCACCGCTGTGCCGCAGGGCATTGGTCACTGCCTCCAGGGCGATCCGGTACGCCGCCACCTCGACCGCCGCGGGCAGCGGCTCCACGTCGTCGTGCGCCTCGACGGTCCAGGTCATGTGGCCTTCGGGTGCGCCGGGGATCCGGTGCTGCTCGGCCCGCTGCCGCAGGGCGGACACCAGCCCGAGCTGGTCGAGCGCGGGTGGCCGCAGCCCGTCGACCAGGCGGCGTACCTCCAGGATCTCCGCCCGAGCCTGCTCGGACAGGGTGTCCGCCAGCGCGGCGGCACCGGCAGGATCCCGCTCGATCAGGTCCGACACCGACTCGAGGCGCATCGCCAGCGTGGCCAGCGAGGGCCCCAGCCCGTCGTGGAGGTCGCGGCGAAGCCGTCGCCGCTCCTCCTCGCGGGCGCTGACCAGGTGCTGCCGGGAGCGCTGGAGCTCCCGGTTGGCGAGCATCGCCTGCACGAGTGCACCGACCTGCACGCCGACGTCCTCGAGCAGCCGGCGGTCACCCGGCCCGAACGGGTCCCGCTGCGGTGACACCTCCAGGAGCAGCCGCCCCAGATCGGCGCCGCCCGCCACCAGGTCGACCGCCACCGGGTTGCCGCGACTCTCGCCGATGGATGCCGTCACCGGTTCGGATCCGACCGGTGGCCGTACGTCGATCGCCGCGTAGGACAGGCGCAGCCGTCGCGCCAGCAGCGAGAGGGTCTCGGTGAGCGCGGCCTCGGGTGCCGAGGTGGGGTCGAGCTGCCGAAGGTCGGAGACCACCCGGCGTGGGAACTCCCGGTCTCCGTAGACCATGCGGCGCAGCAGTCGCTGCAGGGCGACGGCCAGCGGCAGCACCAGCAGGGCCAGGATGCCGCCGGCGAGAAGGGACCGGAACCCGATGTCGGAGGCCCGACCGATCGCGGCCGCGACGGCGACGAACGAGGTCGCGACCACGACCACCGCCGCCGCCTGCACCAGTGCCCGCCGAACGGTCGGCTCCACCTCGTCGAGCCGGTAGCCGTCCACGGCCACCACCAGGCAGCCCAGGACCGCGGGCGTGATCAGCAGGACCAGCACGTCCCCCGGGAGCAGCGGGTCGCCGGTCAGCTGCTGGGGGAGGTCAGCGAGGAGGATCCGGCCGACCACGCCGCCCAGGATCCCGATCAGGGCCAGCCGGGTGGCCAGTCTCGTCGCGCGGTCGTCACTACGGGCGTAGCGCCAGCAGAGCAGCCCGACCACGGTCGGGACGGCGACCACCAGGGCGGGCGGGACCACGGTCACCACGGCCTGCAGCCGAGCCGCGTCGGTGGTGAGCACGCGGGTGACGGCGAGCAACCACGCGACGTACCCGACGAACGGGAGCAGCGCGAGCGGCAGCAGACGTGCACGACCTGGCACGCGGCCTGCCGGCGCCAGCGTCATCGCCGCCACCACGGCGGCTCCGAGGCCGAGTGCGCACAGCAGACCGCCCACCAGCGCCGGCCAGGTGCCCCGGGAGCCGGCGACGTCGATGACACCCGGTCCCAGTGGCGACGCGGTGAGCCAGGCCGGAAGGAGGGCCGCCGCCGCGAGGAAGGCTCGCTGGGGTGTTCCGTCGGGTCGACGCCAGAAGACGATGCTCGCCGCGATGAGGGCCAGGCCGAATCCGACGATCGTCGCCGCGTTCTCGCCGACCGCATCGAAGATCGGGTAGCGGACGAGGGTGACCTGCACGTGGAGGTTGCGGTCCAGGTTGGGGGCCCGTCGCACGATCTCGTAGGGCACGGTGTCGCCGATCTCCCGATCCCTGGAGACGTCACCGGCCGCCCAGTCGCCGAATGATCGTCCGTCGACGGACCGCACGACGTCCCCGGGCTGCAGGGTGGGGTCTCCCACCACGTCGACGACGGTGACGGTGCTGCCCCAGCGTCCGGTGCTGTCGAGGGCAGAGGTGGAGACGACAGTGCCGTCGCACGGTCCGGCGAGGAGCGCGCCGGTCACCCACGCGACCGGGAGCAACCAGGCCGCGACGACCACGAGGACCCTGCCGGTGCGCGACATCGTGCGTCCATCGTGCACCGCCGCGGCGCGGCGTGGGGTCAGGTCAGGCGCGCGACACGCCCGTCACCCGGCCGGTGTCGCCGAACGTGATCTGCATCCGGACCTCCGGCTCGGTGGCCGTCGTGGCGCAGAGGGTGAAGGCGTTGCCGAGCCGCGTGTAGGGCTGGCCGACCGCCTCCATCACCTGCCGGGTGGTCATCCCCGGCTGGATCTGGTTCCTGACGGCCGACACGCTCTGGCGCAGCCCGGGGTTGCGGCAGGAGTCGGGGGCGATGCCCTCGGCCCGCTCCCACGTCTCCAGGTAGGCCTCGGCCCCCCGCGCCATGTCCTCGACGATCGCGTCGCCGTCGGCGCCGCCGGCGACCATCCGGAGGTCCTGGATCCAGTCGGGGTAGAGGCCGTACTGCGCCACGCCGTCTTCGTTGATGTCGTAGACCCGCTCGCCGGCCACCTGCTTGTCGACGGTCACGCCGCCGAACCCGGTGAATGGGTAGGTCACCGGGTTGGACACGTCGGTGCCACGCGGGTCGCCCTGGGCGCCGAGGCCGTTCATGTCGGCGCCGTACCCGAATCCGAAGTAGTAGCGGTCGTCGGCCCAGCCGATGTGCTTGCGCCACTTCTCCACGAAGCCGGTCGAGTCGCCGGCGTAGGGGGCGATGTAACCGCCGAGCTTGTAGATCCGGGGGTAGGCGTCCTCGGTCGACCAGGAGTGGCTGGACATCACGCCGGAGTACTTCATCGCCTCGACCTGGTCGAGCGCGGCGTTGCGGGCCTTGACGCTCATGTGGTCGGGGTCGAAGAGCATGTGGCGGTCGGCGAGTCCGGCGATGACGTGCTCGCCCATCGTGGTGAGACCGCGTGAGTTGCAGTGGTCGGGGGGCGGGTAGATCGGCAGGGCGGTGCCGGTGGTGCCGAACAGCTCGCCGATCGCCCCGAACAGCGCGTCCTGCTGCTCGGCGCTGATCTCCGGCGCAGCGAGCTGGTTCTTGTCGTGGGCGTCGGGGTTCTCGGGCTCGCAGTGCCGCATGTCCCAGAACGAGTTGGTCTCGCGGAAGTTCGCGGTGTTGACGGCCACGCCGACCTCACCGTTGTCACCGGCCACCCCGGCCAGGGCGTTGTCGAACTTGTTGACCAGTTCCATCTGTCGCACGCCGAGGTCGAACACCTCGTCGAGCTGGCGGTCGATGGACGCGGCGTCGCAGGTGGGCTTGGTCGGGTTGGAGGTGCAGCCGAACGGCACACTGGTCTCGATGCCCATGACCACGGCCATCTTGCCGGCGTTGATCACCCGACGGGCCTCCCACGGGCTCTTCACGATCCGGTAGAAGCCCTCGCCCGGGCCGCCGAACTGCGCGTCGATGTAGTCCTGCATCTGGTACATCCGCTTGGCCTGCAGGCGGATCGAGTCCATGTCGTCGCAGGAGTTCTTCTCGTTCGGCGGCGGAAGGGGGTAGAGCTCGCAGAGCTGGTTGTTCTCGACCAGGAGGTTGACGAACAACCGCTGCCCGCCGCGCCAGGAGCGCTCCAGCCAGCGGTAGTAGGTGCCCTCGTGGGTCAGCGAGTTGGGAGCCGGCCAGTCCTTGAAGGTCGGCCAGCCGACCGGGTCGTGGCTGGGCTCGCCGGAGAGGATGGACTCGAGCACCGCGCCGTGACCCTGGGTCTGGGTGTGGTCAGGGCAGTCGACGAGTGCGTACGGCGCGCCGTACCGGTCCCACGGCTTGCCGCAGTGGACGCCGCCGCCCAGGAACTCGAAGGCCATCCCGTGGGTGTGGGCGTCGACGTAGCCGCGCACCTCCTGGTACGGCGTGGTGCCGGCGAACGGCGCTCCGGACACGTTGATCCCGGCCTCGGGGTAGGCCGGGCAGCCCGACGTGGTGCTGAGGCTGAACTTCTGCGCCTGTGTGCCGGTGGTGAAGCCACCCCCGGAGGTGGTGAGCCAGCGGCCGTCGGGGAGCTGGAATGTGAACCGCCCATCGCGTCCCCTGGCGGTCCAGTCGGCGTTCTCCGATGGCTCCGCGGCCAGCCCGTCGGCGCTGACGAACGAGCGGTCGCGGGTGTAGAGCAGGTAGGAGCCGAGGTCAGTGGCCTGGAACCGGATCGGCTGCCCGGCCATCGAGTAGCAGCCGCGGGCCATCGCGTACCTGTCCTCGGGTACCGGCTGCCTGGCCTCGCGGACCGGGACCGTGGTCAGCTCCGGGTCCGGGGTGTTGCGGCTCCGGGCCACGTAGGCCGCATTCGCTCGCCGCTCGGCGGCGGTGGTCGGGTCCTGGGTGGCGCTGCCGAGATCTCCGGCGCGCGAGATGGCGTTCTTGTTGGCGCGCTCGGCCGCAGCGTCCTTGGACGCCTTGTAGAGCCCCTGCAGGTCGACCGACCGGCCACTGCCCTCGGTCCGCGAAGACATGGCAGTGACCGCCGTGGCCACCAGGGCCACCGCGACGAGGAGTGAGAACAGCAGACGGGGAACGGGGGTTCGGCTCGGGCGCACGGGTCTCCTCGGGCTGGATGCGCTTGGTACAACGAGGATCTGCCTTCGAAGTCACCCTCCCCGGGCGGGTCACCGGGCAAACTCGTGCTCATGGAGCTCGACGAGGTGGTGGCCACGGCGAAGGCCCTGGTCGCCGAACGCTTCCCGGAAGCCCGTGCGGCCTGGCTGGCCGGCAGCGTGGTGGCGGGCGAGGCCACACCCACCTCCGACCTGGACATCACGATCCTGCTGCCCGGCCCGCCCGCGCCGTTCCGCGAGTCCCTCGTCCACGACGGCTGGCCGGTCGAGCTCTTCGTCCACACGCGGCAATCGGTCTCGCACTGGATCGAGAAGGACCTCGAGCGCCGACGACCCACGCTGGCCCGGCTGATCTCGAGCGGCGTGGTGCTGCTCGACGCCGACGGCGCCGGGGTGGCGCTCGCCGAGGAGTGCGCGATGATCCTGGCCGCCGGACCGGGTCCGGTCTCCGACGCCGACCGCGACGCGTTGCGCTACGCCCTGACCGACCTGCTCGACGACCTGGCCGACGGCACCGACCCGGTGACCGTCGCGGCCTTGGCGTACGCGACGTGGGAGCAGGCGATCAAGTTGCTGCTGACGCTCGATTCGCGCTGGTGGGGGACGGGGAAGTGGCTGGTCCGTGAGCTGCGGGAGTACGACGCCACGCATGCAACGTCGTACGCCCTCCGGCTGCACGCCGCCCTCGTCTCCG
>DASSJR010000097.1:0-15221 GCA_035691135.1 Nocardioides sp. | reverse complement strand
CTGGGACGGACCGAGGACGACATCGACGCCCACCTGGACCTGGTCCCGGCATCCCTGGCCAAGGGACTGGAGTTCGACCACGTCGTGGTGGTGGAGCCCACCGCCATCGTGGCCGCCGAACCGGACCGGATCACCGGGCTCCGCCGGCTCTATGTGTGCCTGACGCGGGCGGTCACCTCGCTGCTCGTGGCCCACGACGACCCGCTGCCCGCTGAGCTCGCCGGCTGATCAGCGCCGGCTGAGCTCGGGGCTCGTGGTCAGCCGTTGTCCAGCTCCTCGGCGAGCATCACGATGATGCCGCTGGGGCCGCGGACATAGGTGAGCTTGTAGACGTCCTCATAGGTCGCCACGCCGCGCAGCGGATGGCAGCCGTGCTTCGCGGCGATCTCGAGGGCCTCGTCGATGTCGTCGACCGAGAAGGCAACGCGGTGCATGCCGATCTCGTTGGGGCGGGTGGGCTCGGTCTCGATCGCGTCGGGGTGGATGTACTCGAAGAGCTCGAGGCGACCGTTGCCGTCTGGCGTCTGGAGCATGGCGATCCTGGCGTGGTTGCCGTCGAGGCCGACGGCGGTGTCAGTCCACTCGCCTCTGACGGTGTCCCGGCCGAGGACGGTCAGCCCGAGGTCGGTGAAGAAGGCGATCGTCGCTTCGATGTCGCGGACCGCGATTCCGACGTTCTCGAGCGTGATGGGCATGAGCAGCACGTTACCGAGCCGCGGCGATCTCCTCAGGGCGGAGGACGTAACCCGTGGCGGATCCAGGTCGTTGACCGACCATCATGGCCACTCGCCGCGTAGTCACGACCGCCCTGCTCGCCGGAGCCCTGTGCTTCGGGGCAGGGGCCGCCTCCGCCGTACCCATCCCCTCGGACCCGCGACCGGCGCAGTCCCCGGCGTACGTCGGTGCGCCGGCGACGCCGAAGCCGGTCGATGTGGCGGCCCCGCCGCAGCACCCGTTCATGGCCCCGAACCCCGGCAACAACATCCACAACGACGCGTACATGACCGACGCCTACCAGCGGATGGGGCCGCTCGGGAGGCAACCGGTCACCACCTCGACGCTCCAGGCGGCCGAGTGCGCATCCCTGACCTTCGATCGCCGGAACCGCCTCGAGACGGTCTGCGTCGGCACGAACACCGTGACCCTGAAGCTCTTCGACCCGACCACGCTGGAGGAGCTGGCTTCCTACAACCTGCCGCCGCGGCGACCCGGGACCGGAACGTTCAACGACTTCAGCGGAGGCGGTTATTTCTACCTCGACCACCGCGACCGTGCTGTGGTCCCGACGACCGACAACCACGTGTACGTCGTGGCGCAGACCGCGGGTCCTGGCTTCGAGCTGCGTCGCGACTATGACCTGACACCGGCCATCGGGTCTGAGGACAAGATCGTGTCGGTCCTTCCGGACTGGTCGGGGCGGCTGGTGTTCGTCACCGAGCAGGGGAAGGTCGGCGCCATCCGCCCGCGAAGCGGAGCGGTGCGCACCCTCGACCTTGGCGAGCGCATCACGAACTCGATCGCCACCGACGAGACCGGCGGTGTCTACGTCGTCACCACCGCCGCGCTCTACCGGATCGACGTGTCCGCGGCCGGACGTCCGAGGCCAACGTGGCGGCACGTCTACCGCAACTCCGGGATCCAGAAGCCCGGTCAGACGTCTGCGGGTTCGGGTACGACGCCCACGCTGGTGGGTCATCGGTGGGTCGCGATCACCGACAACGCCGACCCGATGAACGTCGTGGTCTACCGCCGCGGGACCGACGTTGCCGGCCGGCGAAAGGTGTGCACGGTGCCGGTGTTCCGCAAGGGAGCCAGTGCGACCGACAACTCGCTGATCGGCGCTGGACGGGCGCTGGTGGTGACGAACAACTACGGGTACTCCGGCCCCACCGCCACGATGGAGGGCGGCGTCACCAAGCCCGGTGTCGAACGGGTCGACATCGACCGCGACGGCCGCGGCTGCCACACGGTGTGGCGCAACACCAGGCAGCGTTCGCCGTCGTCGGTGCCCAAGCTGTCCCTTGCCAACGGTCTGGTCTACACCGTGCTCAAGGACCCGGCAGGCAACGAAGACCCGTGGTACCTCGGCGCGCTGGACTTCCGCACCGGCCGGCTGGTCTACAAGACCAGGTACGGCACCGGGTTCGGCTACAACGTGAACTACGCGCCGGTGAGCATCGGGCCGGACCGCGCGGCGTACGTCGGAGTGCTCGGCGGGCTGGTCAGGATCTCCGACTCCACCGGCTGACGCGCGCTCGACGGGGCGCCGGACGCAGTCCCGGGCCTTGCCAAATGTTCCCGGGTGAATCGGGACGCGGAACCCTGTGCGAGTGGACCCGCTCGGACCACCCTTGATGCACACAGCCGGGTGACCGGCAGCCGAAGTCGACCGACAGCACGGGGGTACAGACCATGAACAACCAGACCCGGACCATCCGACGCGCGGCCACGGCCGCGGTGCTTCTACTCGCGGCGACCAGCCCACTCAGCCTCCCGACCGCGGCCGGTGCCGCGAGGCAATGCTTCGGGCAGCCGGTCACCATGGTCGGCACCGGCGGCGCCGACACCCTCGAGGGGACACCGGGGGACGATGTGATCGCCGGTGGCGCCGGCAGGGACGTGATCCTCGGCCGGGATGGCAACGACAAGATCTGCGGAGACGACGGCGCCGACTCCCTCATCGGCGGCCGGGGGAGGGACCGCCTCTCCGGACAGCAAGGCAACGACACGTTCCGCGCCGGCCCAGGCTCCGACTGGGCACGTGGTGACCTCGGTGACGACCGCATCCATTTCGGGTCCGGCAACGACCGCGACACCTTCGGCGTCGGATCGTCGCTGCCCGAGCCGGGGAACGACGTGATCTTCGGCGGCGCCGGAGGGGACGTCATCGCCGGCGGAACGGGGTCGGATCGTCTGTTCGGCGGCCCGGGGGCGGACTTCATCTCTGACCGCGCTGCCGACGGCAGCGGCATCGGGATAGCCCGGTTCCTGGTCGGTGAGGACCGGGTTCATGGCGGGCCGGGACGCGACTGGCTTCACGGCAGCAGGGGCTCGGCCCTGATCCGCGGCAACGGCGGGGGTGACATCCTGTGCGGCGGCCCGAACCCGGACACCATCGATGGCGGGTCCGGTCGCGACAACGCGGACGGGGACACCGGCAGCAACGAGGCGGGCGGGGACACGTTCATCAGCATCGAGCTGAGGCGGCCCGGGTCCTGCTTCTGACCGCGTGCCCTGCTCCACTCGCGTTCGTGCGACCGGGACGCCGTGTCTCGCCGCACGGCGCCGTTGGGTGTTGGGCGAGTCAGCCTCGACGAGCGGTCGGTGACCCCCGGGCCGAGGGGTGTCGCGTCATGCTTGACCTGAGGCGACAAGCCGATCACAGGAGATCCGACATGTCCGAGGCAAGCACGCCGTCTGCACCCACCGCCTATCCCGCACGCCTCGAGGTCGACTTCACGGTCGAGCGCAACCGCGTGACGACGCTGTTCCGGCTCGTCCTGGTCATCCCCATCTCCATCGTCTACGGCGTCCTCACCTCGGGCGCAACCACCACCACGACCTACAACGAGGCCGGGAAGACGGTGACCACGACCGGTGGTGGCATCGTCGCCGGGCTGTTCATGGCCACACTTCTGATGATCCTCTTCCGGCAGCGCTACCCGCGCTGGTGGTTCGACTTCGCACGAGAGCTCACCAGGTTCGCCACCCGCATCGGCGCCTACGTCGTGCTACTCACCGACGAGTACCCCTCTACGGTCGACGAGCAGAAGGTCCATCTCGACATCGACTACCCCGCGGTCGAGCGTGACCTGAACCGCTGGCTGCCGCTCGTCAAGTGGTTGCTCGCGATTCCGCACTACTTCGTGCTGTTCTTCCTGGCGATCGGCGCCTTCTTCGTGGTCATCATTGCCTGGTTCGCGGTCCTGTTCACCGGCCACTACCCGCGCGGACTGTTCGACTTCGTAGTTGGTGTGGGCCGCTGGGCGCTGCGCGTCAACGCCTATGCGTTCCTGCTCGTCACCGACCGCTACCCCCCGTTCTCGCTCAACTGAGTCCTGAGCGCGTCCGGCCCCAGCGACTAGCGCGGCGACGTCCTGTTGGTGAACGGTACGGCGGGCCGGCAGGGCTGGTTGCGCAGGCTGGGGCAGGCGGGCTGTTCGGAACCAATGGTCACCCCAGGTACGACCGGCAGGACGAGACGCGAGGCAAGCTTGCGCGAGGAGGCGATGTAGACGTCCGACGTGGTCCCGGGCGGCTGGGTCTCGTCGAAGGACCAGATCGGCTGCGTCCCGTTGGGGGCGGAGACGGTGAGCCTGATCCGTGAGCCCGCGCGGTAGCCGTGGCCCTGGAAGTACAACGGGATCACCACGCGCGTGTACTCGTCCTGCGGCATCGGCTGCACGTCACTCGCCAGCATGCTGGGGATCGGCTCGAGAAGCGTGCTGGGCTGCTTGAACATGTTGTCGGTGGTCGTCGAGAGCTTGCGCTCGCTGGCTCGAAGCCACCCGCTTTGCACAAAGGTCTCGTGGCCGTCGCGCACCTCGGAGACGGTCGCGTGCAGGTCGACGTCCGGCGTCGACGAGCGCACCCACAACTCCACGGCTCCTGCTCCCACCGTGGTCACGTCCTGGGTCAGCGGGCCGGAGAGGTAGGAGACGGCGGTGCCCGGCTTGTTCTGCTGCCAGTTCCAGCTCCACTGCGAAGCGTTGCCCCACAGTCCGCCTGTCCCGGTGTTGCCGGTGTAGTCGGTCTTGGGCAGGGCCGCGGCGTCGGAGGTGTACCAGTCAACCTGCGGCTTGCTCGGGGCGCTCCCGGCCAGGGAGCCGTTCGGGCCGAGGTACCAGGACCCGGCACGCACGCCTGGGACCGGGAGGGAGGCGAATGACCGCTCATACCCCGGATAGGGATGCCCCGCAGTGCGGTCGCCGGTCGGCGAGGCACCCGCGCCGTTGTCGAAGAGCACCCGCACCGGCGGGGCCTTCTCGAACTCGGCGAGGGCCAGGTCGTAGGTCGGCATCGCCTGGACCGGGTCGGGGGGCAGCGTGATCGGGTCGCTCTCCGGGATACCCATCGCGGCCTGGTAGATCAGCGGTGCGGAGGCCCGCACGACGGCCTGGTTGACCGCGGGGGCCTGCTTGGCGACGTACAGCGAGAGGAAGTCGTACCAGCGGTTGAACGTCTCGGGGTCGAGTGAGTCGATGTGCGCCCCGTTGGTGAAGGTGAACCACTTCTTGTCGGTCCCGGTGAAGTGGGAGACCAGCGTCGGGCAGTGGCCGCCGGTCTGTTCGTCCTGCCACTGGCAGGCCATGAACACCGGGACGTTGATCTTGTCGACGAACGTGATCGGGTCGAGCGGGTCGGCCACCTCCGGCACGTAGTGGTCGTTCTGGCGGATCTTCTCCATCAGGTCGGCGGCCTCGGGATGGAGGGTCTGGTTGGACTTGCAGGTCTGGTCGCCCTCGGCGATGCGCTGCTCGGCGTACGGCTGGGTGCCGGTCGCGCCGGTGCCGGCAGGCTGGGCCTGCTGCTGGCGTTCCTTGGCCCACGCGACCGCGAAGCCGGTGTTGAGGACGCCGCCCGGGTAGAGCGTGGTGCCGGTGGCGTCGAGCACCGACAGCGGTGAGATCGCGGCAAGGCTGGGCGGCTGCAACTGTGCAGTGAAGAGCTGGCTGATGCCGCCGTAGGAGATGCCCATCATGCCGACCTTGTGGTCCTTGACCCACGGCTGACGGGCGATGGTCTCGATGACGTCGTAGCCGTCGAGGTTCTGCAGCGGCTCGAAGAAGTCGAAGGCGCCGCCCGAGCACCCGGTGCCCCGCATGCTGACGTCGACCACCGCGAAGCCCATCAGGTTGGCGAGCGCGGCGATGCCGCTGGTGGGGCCGGAAGGATCGGCGTACCCGTAGCCGGAGTACTCGACGAGCGTGGGGTACGGCGGCATGTAGTCGGGGCCGTTGGGGACGGGGAAGCCCTCGGGGAGTCCGCCGACGCCGGCGGGATGGGTCGGCGGGTGCACGGTGAGCGCGAGCTGGGTGCCGTCGCGGGTGGTCAGATAGGAGTAGCCGTCCATCGGGATGGACTGGTCGTAGATGCTCGGGTCCCACGGCTCGGCGGCCTCCGAGTGGACCGTCACGGGCCCCGACGTCGTTCCGGTGGAGTCCTCGCGGACCTGGTACCCGTCGCCCGGGGCCACCTCGCGGAACAGCACCCCGCCGAGCGAGTTGGCCTGCTGGGTGCGCACCGACGCGCCCTGGCCGTCGACCAGCGTGGCACTCGCGCCCGGCGGCAGCCCGACGACATAGACCTGACGGGCGCTGCCGTGGGCGGAGAACCCATCTGCCGCCCGGGCAGTCGGCGTGGCCACCGTGGACGCGCCGAGGAGCACCAGCGAGAGCGCGGCCAGCACGGCCAGGAATCGGGTCCGCAGAGCGAATGTGGCCACGGGGCATCTCCTTGATCGCCTGACCAGACATGAGCTCAGGCAGTGGGTGCGCGTACGCATGCCCAACGAGACTCAGCCGCTGGAAGTCACGCGGATGGTTGCCGCCGCATTGTCACCGGCGGCGCCCGCGACCGTGACGGTGTCGGAAACGGCTCAACGGGTACGTACGTCGGACCAGGAGGGGAGCGTTCATGAGTTCAACCGCAGCGGCCACGACCCGAGGGGTCCGTGCTGAGCACAGTCCTGCCGGCGCATTCACCTCGGTGCTCAACGCAGCCGTGGGGACCACGGCAGCCAAGCTGGAGCAAGAAGTTGGCGGGTGGGCTGACAAGCTCGGGGGCGTCGCAGACGAGGGACTCGATGAACTGGCCGAGGGCGGTGGCGCGAAGAAGAAGGCCGGTGCCGAGGGGGTCAAGGCAGGCCTGCACGGCAAGAACCCGATCCTGGCAGCCATCAAGGGGGCCTGGCAGGCGGGCACATCCGTAGTGAGAGCTGCCATCGTTGCAGCGGTGGCATCCGCGATCCTGCTACTGCTGCTGTCCCCAGTGCTCTTGCTTGTCTTCCTGTTGAGCCTTCTCATCATTGCCGCCGTCCACCGGGTCCGTGCTGCCAAGGCGTAGCAGCACGCCGAGGCCCGCTGGTCAGATCTCGTTCTTCTGCGCATCGTTCTGGGCGGAAAGCCCGTTCTGGGCGGAAAGCCGCCGGTGGGCGCCGGTCACGGCGGGGCCTGACGGCAAAGTCAAATAGGGCGCCCCCGCTAGGATTCGAACCTAGGCTCCCGCCTCCGGAGGGCGGTGCTCTATCCCCTGAGCTACGGGGGCTCGAAGGGTGCGGGGATGACCATACAACCGGCCCGCGGGGGAGAAGAAACTGCGGCTCACCCAGCCCTCGATACTCGTTCGGGATGCGCACGGGCGCGCCGATAGGCTGGGCCGGTGACTCCCGAGCAGCTCTCCGCCGCGATCGTCGACGTGCTGACGCGTCTCGTCGACGAGGGTGCGATCACCCTGCCGGCGGGGGTGCCGGCGACGGTGACCGTGGAGCGGCCGCGGCAGCAGGGTCACGGCGACTATGCGACCAACGTCGCGATGCAGCTGGCGAAGCAGGCCGGGACCAACCCGCGGGCGTTTGCCGAGCTGGTCCGGGTGCCGCTCGAGGCCACGGACGGCGTGGCTGGCGTCGAGGTCGCCGGTCCCGGCTTCCTCAACATCACCGTCGAGGCAGGGGCCCAGGGCGAGGTCGCGGCGCAGATCGTGGCGGCGGGGGCGGCGTACGGCCACACCCAGACCCTTGCCGGCAACCGGATCAACGTCGAGTTCATCTCGGCCAACCCGACCGGGCCCATCCACCTGGGCCACACCAGATGGGCCGTCGTGGGCGACGCCATCGCCCGGGTCCTCGAGGCCGCCGGAGCCGAGGTCACCCGCGAGTTCTACATCAACGATCGCGGCAATCAGATGAACCTCTTCGGTGCCTCACTCGAGGCCGCCGCCCTGGGTCGGGAGATCCCAGCCGACGGCTACCGCGGCGACTACATTCCCGATCTGGCGCGTCAGATCGTGGCCGACATCCCGGGGATCCTGGACCTGCCGGAGGATGAGCGGATGGTCGCCTTCCGTGAGGCCGGCTACGCCTTGCAGCTGCAAGAGCAGCGGGACCAGCTCGACGCCTTCCGGACCCACATCGATGTCTGGTTCTCCGAGCGGTCACTCCACGACAGCGAGGACGTCGCGTCGGGTCTGGAGAAGCTGCGCGGCGAGGGCCACCTCTTCGACGCGGACGGCGCGCTGTGGATGCGGACGACCGACTTCGGCGACGACAAGGACCGGGTCCTGATCCGCACCAACGGCGAGCTGACCTATTTCGCCAGCGACACGGCCTACTACGTCAACAAGCGCGAGCGTGGCTTCGACCGGTTGCTCTACCTCCTCGGCGCCGACCACCACGGGTACGTCGGTCGGTTGCGCGCCATGGCCGCCTGCACCGGCGACGACCCGGCCCAGACCCTCGAGGTCCTGATCGGCCAGATGGTCAAGATCATGCGCGGCGACCAGGAGGTGAAGCTGTCCAAGCGCTCCGGCGACCTGGTCACGCTCCAGGAGCTCGTTGAGCTGATCGGGGTCGACCCGCTGCGCTACACCCTTGCCCGCTACCCCAGCGACTCCCCGCTCACGCTCGACGTCGCCGAGATCACCCGCCAGGCGTCCGACAACCCCGTCTTCTACGTCCAGTACGCCCACGCGCGGGTCTCCTCGATCCTGCGCAACGGCGCGGACCTGGGCCTGGAGCCGGCGAAGGAGGGTGCGTTCGACCCATCCCTCCTCTCCCACGAGAAGGAACGGGCGTTGCTGCGCGCCCTCGCCGAGTTCCCTCGAGTGGTGGCGAGCGCGGCCCAGCTCCGCGAGCCGCACCGGGTGGCCCGCTACCTGGAGGACACCGCCGCGACCTACCACCGCTTCTACGACACCTGCCGGGTGCTGCCGATGGGTGACGAGGAACCCACCGACCTGCACCGGGCACGGCTGCTGCTGGTGGCGGCAACGCGAACCGTGCTCGCCAACGGGTTGAAGCTGCTCGGCGTCTCCGCCCCCGAGCGGATGTGACGCGGGCACGATGCCTTCCCACGAAGCCGGCTGGGCCCATGCCGACGGCGCCCTGAAGGGGCCGTCGTGGCTGCGCGCGCCCGCCGACGCCAACGCCCTGGTCCCGCACCTGTGGTCGGCGACGGCCCGCAAGGTCGACGGCGTGCTCGAGGTCGGCGGGGTCGCGCTGCCGGACCTGGCCGCCGACCTGATGACGCCGGCGTACGTCCTGGACGAGGCCGACTTCCGGGCCCGGGCCCGCGCGTTCCGTGACGCGTTCAGGAACTACGACGTCTTCTACGCCGGCAAGGCCTTCATCTGCACCCGGGTGGCCCAGTGGATCGAGGAGGAGGGACTGTGCCTCGACGTCTGTTCTGCGGGTGAGCTGAGCGTCGCGCTGCGCGCAGGCTTCCCGCCGGACCGGATCGGCTACCACGGCAACAACAAGACCTACCCCGAGCTGCGTCGTGCGGTCGACGCGGGCGTCGGCCGGATCATCCTCGACTCCTTCGAGGAGATCGACCGGTTGGCGCAGATCACCACCGACCTGCGCCACAACGTGGGCGTGATGGTGCGGGTGACCGCGGGCGTGGAGGCCCACACCCACGAGTACATCGCGACCGCCCACGAGGACCAGAAGTTCGGGTTCAGCATCACCAGCGGCGATGCGCTGGAGGCGGTACGTCGCGTCCTGGCGGCCGACGGGCTCGACCTGCTCGGTCTGCACAGCCACATCGGCAGCCAGATCTTCGACTCCTCCGGATTCGAGGTGGCGGCCCGGCGGGTTCTCGCCCTGCACGCCCAGATCGGTGACGAGCTCGGCGCTGAGCTCAAGGGGAAGTGCTTGCCCGAGCTGGACCTAGGCGGCGGCTTCGGGATCGCCTACACCACCCAGGACGACCCTTCCGACCCCTCGCAGCTGGCCACCGAGATCACCAAGATCGTTGAGCACGAGTGCCGCGCGCTCGGCATCGAGGTACCCCGCCTGTCCATCGAGCCCGGCCGGGCGATCGCCGGCCCGGCGATGTGCACCGTCTACACCGTCGGCACGGTCAAGGAGGTGGCGTTGGACGGCGGGGCGCGGCGCACCTACGTCTCGGTGGATGGCGGCATGAGCGACAACATCCGCCCCGCCCTCTACGACGCCGACTTCTCCTGCACGCTCGCGTCCCGCCCAAGCTCGGCGCCGCCGGTCCTGTCGCGGGTCGTGGGCAAGCACTGCGAGGCCGGCGACATCGTGGTCAAGGACGAGTTCCTGCCCGGAGACCTCGCTCCAGGGGACCTGCTCGCCGTGCCGGGCACGGGTGCGTACTGTCGCTCCCTGGCCTCCAACTACAACCACGCGCTGCGGCCACCGGTGGTCGCGGTGCGGGACGGTGAGACGCAGGTGCTGCTCCGCCGGGAGACTGAGGACGACCTGTTGGCGACGGACATGGGAGCAGTCGGTGAGTGACGCACTGAAGGTGGCCGTGCTCGGCTGCGGTTCGGTCGGGTCGCAGGTGGTGAGGCTGCTCACCGAGCACGCCGCCGACCTCCATGCCCGGGTGGGCGCCCGGGTCGAGCTGATCGGCATCGCCGTACGACGTCTCGACGCGCCCCGCGACGTGGAGATCCCGGACGGACTGCTGACCACCGACGCCGAGGGCCTCGTCGCGCGCGACGACGTCGACCTGGTGATCGAGGTGATCGGTGGAATCGAGCCGGCCCGGTCGCTGATCCTGTCGGCGCTGGAGAACGGTGCTTCGGTGGTCACCGCCAACAAGGCACTGCTCGCCGAGGACGGACCCACCCTCTTCGAGGCGGCCGACAAGGCCGGGCGCGACCTCTACTACGAGGCATCGGTTGCCGGGGCCATCCCGATCCTGCGCCCGCTGCGCGAGTCGCTGGCCGGCGACCGGGTCACCCGGGTGCTGGGCATCGTCAACGGCACCACCAACTTCATCCTCGACAAGATGGACACCTCGGGCGCCGGGTTCTCCGAGGCGCTGGAGGAGGCCCAGGAGCTCGGCTACGCCGAGGCCGACCCGACCGCCGACGTCGAGGGTTTCGACGCGGCGGCCAAGGCGGCCATCCTTGCCTCGCTCGCCTTCCACTCCCGGGTCACCGCGGCCGACGTCCACCGCGAAGGCATCGCCGACGTGACCGCCGCCGACGTGGCCTCGGCTCAGGAGATGGGCTGCGTGGTGAAGCTGCTCGCCATCTGCGAGCTCCGACCGACCGCCGGCGGTGAAGATGCGGTCGCGGTCCGCGTGCACCCCGCGATGATCCCGCGCTCCCACCCGCTCGCCTCCGTGCGCGAGGCGTTCAACGCGGTCTTCGTCGAGTCCGACGCGGCCGGCCAGCTCATGTTCTACGGCCCCGGCGCCGGTGGTGCGCCCACGGCGTCGGCGGTGCTCGGCGACCTGGTCACGGTGGCCCGCAACCGGCTGGCCTCCACGCGCGGTGCTGGCGAGTCGGCGTACGCCGATCGTGCGGTGCTGCCGATGGGGGAGACCCTCACCCGCTACCACGTTGCCATGGACGTCGACGACCGCGCCGGCGTGCTCGCTGCGGTGGCCAATGCGTTCGCCGAGCACGACGTGTCGATCCAGACGGTCCGCCAGGAGGGCCGCGACGAGGACGCACAGCTGGTGGTGGTCTCCCACCAGGCCACCGACGCCCAGCTCGTCGCCACCGTCGAGCTCTTGCGCAAGATGGAGTTCGTGCGCGAGGTCTCCTCGGTGATGCGGGTCGAGGCGGAAGCGGAATGATCACCCCACCGAATCGCTCGCGTAGATGTGGGTTGAGAAGGGCGCGCAGCGCCCGTCTCGAAACCTCCCGATTCAGCGGGGACCCCGAATGACCAGTCCCCAGTGGCGCGGGGTCATCGAGGAGTACCGCCCGCTGCTCGACATCCCCCATGACACCGTGGCCGTCACGCTGGGGGAGGGCGGCACCCCCCTGGTCCGGTCGGAGTGGCTGTCGGGCCTGGCTCGGGCCAGCGTGTGGCTCAAGGTCGAGGGCGACAACCCCACCGGGTCGTTCAAGGACCGGGGCATGACCACCGCGATCTCGGTCGCGGTCCGCGAGGGAGCACGGGCCGTGGTCTGCGCCTCGACCGGCAACACCTCGGCCTCGATGGCGGCGTACGCCGCGCGGGCCGGGATCAAGCCGCTGGTGCTGGTGCCACAGGGCAAGATCGCCACTGGCAAGATGACCCAGGCGATCCTGCACGGCGCGCAGATCATCATGGTTCGCGGCAACTTCGACCACTGCCTCGAGATGGCCAAGGGCCTCTCCTGGGACTACCCGGTCTCGCTGGTCAACTCGGTCAACCCGGTCCGGCTCCAGGGCCAGAAGACCGCGGCGTTCGAGATCGTCGACAAGCTCGGCGATGCCCCCGACTTCCACCTGTTGCCGGTCGGCAACGCAGGCAACATCTCGGCGTACTGGATGGGCTACACGCAGTACGCCGACCTCGGCCGGGCCACTAAGAAGCCGGTGATGCGCGGGTTCCAGGCCGAGGGCGCCGCGCCACTGGTGACCGGGGAACCGTTCCCCGACCCCGAGACCCGGGCCACGGCCATCCGGGTCGGCAACCCCGCGTCCTGGAAGCTGGCCGAGGCCGCCCGCAACGAGTCGGGCGGACGGTTCGCCGCCGTCAGCGATGCGCAGATCCTCGACGCCCAGCGCCAGCTCGCCGCGCGGGACGGCGTCTTCGTCGAACCCGCCTCCGCCGCCGGCATCGCGGGTCTGCTGCAGGAGCTGGGAGCGGGGGAGAGCTATGAAGGAAGGACGGTGGTGGTGACCGTGACCGGCCACGGGCTCAAGGACACCGACACCGCACTCGAGGGGTTCGGCAGCGTCGTCGACAACGTGGTCGATGCCGACGTCACCGCCGCGGCCCGTGCGGCAGGGCTCGCGTAGGACGGGCGGGATGACAGCCTTCGTCGATGGTCAGGTACGGGTCACGGTTCCGGCGACCTCCGCGAACCTGGGTCCGGGGTTCGACTCGCTCGGCCTTGCCCTCGGCCTGCGCGACGAGCTGACCGGGGAGGTGACCGCCTCCGGCCTCGAGGTCGAGGTGCGCGGGGCCGGCGCCGACGACGTCGCCCGCGACGAGGCGAACCTCGTGATCCGGGCAATGCGAGCCGCCTTCGCGGCGATGCAGGTGACACCGCCCGGGCTCCGGGTCTGCTGCGACAACGCGATCCCGCACGGGCGCGGACTCGGCTCCTCGGCCGCCGCCATCGTGGGTGGAGCCGCCCTCGCCCGAGGCCTGGTGGCGGACGGGGAGTCCCGCCTCGACGACGACTCGCTCTTCCGGCTCGCGGCCGGGATCGAGGGACATCCTGACAACGTCGCGCCAGCGCTCCTCGGCGGCTTCGTCATCTGCGGGCGCGAGGGCACCAACTTCTTCGCGTTGCCCTCCACGGTGGACCAGCGGATCAGCGTCGTGGTGTTCATCCCGCCCGACCCGGTGTCGACCGATGTGGCCCGTGGCCTGCTGCCGGACCAGGTGCCGCACGCCGACGCGGCCGCGGACGCCGGTCGTACGGCCCTGCTCGTCGCGGCTCTGGCCCAGCGACCCGAGCACCTGTTCCTGGCCACGCGCGACTACCTGCACCAGGACTTCCGCCGGGCGGCCATGCCCGAATCGCTGGCGCTGGTCGATGCCCTCCGGGCCGACGGCGTCGCCGCCACTGTCTCCGGCGCGGGGCCGACCGTGCTCGCGTTCACCACGGGTCGGCACGCGGCGTCCGATCTGGTCGGTGGTTGTCCGGGATCCTGGGACTGCCGCCACCTCGAGATCGACCGGCTCGGCGTCCAGGTCGGCTGACGAACCCGCCCGGGATCCGCACTGGCGTCGCATGGCAGATCGGGTGGTAGCCTGTGGGCGCGCCAGCCATTCCGGCGCTGCACCCTTCGGTGCAAACCCCCTTCCTCTCCCTCGTGGTCGAGACCGCACCCGACCGACGTTCCCTTCCGGGAGCCCGGACCGGGCGGGCGAGGAAGCAATGACCAGGACGCCGACGGCACTCCTGCCGGTGCGGCACTGATACGTGGGAAGGACCTCACGTGACGGAAACCATCGACTCCACCGCCGAGGCGTCAGCCTCTGCCGATGCCAAGTCCCCGAAGAAGCGCGGTGGAGGACTCAACTCCATGCTGATCGCCGACCTCAAGTCGATGGCGTCGGGCATGGGCATCGCCGGAGCGGGCTCCATGAAGAAGGCCCAGCTCATCGAGGCGATCAAGTCCGCGCAAAGCAAGACGAACCAGACCGGCGGCTCGAAGGGCGGCGCCACGGAGGCGCAGCCGACCGGCCGCGGCCAGGACGAGAAGAGCAAGGACAACCAGGACCAGAACCGCAACCGCCAGCAGTCCGACGGCAGCCAGCAGAAGGGCGACCAGCAGAGGCAGGGCGACCAGCAGAAGCAGGGCGACCAGCAGAAGCAGGGCGACCAGAAACAGGGCGGCAACCGCAACCAGGGTCAGCAGCAGCACCAGCAGCAGAACCAGCAGCAGAACCAGGGCGGCCGCAACCAGGGACAGCAGCAGAACCAGCAGCAGAACCAGCAGCAGGGCCAGCAGGGCAGCCAGCAGGAGGACGCCCGAAGCAGCCGTAGCCGTCGGCGCCGCGGTCGTGACCGCGACCGTGATCGCCGCCCGGGCGGCAGCGGGCAGCGCAACGAGCCCGACACCACGATCCTCGAGGACGACGTACTCCTGCCGGCGGCCGGCATCCTCGACGTGCTCGACAACTACGCCTTCGTCCGCACCAGCGGCTACCTGCCCGGCAGCGAGGACGTCTACGTCTCCCTGACCATGGTGCGCAAGTACGGCCTGCGTCGCGGCGACGCGATCGTCGGGCAGGTGCGCCAGCCCCGCGAGGGCGAGCGCAAGGAGAAGTTCAACCCGATGGTCCGCATCGACAGCGTCAACGGTGCTGACCCGGAGGCCGCCCGGAGCCGGGTCGAGTTCGGCAAGCTCACCCCGCTGTATCCGACCGAACGGCTCCGCCTGGAGACCGAGCCGACCAACCTGATCGGTCGGGTGATCGACATTGCCGCTCCGATCGGCAAGGGCCAGCGCGGCCTGATCGTCTCGCCGTCCAAGGCCGGCAAGACGATGATCATGCAGTCGATCGCCAACTCGATCACCACCAACAACCCCGAGTGCCACCTGATGGTGGTCCTGGTGGACGAGCGTCC
>DASSJR010000096.1:0-4706 GCA_035691135.1 Nocardioides sp. | reverse complement strand
CACGATCAGCGGGAGGTATGAGCATGCGTGCGATCTGGAAGGGGGCGGTCTCGTTCGGACTCGTCAGCGTCCCGGTGAAGCTCTACTCGGCGACGGAGTCCCACGACGTCTCGTTCCGGCAGGTGCACGCCAAGGACGGCGGGCGGATCAAGTACCAGCGGGTCTGCTCGATCGACGGCGAGGAGGTCGCCTACGCCGACATCGCCAAGGGCTATGAGACCGAGGACGGCGAGATGGTCATCCTCACCGACGACGACATGGCCGAGCTGCCGTCGACGTCGTCGCGCGAGATCGCGGTCGAGAAGTTCGTCCCCAGCGACCAGATCGACCCGATGCTCTTCGAGAAGTCCTACTACCTCGAGCCCGAGAGCTCCGGGGCCAAGCCCTACGCCCTGCTCCGCCAGGCACTGATCGACGCCGACCGGATGGCGGTGGTGACCGTGGCGCTGCGCCAGCGGACCACCGTGGCCGTGCTCCGCGTACGCGACGAGGTCATCGTCCTGCAGACCATGATGTGGCCCGACGAGATCCGGCAGCCCGACTTCAACATCGAGACCGGCCAGGTCAAGGACGCCGAGGTCAAGATGGCCAACATGCTGGTCGAGACCCTGGCCGGCGACTTCGACGCCAGCGAGTTCGAGGACGACTACGCCGAGGCCGTCGACGCCCTGGTCAAGGCCAAGATCGAGGGCGGCGAAGTCAAGCGGACCGAGGTGTCGACCAAGTCCTCCGGCGAGGTGGTCGACCTGCTGGCCGCGCTGCAGCGCTCGGTGGACGCCGCCAAGACCGCACGCGGCGAGGACACCGACACCGAGGAGAAGACCGAGAAGAAGGCTGACGCCAAGCCGAAGAAGAAGGCCGCCAAGAAGTCCACGACCAAGAAGCCGGCCAAGAAGGCAGCGAAGGCGAAGAAGGCCAGCTAGGAGCCACCCATGGCGATGACCCACTCCCCCGGCGACCCGTGCTGGATCGAGCTGTTCACCCCCGACGTGGCGCAGGCCCGCAAGTTCTACGGCGACGTGTTCGGCTGGACCTCCCACGCCAGCGGCGAGGAGTACGGCGGGTACGTCATCTTCGAGCGCGACGGCGAGCCGATCGCCGGCTGCATGAAGAACGACGGGTCCGCGGGCCCCAACGTGTGGTCGGTCTACCTCGCCAGCGACGACGCCGCCGCGACCGCCGAGAAGGCGAAGGAGCACGGCGGCCAGGTCGTCGTCGGCCCGATGCAGGTAGGCGAGATGGGCCACATGGCCTTCGTGGTGGACCCCGCCGGCGCCTCCGTCGGAGTCTGGCAACCACTCCAGCACACCGGCATCTCCGCGCGGGGTGAGATCGGCGCGCCGTCGTGGTTCGAGACGCTCAGCAAGGACTACCCGGCCGCGGTCACGTTCTATCGCGAGGTGTTCGGCTGGGACACCCACACCATGAGCGACACCGACGACTTCCGCTACACCACGCTGGGCGAGGGCGACCAGGCCAGGGCCGGGATCATGGACGCCGCGGCCTTCCTGGGCGACCAGCCGTCGCGCTGGCAGTTCTACCTCGAGGTGGTCGACACCGACGCCACCGTCCAGCGAGCCACCGACGCGGGCGCCAAGGTGGTCGAGGACGCCGAGAACACGCCGTACGGCCGGCTCGCGGTGATCGCGGACCCCTCGGGGATCCCGTTCGCGATCATGAGCCCCGACCCGACCGCCTGACCCGTCAGGTTCCCCAGCCGGGCAGCACCAGTGCCGCCCAGACCAGCAACGGACCGACGCGGGCGATCGCCTCGCTCGCCGGCGGCTCCATCGTGGGTGCCTACATCGGGTCAAGGATCGGCAACCGGCTACCCGCTCCGGCCCTCCGGGCGGGGATCGTCCTCGCGGGGGTGGTCGCCGCGGTCACCATGCTCAGCTGACGTCGTACGCCGTGCAGCGTCCGAGTCCGGGCTGCTGCGGTGGAACCGGCTCATCAGCGCGTCGCTCAGCCGCGGCGCCACGATGTTGAGCAGCTCACCGGCCCGCCCGACGCCCGTGTCGACAGTCAGCGGCCGGTCCTCGAGGGCACGGACCACCCGTTCTGCCGCCTGCTCCGGCGTCAGCCCGCGCCGGTCCTCGTAGTTGTCGGTCGGCACCACCATCGCCGTGTGCACCAGCGCGAAACGCATGTTGGTGAAGGTCACGTTGTCCGCGTAGGTCTCCCGCCCCGCGATGCGGGACCAGGTGTCCAGGGCGGTCTTGGAGGCCAGATAGGCCGCGAACTTCGGCGCCTTCAGCTGCACGCCCCACGACAGGATGTTGACGACGTGCCCGAAGCCCTGACGGCGCATGGCGGGCAACAACCCGAGCGTGAGCCGCACCGGGCCGAAGTAGTTGACCGCCATGGTCCGTTCGAAGTCGTGGAACCGGTCGTAGGACAGCTCCAGCGACCGCCGGATCGAGCGGCCGGCGTTGTTGACCAGGTAGTCGACGGCATCGTGGTCACCGAGGACCTGGTCGACCAGCCTGTCGATGCCAGCACCGTCGGTCAGGTCGCAGGGGTACGACGTTGCGCGCCCACCAGCCGTCTCGATCTCCGCACGGACCCGTTCGAGCTCCTCGCGCCGCCGCGCCACCAGCAGCACGGTCGCTCCCCGGGCGGCTGCGGCGCGGGCCGTCGCCTCGCCGATGCCCGACGAGGCGCCGGTGACCATCACCACCCGGCCCGACAACGGGCTGGAGTCGTCGTGGCGCAGTCGCCGCACGAGTCGGCGCACCCTGGCACGGGGCGTCTGCAGCAGCAGACTCGTCACGGCTCGACCGTCGGGGCAGTCCAGCTCGGGAAGGGCCGGGCCGCCTCGATCTGTGCGGAGAGGCTCAGCAGGGTGGCCTCGTCGTCGGTGCGGCCGACGAGCTGGACGGCGGTGGGGAGTCCGTCGGGGGCGATGCCGCACGGGATGGAGGCCGCCGGGTTGCCGGCGACGTTCCAGAGCGCGGCATAGGCGATCGCGGGCATCGCGGCGAGGGCGGAGGACACCGTGCCCCGGCCGCCGAGAATGCCCACCGCCGGCGGGCGGTGGGCGATGGCCGGGGTGAGCAGCACGTCGACCTGGTCGAAGATCCGGTTGGCCTTCGCCGAGACCTGCGCGGTGCGGGCCAGCGCCCACTCGCGGACCCGCGGGGTGACCCAGGCACCCATCCGGCAGGTCTCGCGGGTGCGCCGCTCGAGCCGGTCGTAGTGGTCCACCGTGTCGGCCTCGGAGCGGATGCCGGCGAAGAACTGCGGGACGAATGCGGGCGTCGGGTCGGGGTAGCGCGGGTCGACCTCGCGGACGTCGTGCCCCAGGTCCGACAGCAGGCGGACGGTCTCGTCCAGCGCCTCGACATGCAGGGGGTCGGGACGCACGCCCAACGTGACCGGCTTCGCGGACCAGCCGATCCGGAGCCGCCCCGGCTCGCGCCCTGCGGCCTCGACGAACGAACCGGACTCCCCCGCCCGGTAGAGGTCGCCGTCGACGTTGCCACGGATGACGTCGTAGACGATCGCGCTGTCGAGGACGCTGCGAGCGAGCGGTCCCGCGGTGCCGAGTGCCCACCACAGGTGCGGGTGGGGCGCCGTGGTGACCCGGCCCCGCTGCGGCTTCAGCCCGAACAGCCCGCAGCAGGCGCTGGGGATCCGGATGGAGCCGCCGCCGTCGCCGCCCAGCCCCACGGCCACCATGCCGGTGGTGACCGCCACCGCCGTACCCCCGCTCGAGCCACCGGGCGTGCGCGAGGGGTCCCAGGGGTTGCGGGTGATGCCGCGCGACACCGACTCGGTGTACGGGAAGGCCCCGAACTCCGGCATCGTCGTCTTCCCGACGATCACCGCCCCCGCCTCCCGCAGCCGGCGGACCACCTCGGCGTCCGCCGTGGCGGGGGCCGAGTTGGCCTCGCCGCCGAAGGTGGTGACGCAACCCGCGACGTCGATCTCCTCCTTGATCGCGACGGGCACGCCGTGCAGGGGACCCGGCGCCGCTCCTCCGGCGAGCTGCTGGTCGCGCGCGGCTGCCTCCTGCCGGGCTTCGTCGGCCAGCACGACGGAGAACGCGTTGAAGCGGGGATCCAGGGCAGCGATCCGTTCCAGAGCCGCCTCGGCGACAGCGCCCGCCTTGACCGCGCCCGTCACGATCGCGTCCCGCGTCCCGGAGATGTCCAGATGGGTGACGTCGGTCATGGCCCCGCAGCGTAACCGCGAGCCCGTTGGCACGTTTGCCCAGTGGGGAGGGAAACGGTCGCATGGTCTGTTCCCACCGCTGCATCAACGCTCAGTGGGAAGGACGATCCATCGTGAGGAACCTACGACGCCTGGGGGCGCTCTCGGGCGTGACCGTCCTGGCCCTGATGACGATGGGTCCGGCGCTGGCCGCCGACATCATCTCCCAGGCCAGCGCCAACGCGCTGACCATCGCAGTCGCCGGCAACGGCCAGGGCAGCGGGACCGTCACCGCCACCCACGACGGCAAGCACGAGTCCGTCCAGGGTGAGACCGCGCCGCCCGTCCATCTGCTCGGCGGCCAGCAGCTGCTCAGCGCCGGGGTCCTTGCCCAGGAGGCCACCGCCGCTGCCGACGGCGACGGCGCCGGGAGCTCCGCCGCCTGCGCCGGGATCGCCGGCCAGGGCGGGTCCGTCGCCCAGATCGGCGACTCGAGCTGCCTGCGGCCCGGCCAGCCGATCGGCCTCACCTTCGCCAACCTCGACCTGAGC
>DASSJR010000095.1:0-2920 GCA_035691135.1 Nocardioides sp. | reverse complement strand
CGGCGTGGCAGGCTGAGACCGTGACCGACCGCATGTACCACCGGCCGATGCCGGCGGACTCGAGCTTCTTCGAGGCCGTGGCCGAGGGCGCCGACCCGGCCGCGGTCAGCGAGGCGGCCGACCGGGCCGCCACCCTGCTGGTCCGGGGTGCGCGGGAGTCCCGCGACGCGGAGGTGGCCGACCGGTTGATCCACCTCGCCGACAGTGAGGGGATCGAGACCATCGCCGAGGTCTGGTCGGGCTTCCCGGCCGACTCTCTGGCCGGCTGCCTGTGGCGGCTCTTCCTGCTCCGGTCCTGGGTCTACGCCGACCCGGCCGGCGTCGCGGCCGAGTTCGAGGCCGGCCGGGCGCGCGCACAGGTGGCGCGGGTGGTCGCCGGCGTGGCGGACCCGCCGGGACCGGACGAGCTGAAGTCGATGGTCGACCAGGTGCTGCGCGGCATCGCCGAGGGCGACTTCGCCGACGTGCTGTTCCGCGCCGCGGCCTTCGCCCGGGTGGTGGCGACCGGACGAGCCTCGCTGCCCGACCCGACCGAAGCCGGCATCGTCCGGCTGCTCAACCTCGCCGAGCAGCTGGAGGCCGCCGGCCACCTCGAGCTGAACAATTCACTCGCCTGATCCGGGCGATCGGGGCGGAATCCCGTGGGTTCCTCGTCTACACTCGCACTCGTGTGCCGGGCCGCGGCAGCCCCGGGTCCCAAAATCAGCCGCTGCGAGCGGCCACGCGCCGTGAGGCGCTCCCGGTCCGGCACACAATTACTCCCCGGTCTCCCGCCGCGTCGGAACGCGTCCGGATCGTGACCTGACGCAGCCCTTGTGCCGCCCATCTGCCCGTTAGGGTGGGCGATGCCCAGCCCCGGCATCGCGGGAGAGGGGCAGGAGCCGGTCGAGGAGAGGGGATCCCGGTGTCGTCGCGGGCAACGACCGGCGGAGGGCGCCGCCGCGCCACCGCCGCTGTCTGCGTGGCGATGATGCTGGCGCTGGCGGCCTGCGAGTCCGAGGGGAGCAACAGCCCCGGGCCCGCACCGTCGCCGAGCGCGTCCCAGGCCGAGCCCGTGAAGCTGACGCTGGGAGTCAACGGCACCGAGGACGAGCTCCCTGCCTACACCGACGTCGCCGAGATCTTCGACTCGCTCTACGACCCGGCGGAGGTCAAGGTCGAGAACTGGGACTCCAGCGCCGACATGATGGCGGCGATCCGCGACGGGAAGGACGTACCGGATGTGTTCCTGGCATCGCGGGACGACCTGGCCACCCTGCAGGAGGAGAAGCTGATCCAGCCGGTCGACGCGTTGCTCGACGCCCGGGGGGTCGACTTCGGCGACGGCTACTCGCGGGACGCGCTCCAGGCCTTCAGCGCCGACGACCGCCTCCAGTGCATGCCCTACGGCATCTCGCCGATGGTGATCTACTACAACACCCGCCTCGTCGACTTCGACCAGATGGAGAAACGCGGCCTGCTGTTCCCGGCGGAACGGGAGGCATGGACCTTCGAGATGTTCACCGCCGCCGCCCAGTACGCCGGCCGGCGGAGCGATGGGAGCAAGGGCTTCTACATCCAGCCGGGAGTCCGCACCTACGCGCCGTTCATCTACTCCGGCGGCGGCCAGGTCTTCGACGACGAGGACGCCCCGACGTCCCTGGCCCTATCCGACGGTGACAGCGTCGACGCGCTCGAACGCACCCTCGAAGTGCTTCGCCAGCCGCAGCTGACGCTGAGTCAGAAGCAGGTCGCCAAGCGCAGCCCACTGGAGTGGTTCAAGAAGGGAAAGCTCGGCATGATTGCCGGCTATCGGCGACTGGTGCCGGAGCTGCGGCAGGTCCACGGGCTCGACTTCGATGTGATCTCGATGCCGATCCTGGACGGCCTGGCGACGAGCGGCGACATCACCGGCCTGTGCCTGTCGCGGGATGCGGCCAGCACCCCCGCCGCGGCCGACCTGATGGTCCACATGCTCAGCACCCCCTCGGTGGACCGGGTGGTGCGGGCCGGCTACCTCGTGCCCGCCAACAGCGAGGTCGCGCTCTCGGAGGAGTTCCTGCAGCCCGGCCGGCTCCCGGAGCACTCCGACGTCTTCAACAACAGCGTCCGGGCGATCCAGATGCCGCCCCTGCTGTCGGTCTGGCCCGAGCTCGAGCGGACCGTGCGTCCCGAGCTCGAGGCCCTGGTGGAGGTGCCGGTGCTCGACGACCTCGAGGAGCGCCTGGCCGACATCGACGAGGAGAGTCGTCCCGTCCTGGAGTCCGACACCGCCACGCCCACCGACGGGTGAGCCGGCTCAGCTCGCGTCGTTCGGGGGCGCGTCCGGCGGCGGCTGGTCCTCGGCCACCTCGGGCTCGGGGGCGTCGTCGCCGGAGATGATGGCCGAGACCAGCACCGGCGCGGCCAGGTCGACCTGCCACGGCCGGGCACCGTAGCCCTCCAGCTGCTCCCGCACCGCGGCGGTGAGCGCCTCGGGTTCGCGGGTCGAGGGCGGTGTCCACAGCGTTCGCCGCAGGTGGTCGGGGGTGAGCAGGTTCTCGACCGGCAGCTCGAGCTCCTGCGCGAGCTTGGTCATCGCCGGCCGGGCCAGGTCGAGGCGACGGGCCGCGACCGGGTCGCGCTCGGCCCAGGCCCGCGGCGTCGGCGGGCCGTCGGTGCGGGGGGAGCGCTTGGGCAGCTCGCTCTCGGGCATCTCGATGGCCGACCGCAGCGCGTCGACCCAACGGTTGGCGTAGCGCTCGGCGCCGCGCCCGTGGAAGCCCTTGGTGCCGAGCAGGGTCGACCGGTCCGAGGGCAGGACGTGGGCCGCGGTGACGATCGCGGAGTCGGGCAGGATCCGGCCCGGCGTCACGTCGCGGCGGGCGGCGATCTCGTCACGGGTCTCCCACAGGGCGCGGACGGCGGCCAGGCCCCGGCGGCCGCGCACCTTGTGCAGCCC
>DASSJR010000094.1:0-4344 GCA_035691135.1 Nocardioides sp. | reverse complement strand
GCCTCCCGGTCTCGTCTCGCCCGCCTGCCTCTCGACGGATCGGCCTGATCCTAGCGAGTGGCACAGGTCACATGTAAAAACAGTCTTGCGGACAGACGCCGAGGGGTCGAATGAAAGATGGGCCAATGGCCGGTCGGGGCCGGTCGGGAACGGCGCTCAGAGGTAGCGCAGCCAGAGGTACGGCGCCGTTGCGACGACCGTCACCAGCGTGACCACGAGGCCGTACCTGGTGAACTCCCAGAAGCCGATCCGGTGTCCCGCCCGCTCCGCGAGACCGAGCACCACCACGTTGGCGGAGGCGCCGATCGCGGTCGCGTTGCCGCCCAGGCCGGCCCCGAAGGCGAGCGCCCACCAGAGCACCTGGCCGTCGTCGGTCCCGACCCCCGCCACCAGGTCGGACACAACGGGACTCATCGTCGCGACGTACGGGATGTTGTCGATGACGGCCGACAGTCCGGCGGACCCCCCCAGGAGGAGCATCGTGGCCAGAGCGAGCCTGCCATCGGTGGCGTCGGCCATCGCCTCGGAGATCTGCCCCACGACACCGGTCTCGACCAGGCTGCCGACCATGATGAACAGGCCCGCGAAGAAGGCGAGGGTCGGCCACTCGACGTCGGCGAGCGCCTCGTTGGTCGTCACATCGGTGACGAGGACCAGGATCCCCGCCCCGAGGAGGGCGACGACCGACGGTTCGTAGTGCAGCACGGGCTGCAACGCGAGCGCGATGACCACCCCGGCCAGCACCACCAGGGACCTGACCAGCAGCGACCGGTCCTTGATCGCCTCCCGCTCGTTCAGCGCCATCACCGCCTCCACGCGCTCGGGGTCGTAGACGAACGCGGCGCGGAACATCCGCCGGCACAGCAGGCAGAAGATCACCATCAGCACGATCGACCAGGGCGCCATGTGAACCAGGAAGTCGTTGAAGCTGAGGTCCCCGCGGCTGGCGATGATGATGTTGGGCGGGTCACCGACCAGGGTCGCGGTGCCGCCGATGTTGGAGGCGAAGACCTCGGCGATCAGGTACGGCACGGGCGGGAGGCCGAGCCGTTCGCAGACCAGGAGGGTCACCGGCGCGAACAGCAGGACCGTGGTGACGTTGTCCAGGAATGCCGAGGCCACTGCGGTCAACACGGTGAGCATCACCATCAGCCGGTAGGGCCGTCCCCGGGAGCGCTTGGCGCACCAGATCGCGATGTACTCGAACACGCCGGTACGCCGCAGCACCGAGACGACGATCATCATGCCGAGCAGCAGGAAGATGACGTTCCACTCGATGCCGGTGGTCTCGTCGAAGAACGCAGCGTCGGAGTCGGTGATGCGCAGCAGCAGCATCAGGCCGGCACCGGTGAGCGCGACCTTCGTGCGGTGGACCCACTCGGTGGCGAACAGGACGTAGGCCCCGATGAAGATGATGACGGCGAGGGTGGCGGCCATGTGGGGGGCTCCTCGTCACGGGTCGGTCAGATATACGCCGACCAGACTTCCCGGCACACCGAGGTTCACCCTACGGGTTCGGCGAGATTCGCGTCCGGTTCCCCGCGGTTAGGGTGACCGCGTGCAGGCACATGAGCTCGCGTCGCCGTACCCCACCGTCCGCATGGACACCCCGGCGGCCACCGCGGTGCGGGTGCTCACCGAGCACGACCGGCCCGGCCTCATCGTCGTCGACGACAACCAGCACCCACTCGCGATCCTGCCGGGCTCCCAAGTCCTGCGGATGCTGATCCCGAGCTACGTGCAGGACGACCCCACCCTCGCCCGGGTGCTGGAGGAGGACTTCGCTGACCGGCTGTACGAGGCGCTGGGCGAGAAGTCGGTGCACGACCTGATGCCCCGGGACAGGGTCCCGCTGCCGGTGGTCGCTCCCGACGACACGGTGCTGGAGATCGCGGCGATCATGGCCGCCAACCGGTGCCCCCTCGTGGCGGTCGTCGAGGAACGCAGCAAGACCGCGCCGCTCCTCGGTGCCATCAGCGCCAGTCAGCTCCTCGGCCGGGTCCTGCCGGACGCCTGAGCAATTCGGCGGGGTCGGACCCGGCATCTACCCTTGCGGGCATGGTGAGCACGCAAAGGGAGCCTGCCGCGTCGTCTCGTACGGCGCTCGTGCGGCGCGCCCGCAAGATCAACCGCGTCCTCGCCGACACCTACCCCGACGCCCGGTGCGAGCTCGACTTCGACAACTCCTTCCAGCTGCTCGTGGTCACCGTGCTCAGCGCCCAGACCACCGACAAGCGGGTCAACGCCGTCCGCCCGACCCTCTTCGCCGCCTACCCCGATCCGGAAGCGATGGCAGCCGCCGACCGCGCCCACCTCGAGCAGATCCTCGGGCCGCTCGGCTTCTTCCGGGCCAAGACCGAGTCGCTGCTCAAGCTGAGCCACGCCCTGGTCGAGCGCTACGACGGCGAAGTACCACCCCGGCTCGAGGACCTGGTGACCCTCCCCGGCGTCGGCCGCAAGACCGCCAACGTCGTGCTCGGCAACGCCTTCGGGATCCCCGGGATCACCGTCGACACCCACTTCGGCCGCCTCGCCCGACGGTTCGGCTGGACGGATCTGACCGACGCCGTCAAGGTCGAGCACGCGGTCGGCGAGCTGTTCCCCAAGCGCGACTGGACGATGCTCAGCCACCACCTGATCTGGCACGGCCGACGGGTCTGCCACTCCCGCCAGCCTGCCTGCGGTGCCTGCCCGGTCGCGCGCTGGTGCCCGTCCTACGGGGAGGGCCCGGTCGACCCCGACACCGCCGCCACGCTGGTCCGCACCGAGGGCCGGGCATGAAGCGCACCATCGTCGCCCTGGCGGCCGTGCTCGTCCTCACTGGCTGCGGACACGCGGCCGAGGTCGCCCTTCCGGGTCCGGCGAAGATCGACGTCGACACCGCCCAGCTGCGTCAGATGAAGGCGCAGGCCGGCGTCGAGGACTGCGTCCCGTCGCGCAAGGAGCACGTCGACGGCGGACTGCCCGCGGTCACGCTGCCCTGCCTGGGAGGCGGCCCCGACGTCGACCTCGGCGCCCTGACGGGCCCGCTGGTGGTCAACCTGTGGGCCTCCACGTGCGGCCCGTGCCGTCACGAGATGCCGATCCTCCAGGACTTCCACGAGGAGTACGGCGACCGCGTCCAGGTGCTCGGCATCGACTACCAGGACGTTCAGACCGAGGCGGCGATGGAGCTCGTGCGTCAGACCGGCGCGACCTACCCGCTGCTCGCCGACCCGCAGTCCGAGCTGAGCGGGGCGGCGCCGTTCCCCGTGCTGCGGGGCCTGCCGTTCCTGGCCCTGGTCGACGCGCAGGGCAGGGTCGTCCACCAGGAGTTCACCGTCGTCGAGAGCCGCCAGCAGCTCGTCGGGCTGGTCCACCGGCACCTCGGGATCGCCTTGTGATCCCCGAGTGGCTGCGCCCCGTCAAGGAGGGCGCCGAGTCGATCACTGTGCACGAGCTGACCCGGTTCATGCCGCCCGAGGACGCCGATACCCGGGCGGGCGCCGTCCTGGTGCTCTTCGGGGAGGGCCCCGCCGGTGGCGAGCTGCTGCTCACCGAGCGCGCTCACCACATGCGCTCCCATCCCGGCCAGGTGTCCTTTCCTGGAGGGTCCATCGACCCGGGAGAGACCCCGGTGCAGGCCGCGCTGCGCGAGGCCGAGGAGGAGACCGGGCTCGACCCGGCCGGGGTCGAGGTGTTCGGCGAGCTCCCCGAGCTGTGGCTGCCGCCGAGCAACTTCGCGGTGACGCCGATCCTCGGCTGGTGGCACCAGCCGACCAGCGTCGACGTGGTGGATCCTGACGAGGTCCACGACATCCACCGGGTCCTGATCGCCGATCTGCTCGACCCCGAGCACCGGATCTCGGTGCGGCATCCCAACGGCTGGGTGAGCCCGGGGTTCCTGATCGGCCCCGAGCGAGACGTCATCCTGTGGGGCTTCACCGCCGGGATCATCGCCCGGCTGTTCGACTACGTGGGCTGGTCCAGCGAATGGGACGAGACGCGGATCCGTGACCTTCCGTCGTACATGCTTCAGGGTGAACCCCGTCGGATCGACGTGCAGCCCAACACGCGATTCCGCGACCCCCGCGAGGAGCGCCGGTGAACGTCCTGGACTGGCTGCTCATCGTGCTCGTCCTCGCCTACGCCCTGTCGGGCTACTGGCAGGGCTTCGTCACCGGCGCCTTCGCCACCACCGGCCTGGTCCTCGGCGGCCTGCTCGGGGTCTGGCTCGCCCCGATCGTCCTCGGTGACGCCAACCCCTCTCTCTTCGTCTCCCTCGGCGCGCTGTTCATCGTGATCCTCGCCGCCTCGCTCGGTCAGGCGATCCTGCAGTTCTCCGGCGCCCGGGTCCGTGACCGG
>DASSJR010000093.1:0-8909 GCA_035691135.1 Nocardioides sp. | reverse complement strand
TCCGTCGGCCTGGCCCTGACCAAGCTGGGCATCCCCGTCTGGCTCCGCGACACCTCCTCGGAGCACCTGCGCACCGCCCTCGGCCTCGGCGCCGGGCAGATCGCGCCGGACATCGCGCCGCCGCCCCAGCTCGTCGTCGTCGCCGTACCTCCCGACGTCATCGGCGAGACGCTGCGCTGGGCGCTGACCCACCACCCCAACGCCGTCGTGACAGACGTCGGCAGCATCAAGACGGGGCCGCTGGAGCAGCTGCGGGCGCGGGGGAGCCAGGGACTGGCGAGGTACGTCGGGGGGCACCCGATGGCGGGCAGCGAGCGGTCCGGACCCCACGCCGCCAGCGCGGCGCTGTTCGACGGCCGCCCGTGGGCGGTCACGCCGCACCAGGACTCCTCGGCCGCCGCCGTCGACCTCGTGCTGGAGCTGGTGCGGCTGCTCGGCGGGACCGCGGTGCGGCTGAGCCCCGACGAGCACGACCGGGCCGTGGCCCGCACCTCCCACCTCCCGCACCTGCTCGCGGTGCTGACGGCCGCCCGGCTGACCGGAGCCCCGCCGGAGCACCTGGCGCTCTCAGGCCAGGGCGTACGCGACGTGACCCGGGTGGCCGGCAGCGACCCGGCGATGTGGCAGCAGATCGTGGCCCTCAACTCCGACGCGCTCCGCGGGCTCCTGGCCGAGGTCCGGGAGGAGCTCGACGCGCTCCAGGACGCGGTCATCGGCGGCGACCGCGAGGCCCTCGGCGCCCTGCTCGCCAGGGGGGTGGCCGGCACCCGTGCGATTCCCGGGAAGCACGGCGGTCCGGCGGCCCCGACGAGGTCGGTGTTCGTCTCGGTGCCCGACCATCCGGGGGAGCTGGCGAGGCTGTTCGCCGATGCCGGCGCGAGCGAGGTCAACATCGAGGACGTCCACATCGACCACGATCCCGGCCGCCCGGTCGGACTGGTGGAGCTGGTCGTCGACGAGTCCCGCGCGGAGCATCTGCTGGGCTCTCTCGAATCCCGTGGATGGGTGACCCACAGGTAGGCTGCCCGCCGTGCAGAACATCCTCGACGACATCGTCGTCGCCATCGACGGACCCTCCGGGTCGGGCAAGTCCAGTACCTCGCGGGGGGTCGCTGCCCGCCTGGGGCTGCGCTACCTCGACACCGGCGCGATGTACCGCGGGATGACCTGGTGGATGCTCCGCGAAGGGGTCGACGTCCACGACCGGGAGGCGGTGGCGGCTCGCTGCGGCGAGCCCGAGATCCTCACCGGCACCGACCCCGAGGGCCCGTCGATCCTCGTCGAGGGCATCGACGTCGGCCTCGCCATCCGCTCGGCCGAGGTCAACGCCGCGGTCTCGCCGGTCAGTGCCGTTCCCGCGGTGCGGGACCGGATGGTCGAGCTGCAGCGCGAGACCATCGGTGACGGCGGCATCGTCGTCGAGGGCCGCGACATCGGTGCCGTGGTGGCGCCGTTCGCGCAGGTGAAGATCTTCCTCACCGCCGACCCGGCCGCCCGGGCGTCCCGCCGCGCCGCCGAGGAAGGCGGCACCGACGTCGACCGGACCCAGGCGTCGCTCCTGGCGCGGGACGAGATCGACTCCAACCGGGCCGTTTCGCCGCTCACGATGGCCGAGGGAGCCGTCCACATCGACACCACGGGGCACACGCTCGACGAGGTCATCGGCCAGGTGGTGGCTCTCGTCGAGGCGGTGGAGGCGCGCGCGTGAAGCCGTCCACCCACACCGACCGGCCCCGCAGCGACCGGATTCGCCCCCCGCGTCGGCTGATGATGGTCTCCCTGCGTCCGCTGGCCCGGGCCGTCCTGCGCCGCCGCCTGGCGATCCGCGTCCACGGTCGCGACCAGGTCCCCCGCAAGGGTCCGGTGATCTACATCGGCAACCACACCGGGATCATGGACGGTCCGCTGATGGTGGTCTTCGCCCCCCAGGCGGTGCACGCGCTCACCAAGGTGGAGATGTTCACCGGACGGATGGGTCGGCTGCTGCGCGGTGCCGGTCAGGTTCCCCTGGACCGGTTCAACCCGGATCCCGCCGCGGTCAAGACCTGCCTGCGCGTGCTCCGGGACGGCCACGCGGTCGGTGTCTTCCCGGAGGGTCGACGCGGAGCAGGTGACCTCGAGCGGTTCCACCGGGGGGCGGCGTACTTCGCGCTGGTCACCGGGGCGCCGGTGGTCCCGGTCGTCTTCCTCGGCACCCGCGAGCCCGGCGGCCACCTCGACTCGGTGCCCGCGCGCGGCACGCCTGTCGACATCTTCTTCGGAGAGCCGGCCACCTTCGACCCGGTGCCGTGGCCCCGGTCCCGCGATCAGGTCGACAAGGTTTCCGTGCAGCTCCGCGAGCGGCTGCTCGGCCTGCTCGAGCAGTCGCTCGAGGCGACCGGACGCGAGCTGCCGGGCCCGCTGCCCGCCGGAGAGGTCGAGCCCGACCCGTCCACCGGGGTCATCGAGCGGGACGTTTCGTGAGCGCCGAGGTCGGCGGCGAGGGCCCGATCCCGGTCCTCGCGGTCGTGGGCCGCCCCAACGTGGGCAAGTCGACGCTGGTCAACCGGTTCCTGGGCCGCCGTGAGGCCGTGGTCGAGGACGTTCCCGGCGTCACCCGCGACCGGGTGTCGTACGACACGAACTGGAACGGGCGAGCGTTCACGGTCGTGGACACCGGAGGCTGGGACCCGGACGCCCGCGGACTGGCCGAACGGATCGCTGGCCAGGCCGAGCTCGCCGCCAGCCTGGCCGACGCGGTGCTCTTCGTCGTGGACGCGACCGTCGGGATCACCGACGCCGATGAGGCCGTGGTCAAGATCCTGCGGCGCTCCGGGAAACCGGTCGTCCTGGCCGCCAACAAGGTCGACGACCTCCGCACCGAGACCGAGGCGCACGCGCTGTGGAACCTCGGGCTGGGGGAGCCCTACCCGGTCTCGGCCCTCCACGGGCGTGGCTCCGGCGACCTGCTGGACGCAGTACTCGACGCGCTTCCCGAACCGCCGCCCGAGCGACTGGGGGAGGTCGGCGGCCCCCGGCGGGTCGCGATCGTCGGGAAGCCCAACGTCGGCAAGTCCTCGCTGCTCAACCGGCTCGCCGGCTCGGATCGCGTGGTCGTCGACGACGTCGCCGGGACCACCGTCGACCCGGTCGACGAGCTGATCGAGCTGGGCGGACGGACCTGGCGGTTCATCGACACCGCGGGGATCCGCAAGCGGGTCAAGGAGGCCTCCGGGCACGAGTACTACGCGTCGCTGCGCACCTCCACCGCCGTCGACCGGGCCGAGGTGGCGGTGCTGGTCATCGACGGCGGCCAGTCGATCTCCGAGCAGGACGTGCGCATCCTGCAGACGGTCCGGGAGGCCGGGCGCGCCCTGGTGGTCGCGTTCAACAAGTGGGACCTCGTCGACGAGGAACGGCGCCACTATCTCGAGCGCGAGGTCGAGCGCGAGCTGGTGCAGGTGCAGTGGGCGCCCCGGATCAACGTCACCGCCCGTACGGGCTGGCACGTCGACCGGCTGGTGCCGGCGCTCGACAAGGCGCTGGAGGGCTGGGAGACCCGCGTCTCCACGGGAGCCCTCAACGCGTTCCTGGGCCGGCTCGTCGCCGAGCACCCGCACCCGGTCCGGGGCGGCAAGCAGCCCAGGATCATGTTCGGCACCCAGGCCTCGGTCGCCCCGCCCACGTTTATCCTGTTCACCAGCGGCAAGCTGGATGCGGGCTATCTGCGGTTCCTGGAGCGTCGGCTGCGTGAGGACTTCGGCTTTGTCGGCACGCCGATCGTGCTGCAGCAGCGGCCCCGGGAGCGCCGCAAGCGTTAGCTTGTCGGTCATGCGTCTCTCGGTTGCGCTGGTCCTGGCACTCTGCGTCTCGATCCCGTCAGGGGCGGTGGCCAGACCCGTCGGTGGTACGACCTGCCACACCTTTCCGCTCGACAACTACTGGCGCGCCGACATCACCGACCTGCCCGTCCACCCTCGCAGCGACCAGTGGCTCTCGCACATGTCGACCGAGCGCGACCTGCATCCCGACTTCGGGCCAGCGGGCGGCGCCGGGCCCGACTACGGCATCCCGATCACGGTCGTACCCCATGACCACCGCCGCGTGGTGGTCCGGTTCACCTACTCCGACGAGAGCGACCACGTGCGCTACCCGCTCGGCAGGGACACGAAGATCGAGGGTGGACGGAACTCCGACGGTGACCGGCACGCGATCGTGGTGGACCGCGGGTCGTGCCGCCTCTTCGAGACGTTCGCGACCCGACAGCGCAACGGCCGGTGGTATGCCGGCTCCGGCGCCACCTGGTCGCTGCGCAGCAACGACCTCCGCCCCGACGGCTGGACCTCCGCCGATGCGGCCGGGCTCCCGATCCTGCCCGGTCTCCTGCGCTGGAACGAGGTCCGGGACCGGAGAGTCAACCACGCGATCCGGTTCACCACCGACATCACCCGTCGCGCCCATCTGTGGCCGGCTCGTCACGACGCCGGCTCGCAGGACGGTGCGGCGTACCCACCGATGGGCGCCAGGTTCCGGCTGCGAGCAGGATTCCCGACCGACCGCTACGGCCCGGCCGCTCGTGCGGTGATCCGGGCCATGAAGCGGTACGGCCTGGTCCTGGCCGACAACGGATCGCCCTGGTACTTCCAGGGAGAGCGGAACTCCCACTGGCCAGGCCGGCTCATCGCGGAGCTCAAGACCATCCCCGCCTCGTCGTTCGAGGCCGTTGACACCTCGGGCCTGAAGGTCTCCGGGGGCAGCGCCGAAGTGCCGTGATCCCGATACGGCCTGACCCGTCCGGCTGCGATAGTGTGCACGCGGCCTTCCACGGAAGGCATCGGGCTGTGGCGCAGTTTGGTAGCGCACTTGACTGGGGGTCAAGGGGTCGCAGGTTCAAATCCTGTCAGCCCGACCCATGAAACCGGCTCTGACCTGCTGATACGGGTCGGGGCCGGTTCGCTGCTTGTCGAACCGGATCGCCCAACTCGACGGAAAATCGGCGGATTGGGCCCGCCCGACCACCTGCCGGACCCGCAATGGACGCAACGCGGCATGAACGGGGGATTTGGTCAGTGTCAGCCGGGGCGATCATCGCGAACCGGACGGTCCCCGTGTGGAGCTCACCGATCCGGAGGCAACGCCTTGAGGTAGGGAGGTCTAGGCGTCAGCCTCGCGTTGAGCGTCGTCGTCGTTGCCGCGGGGCCGGTCTGGGTTCTGTTCGGATGTCGCTGTCCTAGGGGGCCGACGCGCTAGCTTGTAGGCGCTGCGGAGGGCTTTGCGATCGCCTGCCGCTAGCTTCCTGTCCCGGGCACTCAGTTCGCGGTTATGTGCGGCTGACCCACGATCGGTGTGTGCCTCCTCGGCGCCAGCGCCCCTCAGATCAGCCGCGCTGTCGCGATCCACGGCGAGCCGGTCTCGATGCTCGGCGCGCAGATCACGTTCATCCGCGCGTTCCATGATGTGCTCGATAGTGGCATCGCCTCGGACGGTGTCCTGCTGGTCGTGGACCGCGTCCTGGTCGCGCTCACGCTGGTCCCCTTGCTCCTCGCGACGGTCGGCTCGGCGTTCTCGGTGATGGGCCTCCAAGTCACCCCGATCGGCTCCCCGGTCACGCCGATCGGCCCCCCGGTCACGCTGATCGGCGTCCCAGTCGCGACGGTCCGCCGCCAGGTTCCACTCTCCGCCGGCCTCGCGCTCGCCGGCGGCCTGGTCGCGCTCATCGGCGGCGCGGCCGTGCGCCTCGGCGGCGCGATGTCGTTCCGTCGCGACGTGGCTGTGCAAGTCCGCAGCGACATCGCGTCGCTGGGCCGATTGCTGACGCTCTTGTGCCGGTTGCTCGCGGTCGAGCCCATCACGCTCCGCTCCCCGGACGGTGAGGGATCGCTGCATGGTCTTCGCCCGCTCCTCGGCGATCCGGTCCCGTTTTTCGGCGAGATCGTGGCGCGCGTCAGCCGCCTGGTCACGCTCGTTGGTGATCCGGTCGCGATCATCAGCCACGCGGTCACGCTCGTCGGCGCGGCGTTTGCGCTCCTCGGGTTCGGCCGCCATCGTCTTTCCCTCCCGCGGTGGGGGCGAACAAGAGCAGCGTCGGACAAACCTGCACGGTTCCGGACAAGCCTCAACCGGGACACGAGCGGGGTCCTCTCGCATGCACGACCCTCTCCCCACAGAGTAGTCCCGGGGCCGCCCGGCCGGTCCATACGCGAGCGCCAGCACGCGACCGGCGGCGCCTTGAAGCGCAAGAGCACGAACGTCACAGTTTCGCCGGAGCGAACCGCCCAACTGTCCCAGAGCCAGCGGGACGGCCCCATCCCGAACCGCTTGGGTCGGGACGGACATCCAACTCATCCCCCCGCAATGCGTCGGACATCACCACTGGCGAACCTAGCCCCTGCGGACCCAGCAGAAGATTCCTGGCCGCCAACGGTTCGGTCCAGTCCGCTCGTCGGCCCGGCGTTGAGCGACCTAGCCATCTTCGATTCCGTCGACGGCGAGGGAGGCTCGATGCACCTGAAGAAGCGACTGCGTCCGCTAGCGTCATCCGCACGATCCGACTCTCAGCAGGACCGCGCACGCCGCGGCAGTTCAGTGCGTTTGTCTCGGGTGGTCCGGCCACCGGGTCGACCACGGGTAGGCCGGCCGCACTGATCGTGAGCCGGTACACGTAGAGCCCGGGACAGCCACCTAGGCGTCGATCGTGCGATCGAGCAGCCCACTTCCACGCAGACCACGACGCGGCCGTACGGGCGTTGAGAAGGCGTGACCAACAGTCCCTGCCGGAAGCAACCCGTGCCGGCCCCCAACCTCGGGTCAGGCCGACCCCTTGGAGGGAAACCCGGGCCATCGCTCGCGGATCGCATACATCACCGCGTCCAACCGCGAGTGAAGTTGCAACTTCTCCAACGTGCTGCGGACATGGTTCTTGACCGTGTGCTCGCTGATGAACAGCTGCCTGCCGATCTCGCGGCTGTTCAGCCCCTGCGCCACCAACCGCAGCACGTCCAGCTCACGCGGGGACAACCGCGGGGTCGACACTGCCGGCCGACCTGGCGCAACCTGCTTGAACTGGTCGAGCACCTTGCTCGCCATGCTCGGGGAGATCAGCGCGTCACCTTCGGCGACACGCCTGACCGCGTTGGCCACCTCGTCGACGGAGGAGTCCTTGAGCAGGTAGCCGGAGGCGCCGTTCTTGACGGCGTCGAGCAGGTCGGCCTCCTCGTCGCTGGCCGTGAGCATGATGACGCGCGAGCCGGGGGCGACGTCCCTGATGGTCTGGCAGGCCTCGATGCCGGACCGGTTGGGCATCCGCACGTCCAACAGGACCACATCGGGCGCCGTGGCTCCAATCAGAACGGCCGCGGCGCCACCGTCCCCGGCCTCGCCGACGACGTCGATGTCGCCCTCAAGGTTGAGCAGCATTCCCAGACCACCCAGGAACAGTTCATTGTCGTCAACAATCACGACACGAATGGGTTCAGCGCCTCTTGTCGGGTGCTGGGTGCGGGCCTGGTGCGACGAGTACGTCGCGTTGACTGCCATGTTCGTCACCTGACTCGGCGCAGTTGGATGGGGCCGGGACAGGGCATGGTCTTGGCGAAGCCGGGGCGCTTCCTACTCTACGCCAGGGGTGTGCACCTGTCGGGAACGGTCGGGCTGGCCGTTCGGGGTGCAGGCGTAGTCTGGAGTCAACAACCGGACAGACGACATCGCGCAGGTGAGTGACTGACAGCCCGGCCTACATGGAATCGGAGCGCGTCATGAACTTACGTCAGCGGACACCAGCAGCCGAGCAGTCCACCGTGCCGAGGGCGGAGTCCGCGGGTGACACCGCTCCCGATGCCAGTCCAGCGACGGAAGTGCCGCTCACCAGGGCGGGGGCAGCCTGGGTCGGGATCAGCGCAGCGGCCGTGGTCGCCATCTTGCTGATCATCTTTCTGGTTGAAAACACTCATCAGGTCCAGGTGAACTTCCTTGGCATGTCGACCAGCACGTCGCTTGCGCTGATGCTGCTGATTGCAGCGGTTGCGGGGATCTTCATCACGGCCGTGCTCGGAACCGCTCGCATGATCCAACTCCGCCGAATCATCCGCAGACACTGAGGACGGAGCCCCCACGCAGATCCCCTCGTCGCGGATGTGCCCGTCGACGACGCCGACCAGGAATACGCTTGGAACATGGATGACGAGCTCCCGGATCGGGGCTCCCCGGCGGCCCCCGACCGGTCCGAGGGGTTCGGTGAGCGCCTACTGGGTGTCCTCCTGGACTGATCCCACTCGATGCCTCCGCACTTGATCGCCCCGCTGATCGCCGAGGAGTTCAAGACGATGGGGGGGTCGGGAGGTGACGGTGTTGTTGCAGGACTACGACCAGATGGAATCTGGTGCCGCTGCCCGGCGAAAGGCTGGTCGTGGGATCAGCCAAATCCATCGACGACTCCCTCGCCGGTCTCGCGTTCCAGACCAACGAGATCGTCGAACGCCCCTCTCCCGACGTGGTCCGCCTGTACCCCGGATACACGCGCTCGGCAAGGGGTCGCAGGTTCAAGTCCTGTCAGCCCGACCAACTAAGGCCTCTCACCTGCCGGGAACGGGAGAGGAGCCTGCGCTGAGTCTCGAGTCGGGCCGTCCACCCGTGTCCGGTCCCTGTTGGACGAGGTCAGAATCGGGTCGGCCCCCGGTCAGGTTCGAGGGCGATCGTCGGCGGCTTGCTGTGCGCCTGCCCGGAAGAACTCGATCAGGGAAGCGACGTCCGGCACCTCCGACGACAGGATCCGGGTAGCGCCGAACGGGGCGTTCCAGAACGTGCCTTCGCGGGGAGTCCACGGTCCGACATACGCATAGGGTTCACCAAGGTGGGCGTCTCCGGGGGAGACGCCGAAGTTCACCTCGGCGACGCTGATCGCGAGGTCGAAGTGCTCGGGCCACAGCACCGGC
>DASSJR010000092.1:0-5485 GCA_035691135.1 Nocardioides sp. | reverse complement strand
GCCCTCCGGCGACCAGCCGGCCGCCATCGCGGAGATCCGCGAGCGGATCGACGCCGGGGTCAAGGATGTCGTCCTGCTCGGCGCCACCGGCACGGGCAAGACGGCCACGGTCGCGTGGGTGGCCGAGCAGGTCCAGCGCCCTGTCCTGGTGATGCAGCCCAACAAGACCCTGGCCGCGCAGTTCGCCAACGAGCTGCGACAGCTCTTCCCCGACAACGCCGTCGAGTACTTCGTCTCCTACTACGACTACTACCAACCCGAGGCCTACGTCCCGCAGACCGACACCTACATCGAGAAGGACTCCTCGATCAACGAGGAGGTCGAGCGGCTGCGCCACTCGGCCACCAACTCGTTGCTGACCCGCCGCGACGTGATCGTGGTGTCGACGGTCTCCTGCATCTACGGCCTCGGCACCCCGCAGGAGTACGTCGACCGCATGGTCCGGCTGCGCGTGGGCGAGGAGCACGACCGCGACTCCATCCTGCGCCGACTCGTCGAGATCCAGTACACCCGCAACGACATGACGTTCACCCGCGGCACGTTCCGGGTCCGTGGCGACACCCTCGAGATCTTCCCGGTCTACGAGGAGCTGGCGATCCGCGTGGAGTTCTTCGGCGACGAGGTCGAGCGGTTGATGACCCTCCACCCGGTCACCGGCGAGGTGCTCACCGACGACCAGGAGCTCCACGTCTTCCCCGCCACCCACTACGTCGCCGGTCCCGAGCGGATGGAGCGGGCCATCCGGGGCATCGAGGCCGAGCTCGAGGAGCAGCTCGCCCTCTTCGAGCGGCAGGGCAAGCTGCTCGAGGCGCAGCGCCTTCGGATGCGGACGACCTACGACGTGGAGATGATGCGGCAGGTCGGGTCCTGCTCCGGCATCGAAAACTACTCGATGCACATCGACGGTCGCTCCCGAGGTTCCGCCCCCAACTGCCTGCTCGACTACTTCCCCGAGGACTTCCTGCTCGTCATCGACGAGTCCCATGTCGCGGTGCCCCAGATCGGCGGCATGTACGAGGGCGACATGTCCCGCAAGCGCAACCTCGTCGACCACGGCTTCCGGCTCCCGAGCGCGATGGACAACCGTCCGCTGCGGTGGGAGGAGTTCCTCGACCGGATCGGGCAGACGATCTACCTGTCCGCGACGCCTGGCGACTACGAGCTCGACAAGGTCGGCGGCGACACCGTCGAACAGATCATCCGGCCGACCGGACTGGTCGACCCCGAGGTGGTGGTCAAGGCCACCAAGGGCCAGATCGACGACCTGATCCACGAGATCAACACCCGGACCGAGCGCAACGAGCGGGTCCTGGTCACGACCCTGACCAAGAAGATGTCGGAGGACCTCACCGACTACCTCCTCGATGCCGGCATCCGCACCCGCTACCTCCACTCCGAGGTCGACACCCTCAAGCGGATCGAGCTGCTGCGTGACCTGCGGCTCGGCGACTACGACGTCCTGGTCGGGATCAACCTGCTCCGGGAGGGTCTCGACCTGCCGGAGGTGTCCCTGGTCTCGATCCTCGACGCCGACAAGGAAGGATTCCTGCGCTCCGACAAGTCGTTGATCCAGACGATCGGCCGGGCTGCGCGCAACGTCTCCGGCCAGGTGCACATGTACGCCGACAAGATCACGCCCTCGATGGAGAAGGCGATCGACGAGACCAACCGCCGCCGGGCCAAGCAGGTCGCCTACAACACCGCCAACGGCGTCGACCCGACGCCTCTGCGCAAGAAGATCGCCGACATCACCGAGATGCTGGCCCGGGAGGACGAGAACACCAAGGAGCTTCTCGAGACCTGGCAGCACCTCGACCCCAAGGCCCGCAAGGCACCGGTGCCCGGTCTGGGCCGGGAGGCGTCCGGCAAGCACGCCGCCGACCTCGCCGGACTGCCGAGCGCCGAGCTGGCCGGCCTGATCCAGGACCTCACCGACCAGATGAAGGCCGCCGCTGCGGAGCTGCAGTTCGAGGTCGCGGCCCGCCTGCGCGACGAGATCTCCGACCTCAAGAAGGAACTGAGACAAATGATGGAGGCGACGAAGTGAGGAGCAACGCCGAGCGAGGAGCTGCGTGAGCGAAGCGCGCGCTGGCGACGAAGTAGCGCCGCTCGCCGGTGGCTGAGGTGCGAGCACCTCAGCCACCGGGAGAGTCGCTGCGGGCTCTGCATAAGGTGAGCGCATGACCACCATCGACCTCGGGCGGCCGGTCTCCGGCGACGTCATCGACCTGATCCTCGACGACCACCGGCTCTTCGAGTCCCTGCTGCGGGACCTGCGCGACAACAGCCTGGACCGCGACGCGGTGCGGCAGGCCTTTGCGACCCTGCACGTCGCTCACGCCGAGGCGGAGGAGAAGTACGTCTACCCGAAGCTCCGCCGCAAGGACGCGATCAGCGAGCACGAGGCCGAGCACGGGCAGGAGGAGCACGCGGAGGGCCACCAGGCCCTGCTCGCCGTCCTCGAGCTCAAGGGGACCGACACCCAGGGCTTCGACGATGCCGTCGAGAAGCTCGCCGCCGCGGTCAACCATCACCTCACCGAGGAGGAGCTGACCATCCTCAATCCCGCGCGCGAGGAGGTCGGCCCGCAGGTCCGCGCCGAGCTCGGGGAACAGTTCGCCCGCGAGCGCAACACCCAGGTCGACGCCGGCTGCGGCAGCGTCGACAACGTGCGGCGGATCGTCGACGAAGCGCGCCAGGACGGCGTGCTCGACGGCTGACTGACTGGCCTAGTCCAGTCGCGCCTGGATGGTTAGGAATCTCCCCCTCGGGTATGACCTCTGGTGCGCGACGACTTTCCCCGCTTTCGGAGGGTCGTGCGCGCGAAAGCGTGCAGTGATGGCCGCAGAGACGCTGCCCCAGGGCTCAGGGGGCTTGGCCTCCGGGATCGTGAGGATCACCGGCCGGTACCGGCTGCCCTCCGACGTCGTCAGCGAGATCAGGCACGTGCTCGCCGAGAATCCCCAGATCGTGATCCTCGACCTGAACTCCGTGGCCGGCAGCTCGCGAGCCCTGGCTGAGGTTCTCGAGCCGGTGGCTCCGTACCTCGCCGCCTGGCCGGGCACGGTGCTGGCGGTCTGCGTCCCGGATACGGAGGCGTCGGCACACGTGCTGCCGCCGATCCTCGCCGACCGGGTCCTGCTGGATCGCACGCCGGTGACGGCACTCGAACGCGCCCGACATCTGCTCGGGCACCAGGACCGGACCACGACGTTCCTGACCCCGAAGCCGCAGGCCGCCGAGGACGCGCGGGCGTTCACCCGCCGGACGCTGCGCGACTGGCGGCTCGACGACCTGATCTGGCCGGCCAGCCTCGTGGTCAGCGAGCTGGTCACCCACTCCATCCTCAAGGCGGACACGGTCCTCGACCTCACCTTGAGCCGGATGGGCCATCGAATCCGGATCGCCGTTCACGACTACGGTGCCGACACGGTCCAGAGCGCCAGGATCGCCGACCTGGACGACCCGCTGGCAGATCCGCTCCTGGATCGCGGACTGGCGGTCGTGGGCGCGATGACCCGATGCTGGGGTGTCTTCCCGTCCCGCGTCCATGGCAAGACGGTCTGGGCGGTGATGGAGGCGACGAAGTGAGGCGGAGCGCCGAGCGAGGAACGGGCTCGGGCGATTTCGGTGAGTGAGGGGCTGAGCGAGCACGGCGAGCTCGGCGAGCGCCGGCTGCCCAGGGCCCTAGGCTGCGCGTGTGGACGTGGAGCGGATGCAGGCGCACTGCCTCGCCAAGCCCGGCGCCTGGCCGGACAATCCGTGGGGTCACGACCATCCCGTGATCAAGGTCGGTCCCGACGCGGCCGGGAAGATCTTCGCGTTCCTCGGCCCCGACGGCGTGGGGGTGAAGGGTGGCGCCACCCGTGACGTGGCTGACGAGTGGCTTCAGCGTTATCCGGGCGACGCCTCGGTGATGGCCTACATCGGCCGGTCCGGCTGGAACGACCTCTCCTTCTCGGGAGGGATCCCCGACGACGAGCTCGAGGATGCCGTCGACGAGTCCTACCGCCTGGTGGTCTCGAAGCTCCCGAAGCGGCACCGCCCGCCGGGGTGGGACGGCTCAGCCTGAGGTCGATTCGTCCGGATCGTCCGGCTGCCGCCCGAGCTCGCGCCGGCGTTCCTTCTCCAGCTTGCGCTCGAGTGAGCGGACCTCGTCGGCGATCAGGTCCTCGCGGCGGTACTGGGTCCGGGCGGCCCGAGACGTAGAGGAAGCTCCACACCGCGTCGCGGCGAGCCCGGGTCCAGCTCGAAGTCGCGCCGGAAGGCTTCGGACACGTGCGCCATCGTAAACAGCGCTGCGTGGCCAGCGCGGCGCTAGCCTCCACGCCTGCCGACGACCGTGAGCCCGACCAGCCGGGCGACGACCAGGGCGATGTAGAGGACCCCCGCCACCTGCTCGATGATCACCAGCGAACGGGCATGGGGGAGCACCGGCATGATGTCGGAGAGCCCCACGCTGGTCAGCGTGGTGAAGGAGAGGAACAGCAGGTCGAACCAGGACCTGTCGCCCGGCCCTCCGGCGCCGATGAACGAGCCCGGCCAGAACACCTGTGCCGCCGCGTAGAGGTAGGCGAACCCCCAGGCCACGACGGTGAAGGCAGCGCCGGTGGCGAACAGCTCGTCCCGGCTGACGTGGTCGTCGGCGAACAGGTAGCGGATCATCGCGTAGGAGACGAAGAAGTAGAACGGCACGTGGGTCAGGGCTGACCCCACGATCACCACACCGTCGTCCGGACGCACCGCCTCCAGGACGCTGAAGACGATCGCGGGAAGGGCGAAGAGCAGAGCGACCCAGGTGAGCGCAGGGGTACGACGCACGGCGTAGACCGCGAGCAGCACGATGGCGGGCTGAATCACCCCGATCACGACTCGACCGGCGGTCGACTCCAGGAACGGGTAGGCGAGGACGACGAACAGCTGAGCGCCGAGCAGGACGGCCGAAGGATGCGCACCAAGTGCCCCAGACAACCTGGTGTGAGTCCGTGTCACAACGGGCATCCTAGGTGCGGCTCAGTGGTGGTCGGGTCGCGACCTGGACGGCGTGACATCGGCGCGGCCGCGTCGTTGTACCGGACAGGCAAGGACCTGGGGGGACTGCTCGCACATTGCTGAAAACGAGAACACGTTCTATTCTGGGGCGTTCCGCGTGACTGACCCGGGGAGGTGACCGATGGCGTTCTCTGCCGTCTCGGTCGTGCGCGGACCCGGCGAGCTGGCCGCCATGGTGGTCGAGGTCACCAAGCGCATCTTCACCACCCCCTTCCAGACCCGTGAGTTCCTCGAGCAGGCCTGGTTCATCACCAGCGTCACGCTGATGCCGACGATCCTGGTCTCGATCCCGTTCGGCGCGGTCATCTCCCTCCAGGTGGGCAACCTGACCGGCCAGCTCGGCGCGCAGTCGTTCGCCGGCGCCACCGCGGTGCTCGCCGTGACGAGGGAGGCCGCCCCCATCGCCGCCGCGATGATCATCGCCGGGGCGGCC
>DASSJR010000091.1:0-5894 GCA_035691135.1 Nocardioides sp. | reverse complement strand
CCGGCTTCATCAACGGCGGCATGATGCGTCGCGAGGGCCCGGGGGACGGGCCGATCATCGTCATCGACGTCGACGACATCGACGCCTCCCTGGCGAAGGTCGAGGAGCTCGGGGGCCAGACCCTGCTCGGTCGTCAGGCGGTCGGCGAAATGGGCTGGGCGGCCTACTTCAAGGACGTCGAAGGCAACAGCATGGGCCTCTGGCAGACCGCCCGATGACGCCCGCACCCGCTGCTCCCCGGGTGTGCATCGTCGGCGCCGGATCCTCCGGGATCGCCGCGGCCCAGGTCCTCGACGCCCGCGGCATCGACTTCGACTGCTTCGAGATGAGTTCCGAGATCGGCGGCAACTGGCGCTACGGCAACGACAACGGCGTCAGCTCGGCCTACCGCTCCCTCCACATCAACACCTCGCGGCAGGCGATGGAGTACGCGACGTACCCGATGCCCGCGACCCTGCCGGAGTACCCCAACCACTGGCAGATCGCGGAGTACTTCGACGACTACGTCGACCACTTCGGCCTGCGCGACAAGATCACCTTCCGCACCGAGGTCGTCAAGGTCGTGCCGCGCCAGGGCGGCGGGTACGACGTCACCATCCGACCGTTCGGACCCACCGACGGCCCGCGCGAGGCCGAGACGAGGTCCTACGACCATGTGCTGGTGGCCAACGGCCACCATTGGGACCCGCGCTGGCCCGAGCCCAGCTTTCCCGGCAGCGACACCTTCCCCGGGGAGCAGATCCACGCCCACTACTACCGGGTCCCCGACGAACTCACCGGCAAGCGTGTGGTGGTCCTCGGCATCGGCAACTCCGCCACCGACATCGCCGTGGAGTCGTCGCAGGTCGCGGCCGAGACCTACCTCGCGATGCGACGCGGCGCCCACATCGTGCCCAAGTTCGTGTTCGGCAAGGCCACCGACCAGCTCACCTCCTCGCCGCTGGCGAAGGCGCCCCACTTCGTCCAGAAGAAGGCGATGAAGGCCATGCTGCGGCTCGCGGTCGGCAAGGTCACCGACTACGGCCTTCCCGAGCCCGACCACGAGGTGCTCGACGCCCACCCGACCGTCAGTGACGACCTGCTCACCCGGCTGGGTCACGGCGACATCACGGTGAAGCCGAACATCGACCGCTTCGAGGGGTCCAAGGTCTTCTTCACCGACGGCACCGCAGTCGAGGCGGACGTCGTCGTCTACTGCACGGGCTACCGGATCAGCTTCCCGTTCCTCGAGGAGTCGATCGTCGGCACCGAGGACAACCACGTCGACCTCTACCGACGGGTGGTGCCACCGGGCCATCCGGGGCTCTACTTCATCGGGCTGGTCCAGCCCCTCGGCGCGATCATGCCGCTGGCCGAAGCGCAGGCGCACTGGGTTGCGGAGCTGATCACCGGCGAGGTCGCGCTGCCCCCGGCCTCCGAGATGCGCGAGCAGATCAAGGCCTACGACGCCGCCCTGCGCCGGCGGTACGTCGCCTCGAAGCGGCACACCATCCAGGTCGATGCTGCGGCGTACCGCCACGAGCTGGAGAAGGAACGCCGCACCCGCCGCCGCCAAGCCCGATAGTCCCGGACGTTCTGGCTGCTTCTCAGCACATTCGGCAACCCAAACGTCAGGGACTATCACCCCTGGGCCACAATAAAAGTCAGTCTTGACTGTTTGTTGGGACCCCTCCATGCTGGTCGGGTGAGCACCGCGACCCGCGTTCCGCAGGAGGAGCGCACCCGTGCGATGCGGGCCCGGTTGCTCGAGGCGACCGTCGACTGCCTGGTGGAGCGGGGCTTCAGCCACACTTCGACAACGCTGGTCTCCGAGCGGGCCGGGGTGTCCCGGGGTGCACAGCTTCACCATTTCCCGACCAAGAACGACCTGGTCGTGGCGGCGGTCGAGCACCTGACCGACGTCCGCGGCGCCGACCTCGCGGCCGCCGCCGCTCGCCTGCCGACCGGGAAGCGGCGGACGCGCGCAGTGCTGCAGATGCTGGCCGACCATTTCACCGGCCCGGTCTTCACCGCGGCGCTCGAGCTGTGGGTGGCCGCCCGCACCGACGAAGCCCTCCTGGCTGCCGTCGCGCCGCTCGAGCAGAAGGTGGGCCGCGAGACCCACCGGCTCACGGTCGAGCTGCTCGGCGCCGACGAGTCCCGTCCGGGTGTCCGCGAGCTGGTGCAGGCGACGCTCGACCTGGTGCGCGGGCTCGGCCTGGCCAACACGATCACCGACGACGCGCGTCGTCGTACCCGCATCCTCGACCGCTGGGCTGTCACCCTCGACCAGGCACTGGCCACAAGCGGAAAGGGGTGACTGCGTGCTCGACCGGATCCTCGATGATCTCCAGGCCGAGGGAGACCAGCTCTGGAGCACGGTCTCCGGCCTCGACGACGACGGCTGGCGGACTCCCACTCCCGCCGAGGGCTGGGACGTCGCCACCCAGATCGCCCACCTCCTGTGGACCGACGAGGTCGCCGTCGTCGCCGCCACCGACAAGGGGGCCTGGGACGAGGTCGTGCTGGCGGCGATGGCGGACCCGAACGGCTTCGTCGACGCCGGCGCCCGGGAGATCGCCCGGCTCGCGCCCAGCGCCCTGCTCGCCCGCTGGGGTGCGGCGCGCGAGAAGCTGGCCCGAACGCTGAGGGAGTACCCCCCGGACCAGCGGATGGCCTGGTTCGGCCCGCCGATGTCGCCGCCGTCGATGGCCACCGCACGGTTCATGGAGACGTGGGCGCACGCCCTCGACGTCTACGACGGCCTGGGCGTCCACTTCGAGCCCACCGACCGGATCCGCCATGTCGCCCACCTCGGCGTGCGGACGCGTGACTTTGCGTTCGTGACCAACGAGCTCGAGCCCCCGGCCGAGGAGTTCCGTGTCGAGCTGACCGCACCGTCCGGTGAGCAGTGGGGCTGGGGCCCCGAGGGCGCCGGGCAGCGGGTGACCGGTCCGGCTCTCGGCTTCTGCCTGCTGGTCACCCAGCGGATCAACCGCGCGGACGCCGACCTCGCCGCCGACGGCAAGGATGCCGACACCTGGCTCGACATCGCGCAGTGCTTCGCCGGCCCCCCGGGCGAGGGGAGGGATCCGCGATGATCCGGATCGGGAACTGCTCCGGCTTCTACGGGGACCGCTTCTCGGCGATGCGGGAGATGCTCGAGGACGGCCCGCTCGACGTGCTCACCGGCGACTACCTCGCCGAGCTGACGATGCTGATCCTCGGCCGCGACACTCTCAAGGACGCGTCGCTGGGCTATGCCCGGACGTTCGTCCGTCAGCTCGAGGACTGCCTCGGCCTCGCGCTCGAACGCGGCGTCCGGATCGTGAGCAATGCCGGCGGGCTCAACCCGGCGGGCCTGGCCGACAGGGTGCGCGAGGTCGCGAAGGGCCTCGGCCTGGACGTCGCGGTGGCCCACATCGAGGGCGACGACGTACGGGCGCTGGGCGAGTGGCCGGACGCGCTCACCGCCAACGCCTACCTCGGCGGCTTCGGCATCGCCGCCGCGCTGAAGGGTGGCGCCGACGTGGTCGTCACCGGACGGGTCACCGACGCCTCGCTCGTGCTCGGCGCCGGGGCGGCCGAGTTCGGCTGGATGCCGACGTCGTACGACGAGCTGGCCGGCGCCGTCGTCGCTGGTCATGTGCTCGAGTGCGGGGCGCAGGCCACCGGCGGCAACTTCTCCGGCTTCCGCTCCCTGCCCCACACCGGCAAGGCACTCGGCTTCCCCATCGCCGAGCTGGCCGCCGACGGATCCTCGGTGATCACCAAGCACGACGGAACCGGTGGCGCGGTCACCGTCGACACCGTCACCGCTCAGCTCCTCTACGAGATCCAGTCCACCCGCTACCTCGGGCCCGACGTGACCACGCTGCTCGACACGATCCGGCTCGAGCAGGAGGGACCCGACCGGGTCGCGATCAGCGGCGTCCGTGGAGTGGCACCGCCGGCCCAGCTCAAGGTCGGCATCAACCAGCTCGGCGGCCACCGCAACACCGTCGAGTTCGTCCTGACCGGTCTCGACATCGACGCGAAGGCCGATTGGGTGCAGGAGCAGATGGAAGCGGCCTTCGCCGCGTCCGGAGCGACGCCCGCCTCGGTGACCTGGTCGCGTACCTCCGTCCCGCACGCCGACGCCGACACCGAGGAGGCGGCGTCCTGCCTGCTGAGGTGCGCGGTCAAGGACCCGTCGCCCGAACCGGTCGGCAAGCCGTTCACCGCCGCGGCCGTCGAGCTCGCGCTGGCGTCGTACCCCGGCTTCACGCTGACCTGCCCGCCCGCCCCGCCCACGCCCTACGGCGTCTTCCGGCCGGGCTACCTCGACCGCTCGGCCGTCACCCACACCGTGGTGCACGCCGACGGTTCCCGCGAGGTGATCTCGGACCCGTCGGAAGTGGACGGCCAGCCGGCCACCGACGAGGGCAGACGACCTTCCCCCTTCCCAGCCCCCACCGACGTGGTCACCCGACGCATGCCACTGGGCACGTTCGTCCATGCCCGCTCCGGCGACAAGGGCGGCGACGCGAACCTGGGGCTGTGGATCACCCACGACGGGTCGGAGAAGTACGACGCCCGGGTGACCTGGCTGTCGAAGCTGATCACGCCGCAGCGGATCCGCGACCTGATCCCGGAGGCCGAGAACCTCGACGTCGAGGTCTACGTGCTGCCGAACCTCGGCGCCGTCAACGTGCTGATCCACGGGCTCCTCGGGGAAGGCGTCGCGGCGTCGACCAGGTTCGACCCGCAGGCGAAGGGACTCGGCGAGTGGATCAGGTCCCGGATGGTCGCGGTCGAGGAGTCCCTCGTTGATTGATGAGAGGCGAGCGCTGCAGCAGACCGCGCGGGAGTTCGTGCGGCGCGAGGTGGCGCCGTACCTGCAGGACTGGGAGCACGCCGGCTCGGTCCCGCGCGAGCTGCACCTCGCCGCCGCGAAGCAGGGGCTCCTCGGGGTCTCCTTCCCCGAGGAGGTCGGCGGGCAGGGCGGTGACCTGCTCGACTCGGTGACGATGCAGGAGGCGTTCTTCGAGGCCGGTGCCTCCAGCGGCCTGATGGCCGCACTGTTCACCGGCGGGATTGCCCTGCCCCACATCGCCGCCCACGGCTCGCCGGATCTCGTCGACCGCTTCGTCCGGCCCACCCTGGCCGGCGAGAAGATCGGCTCGCTCGCCGTGACCGAGCCCGGCGGCGGGTCGGATGTCGCCGGCATCCGCACCACTGCCCGGCGCGAGGGCGACGAGTACGTCGTCAACGGAGCGAAGACCTTCATCACCAGCGGCGTCCGGGCCGACTTCGTCACCACCGCCGTCCGCACCGGCGGACCGGGTCATCCCGGGATCTCGCTGCTCGTCATCGAGAAAGGCACGCCAGGTTTCACCGTCGACCGTGCACTGACCAAGATGGGCTGGCACTGCTCCGACACCGCCGAGCTGTCCTTCGTCGACGTCCGCGTCCCGGCCGCCCACCTGGTGGGCGAGGAGAACACAGGTTTTGTCCAGATCGCCGAGCAGTTCGTGGTCGAACGGATCGGGCTGGCCGTCCACGCCTACGGGATCGCCGACCGGTCCCTCACTCTGGCCGCCGACTACTGCCGTCAGCGCGAGACCTTCGGCAAGCCGCTGATCGCCAACCAGGTGGTCCGCCACAAGCTGGTCGAGATGCGGAGGCAGGTGGAGGTGGCCCGGACCTACACGCGCTCGGTGGCGGCCCGGCACGAGGAAGGGGAGAACGTGATCGCCGACGCCTGTCTCGCCAAGCAGACCGCCGTCGACTGTGCGTCGTACGTCTGCGACCAGGCGGTGCAGCTCCACGGCGGCACCGGCTACCTGCACGGCACCGAGGTGGAGCGGCACTACCGCGACGCCCGGATCCTGCCGATCGGTGGTGGCGCCAACGAAGTGCTGGCCGACCTGGCC
>DASSJR010000090.1:0-8777 GCA_035691135.1 Nocardioides sp. | reverse complement strand
GCCGCCGATCGACGGGCTGGCGGACACGCCGTACTGGACCAACCGCGACGCGGTGCGGCTGACCGAGCTGCCGGGATCGGTCGTGGTGCTCGGCGGCGGGGCCATCGGGTGTGAGTTCGCGCAGATCTTCGCGCGGTTCGGGGTGCGGGTCACGGTTGTGGAAGCCCTGGACCGGCTCGTCGCGGTCGACGAGCCCGAGGCGTCGGAGGTGCTGGAGGAGGCGTTCGCCGCCGAGGGGATCCAGGTGCTGACCGGCGAGAAGGTGGACTCGGTCGCGCACGCCGACGGGGCCTTCACCCTGACCGTCGACGGGCAGGAGTTGACGGCGGAGAAGCTGCTCGTGGCGGCCGGACGGCACAGCAACCTGACCGACCTCGGGCTGGAGACCGTGGGGTTGGACCCGGACGCGAAGTTCCTGGACACCGATGAGCGGATGCGCGCGGGGGAAAGGCTCTGGGCCGTCGGCGACATCACCGGCAAGGGTGCCTTCACCCACGTGTCGATGTACCAGGCGGCCGTCGCGATCCGCGACATCCTCGGCGAGGACGGGCCGTGGGCCGACTATCGCGCGATCTCCCGGGTGACGTTCACCGAGCCTGAGGTCGCCTCGGTGGGCCTCACCGAGCAGCGAGCCCGCGAGGAGGGCATTCCGGTGGTCACCGCCACCGGCGACCTGGGGGCGCGCGGCTGGCTGGCCCGGGCGACCGGGGTCGTCAAGCTGGTGGCCGACCGGGATCGCGGCGTGCTGGTCGGAGCCACGGTCGTGGGACCCGCGGGTGGCGAGATCATGTCGATGCTGGTCACCGCCGTACACGCCGAGGTGCCCGTCGCCACGCTGCGTACGATGCACTTCGCGTACCCCACGTTCCACCGGGCGATCGAAACCGTGCTGGACGACCTGGTTTAGCGGCGGCACGCTGCGGTCATGGTGGGGGTGGTGCGCCGCGCACACGTCCCCGCGCGCCCGTAGTGAAGTGCATGACGGAGGAACTCGGATGACCCAGGAGCACTCCCGCCTCGGCGACCCGTTGACCGACCCGCTCGACGGCGCGGGCCGACCCGTTCCCGCGGCGCCCGAGCCGACCACGCCCGAGATCGCTCAGCCGGTCGAGTCGGCGCCGGACCCGGCGCCGTCAACGCCACCGGCAGCGGCGCCCACGGAGGCGACCCCGGAACCCGGGATCCGGCGCTTCATGACCGCCACCGACTTCCTCGAACGACGCGCCGACCAGGTGGAGCCCGGACCGGCGAGCTGGGGGTGGCGCGGCCGGGTACGACGCTGGACCGGCGGAGCGATCTCTCCGCAGATGGGTCGCGCCGAGCGCCAGCACGAGCAGCACCGGCGTTCCATCCAGCGCGACTTCGACGGGCCGCGGACGGTGGCCTTCCTCAATCCCAAGGGCGGCGCCGCCAAGACCACCGGCGTCCTCGTAGCCGGCTACACCTTCGGCACCGTCCGCGGCGGCGGGGTGGTCGCCTGGGACAACAACGAGACTCGCGGGACGCTCGGGATCAGGGGCACCCGCAGCTCTCACCGCAACACCACCCGCGAGCTGCTCGAGGACCTCGAGCGGTTCAGCGACGTCTACCAGGCACGGATCGGTGACCTCGGCGCCTTCGTGAGGTCGCAGGGCGACGCCCACTTCGACGTCCTCGCCTCCGACGAACGGCCCCACGTCACCGGGATGATCCGGGCGCAGGACTTCACCGCCGTCCACGAGCTCCTCGAACGGTTCTACCGGCTGATCCTGATCGACACGGGCAACAACATGCGCGCGGAGAACTGGCTGGCTGCCGCCGAGGCCGCCGACCTGCTGGTGGTCACCAGCACCATCCGCGAGGACACCGGCTACAGCGGCCTGTGGATGCTCGACGCCCTGCAGGACGCCGGCTACGAGAACCTCAAGCACAAGACCGTCACCGTGCTCTCCGACCCCTCCTCCCACGTCGACGAACAGCTCGCGCACGACCTGGTGCAGGTCTACGAGCAACGCACCAAGTCGGTCTACCGGGTGCCCTACGACCCGGTGCTCGTGTCCGGTTCGGTGCTGCCCTACGCCCAGCTCTCCGAGGGGACGCGGGCGGCCTGGCTCGAGGCGTGTGCCGGGATGGCCGCGCTGCTGTAGCTGGCGCCTGCCGGGAATTGTCCCGCGCTGAAGCTAGTGTCAGCCCGGTGAACCGCCGATGAGCAAGATGGATGATCTGCGCGCGATGCGCGAGGCTCGCTATGAGCAAGGGGTGGCCCGGGCTGCAGCAAGGGCTCCTGCGCGGCGCAAGGGGGCGGAGCCAGCATCGCCCAAAGCAGCCGAGGCTCGGCTTCCCTCAGCCGACGCCGCGGTGCAGTTGTGCGGCCATCGGGCCATCAGCGGTCGCACCTGCACCCGCGAACACGGGCATGCGGCCAAGAGCCACCGCTACTCCTAGGTGCTCCGCCGTGGGCGGGGCCTGCAAGGTCAGCTGAGCCAGTCGGCGTAGAAGATCCCGAGGCCGCCCACGACGCACAGGCCGGCGATGATCCAGAAGCGGATGACCACGGTCACCTCGTCCCATCCCAGGTGCTCGAAGTGATGGTGGATGGGTGCGATCCGGAAGATACGGCGCCCGGTACCCGTGATCCGCCGGGTGAGCTTGAAGTAGCTCATCTGCAGGAGCACGGACAGTGTCTCGAGCACGAACAGTCCCGCGATGACGGTCATGAGCAGCTCGGTCCGGGACATGATCGCCAGGCCGGCCAGAGCACCTCCGATGGCGAGCGCGCCGACGTCGCCCATGATGATCTGCGCCGGCTTGGCGTTCCACCAGAGGAAACCGACGCAGGCTGCGGCGATGGTTGCTGCGAAGACTGCGAGATCGAGGGGGTCGCGCACCTGGTAGCACTGTGGCTCCACGGCTGAGGACGTGAGGGATCCGCATCGGTGGTTGTTCTGCCAGAAGTTCACGATCGTGTACGCGCCGAAGATCATGGCCGAGGTGCCGGCCAGCAGGCCGTCGGCGCCGTCCGCGAGGTTGGCACCGTTGGAGGTCGCGGTCACGATGAACCAGATCACCAGCAGGACCACGACCAGGGGCAGCTTGATCCCCCAGTCGTGAGTGGTGGAGATGTACTGCGATGCGGGCTTGACGCCGCGTTCATCGGCGAAGAACTGCGTCGCCAGGACCCCGAACCCAAGGGCGACCACCGTCTGTCCGGCCATCTTCGCCCGGCTGGTCAGCCCCTGGTTGTGCTGGGTGTAGACCTTGATGAAGTCGTCGAGGAAGCCGACGACACCACAGCCAAGGAACAGGAGAAGCAGGAGCCAGGCGCTGGCGCTCGGTCGGCCGTCGGTCAGCACCGTGGCGACGAGGTAGGCGGCCGTGGCGCTCACGAGGATCACCAGCCCACCCATGGTCGGCGTACCACGCTTGACGTGGTGCGTCGTGGGGCCGTCGTCCCTGATCGGCTGGCCGAAGCCGTGACTCGTGAACCAGCCAATGGCGAGCCGGGTCGCCAGCAGGGAGCAGACAATGGCCAGCCCGCTGCCAAGCAGGATGGCCCGCATGGAGTTCCTCTTTCAGCCGGCTGGACAATTTCTCACTGCGGGCAGAGGGGGCCACCCGCACCTGGTGCGGCATGAGCGTCCCACGCGCCAGGAGGCACTCGTGGCCAGCCGGCAGGGCGAGTCGTTCGCCCGAAATGGCGCAGGCGCCCGCACACACGACACCGAGGCATGATGGCCCCATGCAGCCACAGGCGGAGCGGGATCAGAAGACGTTGATCATCTCCACGGCACTCCTCCTCTTCGTTCTCGCCGTCGTTGCGGGTGGCGCGATCCTGTGGGCGGCGAACACCCTTCTCGGCGTGAGCGACGAGGTGGTCAACGGGCTCATCGTCGCGGCCATGTGCCTTTCTGGTGTGCTGTCGCTTTGGTACGTGGTCCGCGCACCCAGGAACTGACGCCATCCTCACGTCCGCCGGTGGTACCGCATCTGTCCGTCGGGCAGGCGGGCGATGTCGTAGCGGGCGTCGTGGGCACGGTGGTGATGGAAGGAGCAGAGCAGCACGCCGTCGGCGAGGTCGGTCCGGCCGCCGGTGCTCCACGGCTTCGTGTGGTGGGCCTCGCACCACGCCGCGGGCACATCGCAGCCCTCGACCCGGCAGTGCCGGTCGCGGACGGCCAGAGCCTTGCGCTGGGCAGGGGAGAACAGGCGCCTGGTCCTCCCGAGGTCGAGGGGCTGGGAGCGGCCGTCGAGGACTGCGGGCAGGATGCCGGCCGCGCACGCGAGCCGTCGCGCCTCGGACGCTGTGATGGCGGTGTTGGTGGTGAGCCCTGCGGTGGCGAGGTCCTGTCGCAGCTTGTCGTGGTCGATGGTGACGATGACGGTGGTGTTGGTACCGCCGTGTTGGGGGAGCCAGTCGTCCGGGATGCGTTCGAGCAGTGCGGTGAAGGCGTGGGCGAGCCGGCGGGGGTAGGGACCCGCGTCCTGGTTCCGCCTCGGTGAGGTGAAGGCGTGGAGTTGGGTCAGCCACCGGTCCATCACTGCGTCCGGCAGAGCCACGGTGGCCCTGGACAGTCCGTTGCCGAGGCGGCGGTGGGTGATCGAGGCGTGGTCCCACGCAGCCTGCTCCTCCTTCTCGAGCAACCTGGCCTCGTGGGCCTCCGCCACATCGGGGGCAAGGACCTCAAGTACCCGGCGGCCCAGCACCCGCAGGTCGCGGGGGCAGAAGTGGGCGGCCTCCGCGACGAGATGCTGCTCAGTTCGGATCCGAAGATCGGGGTCGAGGTCGGCCGGGAGGTTGTCGAGCGCCTTCCCGATCACACGAGCCTGGGACGTCGACACGTCACCTGCGGCGTAGGCGTCGGCGACGAGCGGCCACCGTTGGTCGACTCCGTCCGCGAGCCGCTGCGCGACGCGGCCCACGGACGGGTCCTGCCGCGTCTCGTGGGCCAGCCAGGCTCCGGCCGAGCGGGTGCCGTGCTCGTCGGCGACGTCGCCGGCGGCGGCAAGGGTCCTGGCCTCGAGCGCCTCGAGCCGATTGACCTGCCGGCGCAAACCCACCAGCAGGCTCTCCTTCTCGGGGGTGGTGAGGAAGGCGGGCTGGGCCTCAGCTACGGAGTCCAGCAGCGCAGCCATGTCGTCGACGACCCGCAGCAGCGGGTGTCGGAACGGGATGACTGCCTGGCTCATGGCCTCACGCTAGTTGCGACCACCGACATGCGTTGGGCCCGCGAGGCCTTGTGCACAGCGGCGAGTACGGTCGGGTCCATGCGCGCTGTGACCTATCGCGAGACCGGTCCGTCCTCCGTCCTGCAGGTGGTCGAGCGGGACGTACCAGACCCGGGACCGGGAGAGGTGCGGGTGAAGCTTTCCCGCTCCGGGGTGAACCCAACGGACTGGAAGTTCCGGTCGGGTGGCATGCCCGGCGGGATGGCGTACGACGCGATCACGCCCGGCCAGGACGGCGCGGGCATCGTCGACGCGGTCGGCGCGGGTGTGGAGGACGTGCAGGTGGGGGACCGGGTGTGGCTTGTGCTCGCCCAGCACGGTCGGCCGCACGGGACGGCCGCGGAGTACACGGTGCAGCCGGCGTCGCGGGTGGTGCCGCTGCCCGAGGGAGCGTCCTACGACCTCGGCGCGAGCGTCGGCGTTCCGGCGGTGACGGCCCACCGCGCCCTCACGTCGGCCGACGGCGGCCCCACACGCCTCGGGCCAGGCGCGCTGGACGGGAAGTCTGTGCTCGTGGCCGGGGGAGCGGGGGCGGTCGGCAACGCCGCGGTCCAGCTCGCCCGCTGGGCCGGGGCCACGGTGATCACCACGGTCAGCAGTGAGGAGAAGGCGGGGCTGGCGCGGGCGGCCGGCGCACATCACGTCATCAACTACCGCGACTCCGACGCGACCAAGGAGATCCTCGCGGTCGCACGGGACGGGGTGGACATCGCCGTCGAGGTCGCGCCCGCCCAGAACATCGGGATCGACCTGGAAGTCGTGCGCGTGCACGGCCTGGTCTCGATCTACGCCAACAACGGAGGCGACGAGGTGACGATCCCGCTGCGCGCCGCGTTCGGGAAGAACCTGCGTATCCAGTTCCTCATCCTCTACACGCTCAAGGACGACCTGGTCCGGGCAGCGACCGAGGACGTGACCGCGGCGATCGAGGCGGGTGCGCTGCGGATCGGCGAGGACGCAGGGCTTCCGTTGCACCACTTCCCTCTGGAGGATCTGGCCGCGGCCCACGACACCGTCGAGGGCGGCGCGGTGGGCAAGGTCCTGCTCGACGTCGCAGACGTCAGTTGATCCCGAACCTGAACCACTGCGGCGCGTGGCGCGCCAGGGCATCGGGCAGGGTCGTCGTGTCGGCCGCGCGGGCGTCGAGCAGGGTCCAACCCGGCAGCGCGCGCTTGGCGTCGTCGACGTCGGCCCCGCGCGAGACCAGTCGGTTGCGCTGAGGCGTGAAGCACATCATCAGGAGGGTGGCGTCCTTCTCGGCCAGGGCTGTGACGCCCCTGCCCATCGCCATCCTCGCCTCGTCGGTGAGCCCGTGGAAGCAGCCCATGTCGAGGTAGAACGAGAAGTCCGTGCCAACCCCACAACCCTCAAGGTGGTCGACGTCGCCGATGACGTAGCGGCTGTTCTCGTCGGAACGATTGATCGCCACGTCGACGGCTCGGCGGACGTTGTCGATGCCCGTTGCTTCCCAGCCGCGCTCCCGGAGCTGGCGCGTGTGGGCGCCGGTCCCGCAGCCGAGGTCGAGGGCGCGGCCGAATGGTGCGTCCCGCTCGAGCTCCTCGCGGTCGAGCATCCTCATGAACGCGGCGTCGGCTTCGGGGCCGGTCCTGTCCCAGGCAGACATTCCAAGGCGGTAGGTGAGGGAGTAGGCGGCGCGCATGATGATCTCCAGAATTGGTTCCAGTGATACTGGAACGAATACTCTATGGTCGTTCACATGTCGCCATCTGTCAATCGCCGGGCCTACCACTCGCCAGTGCGCGAGGAGCAGGCTCTCGCCACCCGCCGCCGGATCCTGAAGTCGGCCGAGCGGCTGTTCGTCGAGGTCGGATACGCGCGGGCGACGATCAAGCAGATCGCCGGGGCGGCCAAGGTCAGCGAGGACCTGGTGTTCCACAACTTCGGCACCAAGCGAGGGCTGCTCGAGGCGGTGATGGCGAGTGCCGCCGGGACCGAGGACCCTCGCACGGCCCTCGCCGGACCTGACCCCCACGGCCTCCGCAACGAATCGAGCCTCCGGGGCCAGATCGCTGAGCTGGCCACGGTGGTCGGCGAACAGCTGCAACGCGCCGGGCCGCTCGACGACATGCTGCGCACGGCCGCGGTCGTGGACCCCGAGCTCGACAGGTTCAGGTCCGAGCTCCACCTGCGGCAGCGGCGCCGGTCGATGACCCGCCTTGCGGCCTGGATCGGCGAGCGGGGCGCCCTGCGCCAGCCGGTCGAGGAGTCCGCCGCCCTGGTGTGGACGCTGACCAGCCCCGAGGTCCACCACATGCTGGTCGACGGTTGGCAGTGGACCCACACTCAGTACGTCGCCTGGCTCCGCGACAACCTCGAGGCCGCCCTGCTGATGCCCGACTGAGACGCGCGGACGGCGCTGCGCTGTGGCACCGTCCCGGCTGATACAGTCGCGCTCGATCGACATCCTTTAACGAGCCGTCCCGTGAGGCGGAGAAGGAGGTCTGCAGCGCACATGCCTGCCCCTCAGCAAGTCCCTGAGAGCGAGGCGGGGTCCGATCCGGGCCGCACCGTCCTCGACGCCGGCGACATCAGCCGGGCCCTCACCCGCATCTCCCACGAGATCCTCGAGCGCAACAAGGGCGCCCGCGACCTGGTGCTGCTCGGGATCCCGAGCCGCGGGGTCCCGCTCGCGCACCGGATCGCCGAGAAGATCTCCACCGTCGAGGAGTACGACGTCCCGGTCGGTTCGCTCGACGTGACGATGTACCGCGACGACCTGCGCCTCAAGCCGGCGCGGGCCCTGCTGCACACCGAGATCCCCGACAGCGGCATCGACGACAAGACCGTGGTGCTGGTCGACGACGTGCTGTTCTCCGGCCGGACGATCCGGGCGGCCCTGGACGCGATGACCGAGATCGGGCGGCCGTCGGCCGTGCAGCTCGCTGTCCTGGTCGACCGGGGACACCGGCAGCTGCCGATCCGCGCCGACTTCGTCGGCAAGAACCTCCCGACCTCACTCGTGGAACGGGTCCGGGTCACCCTGGCCGGGATCGACGACGTCGACGCCGTGACGATCGAGGGGAACGCCTCATGAAGACCCACCTGCTCAGCGCGGCCGACCTCAGCCGCGACGACGCCGAGCTGGTCCTGAGGACCGCAGAGGAGCTCCGCTCGCTCGCGGACCGCCCGATCAAGAAGCTCCCGGCTCTGCGCGGCCGCACCGTGGTCAACCTCTTCTTCGAGGACTCCACCCGCACCCGCATCTCCTTCGAGGCGGCGGCCAAGCGGCTGAGTGCCGACGTGATCAACTTCGCGGCCAAGGGCTCCTCGTTGTCCAAGGGCGAGAGCCTCAAGGACACCGCGCTGACGCTCGAGGCAATGGGCGCCGACGCGGTGGTGGTGCGCCACTCCGCGAGCGGCGCTCCGCACCGGCTCGCCCACTCCGGCTGGGTCCGCTCCCACGTGGTCAACGCCGGCGACGGCACCCACGAGCACCCCACCCAGGCGCTGCTCGACGCGTTCACGATGTGGCGCCACCTCGCCGCGCAGGACGGCGGCGGCCTGGACGGGCGGCGGGTCGCGATCGTCGGCGACGTGCTGCACAGCCGGGT
>DASSJR010000089.1:0-23099 GCA_035691135.1 Nocardioides sp. | reverse complement strand
GGGTGGCAGAGGAGTAAGCAGACCCATGACCCAGACCTTCGAGGCCCTCACCTACGAGACCCGCGACCGCAAGGCCTACCTCACCCTCAACCGGCCCGAGCGCCTCAACGCCATCAACGCGGCGATGGCCAGGGAGATCCCGGCCGCGGTCGCCGCCGCCGACGACGACCCGGACGTGCACGTCATCGTGCTGCAGGGTGCCGGCGACGCGTTCTGCGCCGGCTACGACCTCAAGGTCTTCGCCGAAGAGGGTGACAGCTTCCAGCCGCCGGTGTGGGACCCGATCAAGGACTACCGGCTGATGAAGGCCAACACCGACGGCTTCTTCACCCTGTGGCGGTCGCTCAAGCCGACCATCGCCAAGGTGCACGGGCACGCGGTGGCCGGAGGCAGTGACATCGCGCTGTCGTGCGACCTCGTGGTGATGGCCGACGATGCCCGCATCGGCTACATGCCGTCCCGGGTGTGGGGATGCCCGACCACGGCCATGTGGGTCTACCGGCTCGGTGCCGAGCGGGCGAAGCGGATGCTTCTGACCGGTGACACCATCGACGGCGCGACCGCCGCCGACTGGGGGCTGGTCGTCGAGTCCGTGCCCGCCGCTGACCTGGGCGAGGCCGTCGAGCGTCTGGCCGACCGGATCGCCGGCGTGCCGATCAACCAGCTGGCGATGCAGAAGCTGATGATCAACCAGGCCTTCGACAACATGGGTCTGGCGGGCACCCAGGTCCTGGCCACGCTCTTCGACGGGATCACCCGCCACTCGCCAGAGGGCCGCTGGTTCCAGGAGTTCGCGGAGACGCATGGCTTCCACGCGGCGGTCCGTTGGCGCGACTCCGGGCGGTGGATCCCCGACGGTGGTGGGCCGATCCCCACCGCGGAGGAACTGTCGAAGGAGCCCTGAGCCGGCTCAATCCGATCGACGTACGCCGTCGGCGGTGCGCGCGGAGGTCGACGCGACCACCCACTCCAGCGGCCCGCGGCGCCGTCCGTAGACGTAGAGGCCACCGATCGTGAGCAGCGCGACCACGTGCAGAGGGAACGAGGACGGGGTCTCCTCGGGGAGCACCGCCGGCGTCCGCATCACCACATGGAGCGTGTAGAGCGTCAGCGTCATCGTCCCGGCCCCGAACGCGATCGCCACGGCCCGCCGCCGGCTCGTCGGTACGAGCCCGACGAGGAGCAGCGAGGCGCCGATGACGAAGTACGACGTCCCGATGGTGTGGGCCAGGTCGAACGGGGTCGCGCTGTGCGGGGCGACCACCAGCATCCACTCCCACGGGCCGCCGGTCGGTGTGGTCCCGAACATCCCGCCGGCGATCTCCGTGAGCAGCCCGGAGCCGGTGGCCGCGGGTGCGCCCGGGGAGCCGGCCAGGTCGTCGGCGACCCCCAGCGGTCCGGTCAGGATCCGCGAGGTCGCGAACGTGACGGTCGCCAGGACGGCCCCGGCCACGGTGATCCACACCTGGACGCGCCGGTTCGCCAGGTCGAGACGCCCCAGCGCCATCCCGGCGAGCAGGTAGGCCAGCCACGGGACGACCGGGTAGTAGCCGGTGAACATCAGCTCGCTGAGCAGGTGGCCGGGCGCCGAGAGCTGGTCGAAGGTCGGGCTGGCGAAGCCTCGCTGAGGGAGCTCGGGCCGGACGACCTGCGAGAGGAGCGGCGTGACGACGAGCCACGCGCCGGCCACGGCGAACAGCCCCGGAGCGCGCAGGCCGACGAACGGGAGACCGAACAGGAACAGCAGGCCGTAGTAGGTGAGGATGATCGCCAGCCCCGAGCCCAGGGCACCGAGGTAGAGGCCCAGGATCGCGATCAGCAGGGCACGGACGGCGATCCCCGCCGACCGGGCTGCCCGCTCCCGCCCGACGACGGGCTCACGGCGCCCGGTGATCAGAGCCAGGGTCACTCCGGCGAGCACGGCGAACAGGGCCGCGGCCCGCCCGCCGGAGATCGCGTGCGACACGGTCAGGCCTCCGTCAGGGCCGCGGTCGAGCAGCACGTGGGTGGCCACCATCCCGAGGAGGGCCAGACAGCGGGCGACGTCGAGGCCGACCAGACGGTCGGAGAGCTGCCGCGCCGTCGCGACCGTGCTGGTCACGGGAGGATGCGAGAGCTCAAAAGCCGATCCGGTGCGATCCGCCCGAAGCACTTTTCACGGCCTTCCCCTTCTCCTCGGCCTTGTGCCGCAGCTCGACCTGGAACTCGGTCATCCGCTCCTGGAGCTCCGGATCGGTCGCGGCGAGGATCCGCACGGCCAGAAGACCGGCGTTGCGCGCGTTGCCGACCCCGACCGTGGCCACGGGTACGCCGGCCGGCATCTGCACGATCGAGAGCAGGGAGTCCATGCCATCGAGGTACTTCAGCGGGACGGGTACGCCGATCACCGGCAGCGGAGTCACCGCGGCCAGCATGCCCGGCAGATGAGCCGCTCCCCCGGCGCCGGCGATGATCACCTGGAGGCCGCGACCGGAGCCTTGACGGCCGTACTCCAGCATCTGCTCGGGCATCCTGTGGGCGGAGACCACGTCCGCCTCGTGGGGAATGTGGAACTCCTCCAGCGCCTCGGCCGCGTCCTTCATCACCGGCCAGTCGGAGTCGGAGCCCATCACGATCCCGACGCGGGGTTGGGCGTCAGCCATGTCTACTCACTCTCATCTCCGAGGTCACCACGGAACCATGCGGCGGCGTGCCGGGCACGCTCGAGGCAGTCGTCGAGGTCGTCGCCGTAGGCGTTGACGTGCCCCACCTTGCGGCCGGGTCGCAGGTCCTTGCCGTAGAGATGCACCCGCAGGAACGGGTCGCGGGCCAGGGCGTGCGGGTATCCGTCGTACAGGCGCCCGGCATCGGTCGGGCCGCCCAGAATGTTGACCATCACGGTCCACGGCGCCCGGGTCGCGGGCGAGCCGAGCGGCAGGTCCATCACCGCGCGGAGGTGGTTCTCGAACTGCGAGGTCACCGCGCCGTCCTGGGTCCAGTGGCCGGTGTTGTGGGGCCGCATCGCCAGCTCGTTGACCAGCACCCGACCGTCTGCGGTCTCGAACAGCTCGACGGCCAGGACGCCGGTGACGTCGAGGGAGCCGGCGATCCGCAGCGCGAGCTCCTGAGCCCGGCTCGCCAGGTCGGGGTCCAGCCCGGGCGCCGGGGCGACGACCTCGTGGCAGATGCCGTCGCGCTGCGTGGACTGCACGACCGGGTACGCCGCCGCCTGGCCGCTCGGCGACCGCACCACCAGGGCGGAGAGCTCTCGACGGAAGTCGACCAGCTCCTCGGCGAGAAGCGCGACGCCCGAGGCCGCTGCCGCCCGCAGCGGCTCCACGCACTCCTCGGCGGACCGCACGACCCACACGCCCCTGCCGTCGTAGCCACCACGGGTCCGCTTCAGCACGCACGGGAAGCCGAACGCCTCAATTTCCCGCAAGGAGCCGACGGCGCTGTATCGGGGACCAGGCAACCCCAACCCCGTGATCGCCTTTCTCATGACCGCCTTGTCCTGGGCGTGCACGAGTGCCTCCGGCCCGGGACGCACGGCGAGACCGGAGTCTGCGAGCGCGTGCAGGTGCCCGGTCGGGACGTGCTCGTGGTCGAAGGTCACCACGGCACAGCCATCGGTGGCCTTCACCAGGGTGTCGAGGTCGCGGTAGTCGCCCACGAGATGGTCCGGGATGACCTGCGCGGCCGAGACGCCCTCGCCCTCGGCCAGCAGCCGCAGCGGCAGTCCGAGTGCGATCGCGGGCTGGGCCATCATCCGGGCCAGCTGCCCGCCGCCGATGACGGCGAGGGTCGGTGCGGGCGCGGTCACACCGAAAGGCTAGTTGCTGTGCCCGTTGACCTCGAAGCGGAGTCCCTTGCCGCGGATCGTGGTGATCAGGGTGGGGCGGCGGGTGTCGTCACCCAGCTTGCGCCGGACCCAGCCCAGGTGGACGTCGATCGTCTTGGACGACGTCCAGAAGTTCGTGTGCCAGACCGTGCGCATCAGCTCGTCGCGGGTCACGATGTCGCCCGCTTGGGCCATCAGCGCCTCCACGAGATCGAACTCCTTGCGCGAGAGGACGACCTCCCGGCCGCCGCGCCACGCACGGCGGGTCTGGGGGTCGAGCTCGACGTCCTGCACTCGCATCACCTGACAAAGGTAAAAAGACATCCATCACCCAAACGTAAAACGCCCGTACCTTGCACAAACGTTGGAATTGGGCCCATCTGGGCGGGCGATCGGCACCTGGGCTAGTGCCGGCGTACGGCGACCGGCTCCACCGGACCGAACCCACGGACCGGACGGGTCGGCAGCAAGCGGGTCTCGAACTGGTCCGCCGGCAACAGCCCGGCCGTCTCCGCGTCGACGATGATCCGGTTGCGGCGGGCCACCGACGTCATTCTCGCGGCCATGTTGACCGGCGGGCCGAACACGTCGCCGAGCCGCATCACCACCGAGCCGCTGGCCAGCCCGACGCGGACGTCGGGCATCCGCGGGTCACGGCCGACCACGTTGATGATGCCCTCGGCGGTGTCGTAGGCACGGATCGGGTCGTCGTTCACGTACAGCACGGAGTCGCCGATGCTCTTGATCACCCGGCCGCGCTTGCCGGCGACGACGTCGGCACACCGGGACTCGAACAGCTCCACGATGTCGCCCAGCCGCGCCTGTCCGACCTGGTTGGACAGGGTCGTGAAGCCGACGATGTCGACGAAACCGACCGTGACATGGGCGGTGTGCAGGTCCTCCTCGTTTGCGCCGAGCGCCTCCACCCGGGCCACCGCTGCGGCGAGGTGACGCCGCCAGACGTAGATGAGCAGGTCCTCGAACCCCGGGTTGATCTCGCGCAGCATCCGCAGCGCGGACTCGCTCCTGCTGCCGCTGGCCTGGTCGCCCGACTCCATCTCCTCGACGCGGTGCGCCAGAGTCCCGACCTCCCAGTCGGAGAGCCGCGCCATCGTCTGGCCCACGGCGCGAGTGAGGTTGACCGCCGTGTCGAAGTCGATGACGCCCGTGTCCACGATCGCGTTGAGACGCGAGACGGCCTGCGCGTCCGCCTTGGTGAACGCAACCTCCAGGCCGTGCTCGGGAAAGCCGAGCGCCCGCCAGAGCCTGCGGAGCTGGTCGACCGTCACCCCGGTCTCGTCGGCCACCTCGAGCGCGTTGAAGACCCGCTCCTCCCCGAGGATCGCCCGCTCGAGCCGATCCCGTGCCGTCTCTGAGTCAGGTTCCATCGTCGCTGCGGTGACCCGAGAGTCGATGGAGCTCGTCGGCCACCTTGAGCTGCACCTCTTCGACGTGAGGCACGTCCTCGAGCTCGACGCGTCCTAGTTCGCTGGCATCGGAGACCACCAGGGTGCCGCAGCCGAAGATCCGGTCGATCACGCCGAACTCGAAGTCGACGCCACTGATCCGGTTCAACGGGATGGTGCGTCCCTCCTTGCCGATCAGCCCTGACCGCTTGATGAAGCGGCGGTTGGTGAACGTGTAGGTCGTCGTCGCCCACGCCACCACCGGGCGGACCACCCACAGCACGATCACCACCGCGGCGACGACCCAGACCGCGACGTGCATCACGCCGGCAGCGGTGCCGCCCCCGGTCCGCTGCGCGTACGCCGCGACGCCCAGGGTCAGCACCAGGATCAGGACCGGCAGCAGCAGCGCCTTGGGATGGGTGCGGGTCGACACGACGACGTGTTCACCCTCGTTGAGCAGCTTGCTGGGGAAGGCCACAGCACGATCATGGCACTGATCGCGTCATCGGACCCGCCGGACGTGGACCACGTCTCCGGCGCCGACGGCGATGCCGTCCACGACCAGCCGGCCACCGGAGTCGATGCCCCGTGCGGTCCCGGTGCGAACCTCTCCACCGGGCAGCTCGACGCGCACCTCCCGGCCGATGGTCACGCATGCCTCGGTGTACGCCGCGCGGAGCGTCTCGGTGCGCGTGGGCCCCTCGGCGGCCTGCCACGCGTCGTACTCGGCGACCAGACGGCCCAGGACCCGCGCCAGCAGCTCGGTTCGATCCGGCGCCGAGCCGGTGGCCAGTGCGACGGAGGTGGCGGTGTCGACGGGCAGCTCGGCCTCGGTGGTGCTGACGTTGAGGCCGATGCCGATCACCGCCGCCGCGCCGTCGTGGGTCTCCACCCGCTCCAGCAGGATGCCCGCGACCTTGCGGCCGCCGACCAGCACGTCGTTGGGCCACTTCAGCCCGGCGGGCACCTCCGTCTCCCGCAGCGCGGTGGCCAGCGCGTGCCCGGCCAGCAGTGGAAGCCAGGGCCATTCCGACGCGGGTACCCGCGGCCTGAGCAGCACGGAGAAGGTCAGCGCCGCGCGGGCGGGGGTCTCCCATGCGCGGTCCAGGCGGCCGCGACCTGCCGTCTGGTGCTCGGCCACCACGACCAGTCCGTGGGGCGCGCCGTCGCGTGCCCGGTCGGCAACCACCGCGTTGGTGGAGGGGACGGCGTCGACAACCTCCAGGCGCAGGCCGTGCGCCCGCGCGGTGACGAGCGCGCCGAGGCGCTCGGGGTCGAGAGGCGGGCGGGGGTCGGCGGCAGCCGTCACGGGCACTAGATTGGCCGACGAGCAACGAGGAGGCCAGTTGAGTCCAGCAGATTCCAGCGCGGCACAGGAGATCGAGGGGCAGGTCGAGGGCACCGAGGTTCCCGACGACATCGACATCCACACCACCGCGGGCAAGCTCGAGGACCTCGACCGCCGGCTCGACGAGGCGGTCCACGCCGGCTCGGCCAAGGCCGTCGAGAAGCAGCACGCCAAGGGCCGCAAGACCGCCCGGGAACGCATCGAGCTGCTCTTCGACGAGGGCTCCTTCGTCGAGCTCGACGAGCTCGCCCGGCACCGGTCGACCGCGTTCGGCCTGGCCGAGCGGCGTCCCTACGGCGACGGCGTGATCACCGGCTACGGCACCATCGACGGCCGCCAGGTGTGCGTGTTCTCGCAGGACTTCACCGTCTTCGGCGGCTCCCTGGGTGAGGTCTACGGCGAGAAGATCACCAAGGTGATGGACCTCGCCATCAAGACCGGCTGCCCGATCATCGGCATCAACGAGGGCGCCGGCGCCCGGATCCAGGAGGGGGTGGTCTCGCTCGGCCTCTACGGCGAGATCTTCCGCCGCAACGTCCACGCCAGCGGCGTGATCCCGCAGATCTCGATGATCATGGGCTCCTGCGCCGGCGGGCATGTCTACTCCCCCGCCGTCACCGACTTCACGGTGATGGTCGACGGCAGCTCCAACATGTTCATCACCGGTCCCGACGTGATCAAGACCGTCACCGGCGAGGACGTCTCGATGGAGGAGCTCGGCGGCGCCCGGACCCACAACACCAAGTCCGGCAACGCCCACTACATGGGGCACGACGAGGACGACGCGATCGAGTACGTCAAGACGCTGCTGTCGTTCCTGCCCCAGAACAACCTCGACGAGGTGCCGTCGTACGACCCAGAAATCGGCGGAGCGGCGGACCTCCTTGAGTTCAATGACCTCGACCGCACGCTCGACGCGATCATCCCGGACTCCCCCAACCAGCCCTACGACATGCACGAGGTCATCAACGCGGTCGTGGATGACGAGGACTTCCTCGAGGTGATGGCGCTCTTCGCGCCCAACATCATCGTCGGCTTCGGCCGGGTCGAGGGCTCGCCCGTGGGCGTCGTCGCCAACCAGCCGATGCAGTTCGCCGGCACCCTCGACATCGACGCCTCGGAGAAGGCGGCCCGCTTCGTGCGCACCTGCGACGCGTTCAACATCCCGGTGCTGACCTTCGTCGACGTCCCCGGCTTCCTGCCGGGCACCGACCAGGAGTGGAACGGCATCATCCGCCGCGGCGCCAAGCTCATCTACGCCTATGCCGAGGCCACGGTGCCGCTGATCACGGTCATCACCCGCAAGGCCTACGGGGGCGCCTACGACGTGATGGGCTCCAAGCACCTCGGTGCCGACATCAACCTGGCCTGGCCGACCGCCCAGATCGCGGTCATGGGCGCCCAGGGAGCGGTGAACATCCTCTACCGCTCCGAGCTCGCCGAGGCGAAAGATCCCGACGAGAAGCGGGCCGAGCTGATCACGGAGTACGAGGACCATCTCGCCAACCCCTACATCGCGGCCGAGCGCGGCTACGTCGACGCGGTGATCTCCCCTCACGAGACCCGGGTCGAGGTCGTCCGGGCGCTCCGGCTGCTCCGCTCCAAGCGGGAGGTCCTGCCCGCCAAGAAGCACGGGAACATCCCGCTGTGAGTGAGGGCGAACCGGAAGCCACCAGCGGGGCGCAACCCCCGCTGCTGACGATCGTCAACCCCGACGCCACGCCGGAGGAGATCGCGGCCCTGGTCGCGGTGTTCGCGTCGCTCGGCGGGGGCGAGGAGCCGCCGCCGCGCCGTACGCCTGAGTGGTCCGCGCACCACCGCAAGGTGCGTGCGACCCACCCACACGGCCCCGGCGGCTGGCGGTCCAGCGGGATGCCGCGCTGACCGTGAACGCGATCACCGACGTCGCCGGGATCCGGGTCGGCCAGGCCGAACGCGTCGACGACGGCTGGCTGACCGGCACCACCGTGGTCCTCGCACCACCGGACGGCGCGGTCGGGGGTGTCGACGTCCGCGGCGGCGGGCCCGGCACCCGCGAGACCGACCTGCTCGATCCACAGAACCTCGTGGAGCGGGTCCACGCGGTCGTCCTCAGTGGCGGCTCCGCCCTCGGGCTCGCGGCCGCCGACGGTGTGGTCCAACGACTGCTGCGCGACGGCATCGGCGTCCCGGTGGGTGGCCCGGGCGAGGTGGTGCCGATCGTGCCCAGCGCGGTGATCTTCGACCTCGGCCGAGGCGGGAACTTCGCCCACCACCCGGACGCCGGCTTCGGCGCGGCCGCCTACGACGCCGCCGCCCCCGAGGTCGAGGAGGGCAACCACGGCGCCGGCGCCGGCGCCCGAGCCGGGGGTCTCAAGGGTGGGGTCGGCACCGCGAGCGTCACGCTCCCGGACGGCACGACCGTCGGCGCCCTGGTCGTCGCCAACCCGGTCGGGTCGTGCGTGGACCTGTCGACCGGTGAGCTCTGGGCCGCCCGCCACTGCCGCCACGGAGACCTGCCTCCGCTGCATCGGCCTGCCGAGGCCGAGCTGCTCGCAGCCAAGGCCGAGGCGGCCGCGCAGGAGGAGCCACGGCGGCCTCCTCTCGCGACCACCCTCGCGGTGATCGCCACCGACGCCATCCTCACCAAGGCGCAATGCGCCAAGGTGAGCGGCATCGGCCACGACGGGCTGGCGCGCGCGATCAACCCCGTGCACACGATGTTCGACGGCGACACCGTCTTCACCCTCGCCACCGGTGCCGGTGCGGCACCGGACCCGTTCGGGTTCCACGCGATCCTCGAGTCCGCCGGCACCTGCGTCACCCGCGCCGTCGCCCGGGCGATGCTCGCCGCCGAGTCCACACACGGTTTGCGCTGCTACCGGGAGGCCTTCCCGTCGGCCCTGGCCTGACCTCTCCCGCAGGCTTCGTCGCTGTGCAAGGGTGAACGCATGACCCGCCTCGTGCTCGGACCCCTGCTCCGCCACGTCGACGAGACGACCGCGTGCGTCTGGGTCGAGACCGAGGACGCCGGTGTCGTCACCGTGAGAGCAGGCGAGCACCAGGCCGAGGCGCGCACGTTCTTGGCCCACGACCACCACTACGCCCTGGTCTGCGTCGAGGGCCTGTCGCCGGGCAGCAAGACGCCCTACACGGTGAGCATCGACGGTGAACCGGTCTGGCCCGAGGCGGACTCGCCCTACCCCCCGTCGCTGATCCCGACGCTCGATCTCGCCAAGCCGCTCCGGCTGGCCTTCGGCTCCTGCCGCACCTCGGTCACCCACGACAAGGCCGGCAACAAGCTCCATGGCGTGGACGCCCTGCGCGCCTACGCCCTGCGGATGGCGGGCGTCACCGACGCGAGCTCCGAGGACGATCCCGACCCCGGCGACCAGGCCCGCTGGCCGGACCTGGTGCTCTTCCTCGGCGACCAGGTCTACGCCGACGAGACGACCGCGGAGATGCAGGAGTTCATCGAGTCGCGGCGTGACATCAACGAACCTCCCGGCACCGAGCTCAAGGACTGGGAGGAGTACGCCCATCTCTACAAGCTGGCCTGGTCGGATCCGGCGAACCGGTGGCTGCTCTCCACGCTCCCCAGCGCGATGATCTTCGACGATCACGACATCCGTGACGACTGGAACACCTCCCACTCCTGGAAGCAGGAGATGGAGGCCACCGACTGGTGGCACGGCCGGATCGTGGCCGGGCTGGGCTCGTACTGGGTCTACCAGCACCTCGGCAACATGACACCGGAGGAGCGGGCCGGGGACGAGAACTGGAAGGCGATCCAGGGCCACGACGGCGAGGGCGAGTACGACGCCTCCGACCTGCTCGACGCGTTCGCGGAACGGGCCGACCAGAAGCCCGAGACCTACCGGTGGAGCTACTCCCGCGACTTCGGCGACCAGGCGCGGCTGCTGGTCGTGGACTCCCGTGCTGCCCGGGTGCTGGAGCCGGACCACCGGTCCATGCTCGACGAGGGGGAGATGAAGTGGCTCGACGAGCGGATGCGCGGAGACGTCGACCACCTCCTCGTCGGGACCTCGCTGCCGTTCCTGCTCGGCCCCGGGTTGCACTACGCCGAGGCGTTCAGCGAGGCGCTGGCCCAGGGCGCGTGGGGGCGCGCGCGGACCCGCAAGGCAGGAGAGACGTTGCGGCAGGCCCTCGACCTCGAGCACTGGGCGGCCTTCCAGGAGGCGTTCCAGGCCGTCTCGAAGATGACCCTCGAAGTCGCCCGTGGACAGCGGGGCCGCCCGCCGAGGACGGTCACCTTCCTCTCCGGCGACGTCCACCACAGCTATGTGTCCGAGGCGCGGCCGACCCCGGACGAGTTCCGCGACAACGGCCCGATCCACACCCGGATCATCCAGGCCGTCTGCTCCCCGATCCGCAACCCGATGCCGCGGCGGCTCCGCTTCCTCGTGGCGGTGCTGGCCTACGGCGTGGCCGGGCCGATCGGCCACGTGGTCGCGCAGTCGGCGAAAGTCGCCGACGCGCCGTTGACGTGGAAGCCACTCGAAGGGCCGTGGTTCGACAACAACCTCGCAACGCTGGAGGTGACCGACTCCGGTCTGCGCATGTGGTGGGCGACGGGCATGGTGGACGACGGCCAGCACGACCGCCCGCGATTGGCGCGGGTCTCCGAGGTCAACGTCGACTGCACGCCCTGACGTCCTAGGCTCGCCCGGTGCAACTCGTGCTGGCCTCCGCGTCCCCGGCCCGACTCGCGACCCTCCGCAGCGCCGGCATCGAGCCGGTGGTAATCGTCTCGGGGGTCGACGAGAGCCAGGTCGAAGGTCTCCCGCCGGCCGAGCTCGCCCTGCAGCTCGCCGAGCTCAAGTGCGCGGCCGTCGCCGGGCGCGACGGGCTGCCCCCCGACGCCCTCGTGCTCGGTTGCGTCTCGGTCCTGGAGCTCGACGGCCAGGCACTGGGCAAGCCCCGCGACGCCGACGACGCGGTCGCCAGGTGGCGCAGCATGCGCGGGCGGTCCGGCGTGCTGCACACCGGTCACAGCCTCCGCGACATCGCGTCCGGCCGGGTCGCGGCGGCCACGGCCTCGACCACCGTCCACTTCGCCGACGTCACCGACGACGAGATCGCGGCGTACGTCGGCACCGGGGAACCGCTCTCCGTGGCCGGTGCCTTCACCGTCGACGGTATGGGCGGAGCATTCGTCACCCGGATCGAGGGCGACCACCACAACGTGGTCGGTCTCAGCCTCCCACTCGTCCGTGAGCTGACGGCGGAACTGGGTCGGTCGTGGACTCATCTGTGGACGTGAGGAACCGGTCGGGGTGCCGGAAGATGAGCTCTCGGAACAGGAAGAACCGCGCGGTGTTGGCCATCAGCAGGCCGATGACGTTCGCCGAGATGTTGTCGGAGATCGGGTCGTCGACGCCGATCAGGTTGCGGCTGATCAGCAGGCAGGCCATCGGGATCAGCATGGTCACCAGGTTGATCGCGATGAACGCCAGCAATCCACCGTCGGGGTGGTTGGTGACGCGCTCGCGGAAGGCCCAGCCCTTGGTGCCGTGGAAGCTGATCGCCATGCCCACGGTGTTGGCGATCAGGTAGGCGAGCTCCGGCTGGTCGTTGAGCAGCGCGAAGTTGGCGGTGTTGAAGCCGTGGACCAGGAAGTTGAAGAGGATCAGCGCGACGATCGTGGCCAGCAGTCCGACGGCGAGGAACCGTCCGACCTCGCCCGCGAACCGCTCCCAGCGCTCACCCATGCGCAGAGGCTAGCCGTCGAGGGTTGGAGTGCGTGCCGGCCCACGCCCATCGGTCGGAGCGTGGACACCATCGGCCGCGTCCCTCTTGCCAAGTGGACCAGACCTGTTGCAACGTTGTAAACATGCGCCACTTCCGGTCCCACTCCTACCTGCCTGCCCTCGTCCTCGCCGCCTTGGCCCTGGTCGCACCTCTCCTCCCGGTGACGACCAGCTCAGCGGCCCCGGCAGCCGGCGACACCTACCGCAACCCGCTGGCGCCGCGGATCCCGGGAGGCGGCACGGTCGACTCGTGCGCCGACCCGGCCGTGCAGCGGGGCCAGGGGGACGACCACCAGTTCTGGTACCTCTACTGCACGACCGACCCGCTCAACGACCAGGATCTCGACCAGTCCGGCAACCTGCGGTTCCACCCCATCCCGACGATGCGTTCGCGCGACCTCGTCAACTGGAAGTACGTCGGCGACGCGCTGCCCAAGCCGCCGGAGTGGGCCGCCGACGGCGCGGGCCTGTGGGCACCGGACGTCGCGTACTCGCCGACGACCAAGCACTACTACCTGAGCTTCGTCGTGACCAACACCGATGACTCACTGCGCGGCGCCAACGCCTGTGCGTCCGACGGCGACAGCGCCATCGGCGTTGCCGTCAGCGACAGTCCGACCGGACCGTGGTCGGTGTCGGACAAGCCGGTGGTCGGCCCGCGCCCGGACCCGCAGTCGGCGTGCTCCTTCTTCTGGACATTCGACCCCGACGTCCTCGTGACCGGCACCGGCGCCGTGCTCTACTACGGCAGCTACTACGGCGGCATCCACGCCGTCGACGCCACGTTCGACAGGGACGGCATCACCGCGGTCGGCCCCTCGACCCAGGTCACCATCGCCAACCGCTACGAAGGCACCCACGTGGTCCAGCGGGACGGCTGGTACTACCTGTTCGCGTCGGCCACCAACTGCTGCAACGGCCCCCTCACCTCCTACGGCGTCTTCGCCGGGAGGTCCCGCGATCCGCATGGTCCGTTCGTGGACCGCGACGGGCGCAGCCTGCTCGCAGGGCGCGTGGGCGGCTCCCCCGTCCTGCTGCCGAACGGCAACCGGTGGGTCGGGGTCGGACACAACACCGTGGTGACCGACGACGCCGGCCAGTGGTGGACGATCTACCACGCGGTGGACGAGGGCGACCCCTACTTCGAGACCGATCCCGGCTTCACCCGTCGTCCGGTGCTGCTCGACGCGCTGACCTGGCGGGACGGCTGGCCGCAGGTCCGGGCCGGCCGGTGGGCCTCCGACTCCCCGGTGCCTGCGCCGTCGACGGACGGACAGCCCAACGGTCCGCTCCCGAGCCCACCCGCACCGCTCGAACCCGGCCGGGTCATGCCGGCGTACTCCGACGACTTCGAGGACGGCCTGGACCCGGCCTGGACGTGGGTGCGCGAACCCGACGCGGCGACCTTCGGCGCCGAGGCCGGTGCGCTGCGATGGGACACCCAGGCCGGAGACCTGGCCCGCGAGGTCAACACCGCCTCCGTCCTGACCCGCCCCGAGCCCGCAGGCGACCACGTCGTGGAGACCCGGGTCCAGCTCGACCTGCCGCCCGAGGGCTGTTGCCAGAACTTCGTGCAGGCGGGGCTGGTGCTCTACGACGGTGACGACCGCTACCTCAAGCTGGTGCACGTCTCCATCTGGGAGACCCGCCAGACCGAGTGGGCCAAAGAGGTGCCCGCGGGTGCGCCCGAGTTCCCCCGCTACGGCAACGGAGTGGTCGGCCCGCCGGGTGACACGACCCGCTTGCGCGTGGTCGTCGAGCGGCTTGCCGGACCGGACCGCTACACCGCCTTCACCCGCAGCGACGGCGGCGAATGGGTACGCGGCGGGGTATGGCGCCACGACCTCGGGAACGACGCCCGGATCGGGCTGGTCTCGATGGGCGGCGAGGGCTACACGGCTCGCTTCCTCGACGTGACCACGTCCCGCCTGCAGTAACCGGTCAGGAACGGCGAGGCACCTGACCGGGCCCCCCGCCCACCGATGACTCCCGCGCCAGCAATTCGAACCCGACGCGGACGTCACGGGGTTCGCGCGGGCTCCCCTCGGCCGCGAGCCGAGCCGCGAGCAGCTCGACCGCCGTGCGGGCGATGCCTCGCTTGTCCGGCGCCACGGTGCTCAACCGGGGCACCGCGAAGCGACCCTCGACGACGTCGTCGAGCCCGATCACGGCTACCTCGTCCGGGACCCTGATCCCGCGGTCGGCGAGGCACCTCAGGACCCCCAGGGCGAGCGTGTCGTTGAAGCAGAAGGCCGCATCGGGCACGGGGCCGTGGTCGAGCAGTCGCGCCATGGCGTCGGCTCCGTGCTCCGGCCGGAACGCCGGCACCTCGGCCAGCAGTCCCTCATCGAGCGGCAGCCCGGCTGCCCGATGTGCCGCCTCCCAGCCCCGACGACGGAGGTGGGCGACCCCCGAGTGCTCGCTGCTGTCCGGCTGGTGGCCGATCGCCGCGACCTGACGCCGCCCGAGCTCCAGTAGATGGGTGGTGGCCGCCTGTGCGGCAGCGACGTTGTCGATGCCGACGTGGTCGTGCGGCCCGGTACCTTGCTTCTCCCCGATCAGGACCAGCGGCAGGTCGTCTGGGCCACGCCCGTCGAGGTCGTCGCGGCCCAGCGCCGTCGGACTCAGGATCAGCCCGTCGATGAGCTGGTGCGGGAACCCGATGGCGACCTCCCGTTCCCGTTCCAGCAGCCCGTCGGTCTGGTCGATGAGCACGGTCCACCCGTGTTCCTCGGCCGCCTCGACCACGAACCGGGTCAGCTCGGCGAAGTAGGGATTATCGAGCTCGGGGACCGCGAGGGCGATCACGCCGGTGCGTCCGGATCGGAGGTTGCGGGCCGTCACATTGGGCCGGTAGCCGGTCTCGTCGATCACCGCCTGAACGCGCGCGCGGGTCGCCGGGGAGACGTGCACGTAGCCGTTCACGACGTTGCTCACCGTCTTCACCGACACGCCCGCCTGGGCAGCCACGTCGCGCAATCGGGTTCGCATCAATATCCCCTTCCGGGTTTACAACGATGCAAATAACGTTGTATACCCATTGGATGGCCCCCGCCACCCTGACACTGGACCCCGCCTTCCGGGTAGGGAGGGTGGACCGGCGCCTGTTCGGGACGTTCGTCGAACACATGGGGCGCTGCGTCTACACCGGCATCCACGAGCCCGGGCACCCGACCGCGGACGACGCGGGATTCCGCGGCGACGTGCTGGATCTGGTCCGCGAGCTCGGCCCCTCGATCGTCCGCTACCCCGGCGGCAACTTCGTCTCCAACTATCGCTGGGAGGACGGCATCGGTCCGCGCGAGGAGCGACCGCGCCGCCTCGACCTGGCCTGGCGGGCGACTGAGACCAACCAGGTCGGGATCGACGAGTTCATGGAATGGGCGCGACGGGCCGACACCGAGACGATGATGGCGGTCAACCTCGGCACCCGCGGGGTGCGCGAAGCGGTCGACCTCCTCGAGTACTGCAACCACCCCGAGGGCACGGCCCTGTCTGACCTGCGACGGGAGAACGGCGCCAAGGAGCCCCACGACATCCGCGTCTGGTGCCTGGGCAACGAGCTGGACGGCCCCTGGCAGATCGGTCACAAGACGGCCCACGAGTACGGCCGGCTGGCCGCCGAGACCGCCCGCGCCATGCGCCGCCTCGACCCCCGGGTCGAGCTGGTGGCGTGTGGGAGCTCCAACACCCAGATGCCGACCTTCGCCGCATGGGAGTCCACGGTGCTGGCCGAGTGCTACGACGCCGTCGACTACATCTCGCTCCACAACTACTACGACCCGCTGGGGCGCAGCCGTGCCGACCATCTCGCGAGCGGGGTCGATCTCGATCGTGCCATCGACGCAATCGTCGCCACCGCCGACCACGTCGGAGCCCGGCTCGGCTCACGCCACCAGCTCAAGGTCTCCCTCGACGAGTGGAACGTCTGGTACCAGTCCCGCTTCCACGACCAGCCCTCCCCCGAGTGGGAGGAGACCTACCCGCTCATCGAGGACACCTACGACGTCACCGATGCTGCCGTCGTGGGCAGCCTGCTGATCACCCTGCTTCGTCACGCCGACCGGGTCGGCATCGCCTGCCAGGCGCAGCTGGTCAACGTGATCGCCCCGATCCGCACCCGGGCCGGCGGACCCGCCTGGCGCCAGACGATCTTCCACCCGTTCGCCCAGGCCGCCGCCCTCGCGCAGGGCGACGTGCTCCGCGTCGAGCCGCAGGTGGCCACCTACGAGAGCGCCGACCACGGAGACGTTCCCTACCTCGACGCCACCGCGACCTACGACGAGGAGACCGGCGCGCTCACCCTGCTCGCCGTCAACCGATCCACCGACGAGCCACTGGAGCTCACCGCGCAGGTCCGGGCCTTTCCGGGGTACAGGTTGGTCGAGGCGACGACCCTGAACGACCCCGACCCCACTACCGCCAACACCGAGGACGCTCCTGAGGCCGTCGTCCCGGTGACCAACCCGCACGCCCGCCTCACCGACGGACGGCTCGAGATCTCCCTGCCGCCCGTCTCCTGGAACGTCGTCCGGCTCGCGCCGGGCACCGATCGCTGAAACCCTTGGAGGACCCGATGACCCGCCGCTCCCCGTTCGTGCTTCCCGCCAGCACCGGCCTCTCCCGCCGTGGCTTCCTCGGCGTCACCGCCACGGGCCTGCTGCTCGCAGGCTGCGGGGGTGAAGGCGTGGGCGGCCAGAGCTCGGAGGGGGTGGGCGGCTTCAGCGGCGAGGCCTACGACGGACCGAAGCTGACGCTGTCCTACTGGAACGGCTTCACCGGCGGTGACGGTCCGGCCATGCAGGACCTCGTGAAGCGGTTCATGTCCGAGCACGACAACATCGTGATCGAGAACAACACCATCGAGTGGGCCGACTTCTACCAGCGGCTCCCCGCGGCCGCGCAGGCCGGCAAGGGCCCCGACGTCGGTGCGATGCACCTCGACCAGCTCGCGACCAACGCGGCCCGCCAGGTGCTGGCGCCGCTCGACGACCTGACCGAGACCCTCGGGCTCGAGGAGAGCGACTTCGCGCCCTCGGTCTGGCAGCCGGGCATCTACCAGGACAAGCGCTACGGCATCCCGCTCGACGTGCACACCCTGGCGATGTACTACAACAAGGACCACTTCGCGAAGGCCAAGATCGAGTCGCCCCCGACCGACGCCGCCAGCCTGGAGGAGGCGTGCAAGGCACTCCAGGCCGCCGGCTTCAAGTACCCGTTCTGGATGCCGAACCAGTGGCCGGCCCACCTGATGTTCCTCTCGCTGCTGTGGCAGAACGGCGGCCAGCCCTACGCCGAGGACGGTTCTGCCGCCACCTACGACGACGAGGCCGGCGTCGCGGCCCTGACCTGGATGCAGGAGCAGGTCGATGCCGGTTTCAGTCCGGATGCGGTCGACATCGACACCCAGTACACCGCGTTCAAGAACGGGGAGAACTCGATCACCTGGGACGGCATCTGGCAGATCAACGACCTCAAGGCCTCAGGTCTCGACTGGGGCATCGCCGAGGTCCCGGTGATCGGTGACCAGCCGGGCGCCTGGGCCAACTCCCACAACTTCTTCATGACCCAGCAGGCCGCCGACGACGAGGACCGCGCCAACGCGGCCAAGACCTTCATCGGCTGGATGTCCGACCAGTCCTCCTCCTGGTCCGAGGCCGGAATGATCCCCGCCCGCAACGCCGAGCGGGACGAGCCGGAGTTCACCGACTCGGCGCAGTACGAGATCCGCGACCAGATCGAGGCACTGCACTTCCTGCCGCCGGTCCCCGGTCTCGGCGACGTGCAGATCCCGACGCTCGAGGTCGCCGTCAACGAGGCCATCCTCGGGAAGACCCCGCCCGAGGAGGCGCTCTCGACCGAGGCGAGCAACGCCACCCAGATGATGCAGCAGAACCTCGAGAAGTACGGGACCTGACGTGGCGGGGTCCGAGGCGACGGACCTCGCCGCCGCCGAACCGGCCGACTCAGCCCGTGATGCTCGCCGGGCGAGACCGCCCGCGGCGGCACGGCCGAGCCACCGGCGCGGGGACGACCGCACGGCCTGGCTGTTCCTGGCGCCCTACCTCGTGCTCTTCACCGGGTTCGTGCTCGCGCCCATCGTGCTCGGGCTCTGGATGAGCCTGCACAGCTGGGACTTCACGCTCCCCAACAAGCCGTTCGTCGGCCTGGACAACTACCGGGACCTCTTCGAGTCGGGCTCGATCACCTACGGCCCCTTCTGGAACTCCATGCAGGCGACCGGCATCTTCACGCTCTTCAGCGTGCCGCTGCTGATCGTGATCCCGCTCGCGGTCGCCCTGGTGATGAACTCGAGGTTCCGCGGGCGCAACGTGTTCCGGGCGATCTACTTCGCGCCGTACGTCCTCGGGGTCGCGGTCGTCGGCGTGATGTGGCGCTTCCTCCTGGACCGCAACATCGGTGCGGTCAACGCCTACGCCGAGCAGCTCGGCCTGCCGGGTGACACCGCCTGGCTCAGCTCGATCCCCGCCGCGTGGGTCGCCCTCGTCGGAGTCACCGTCTGGTGGACCCTCGGGTTCAACGCGGTGATCTACATCGCCGGGCTCCAGGAGATCCCGAAGGAGCTCTACGAGGCCGCCCGGGTGGATGGGGCCGGATGGTGGGCGTCGTTCTGGAACGTCACCCTGCCCGGCCTGCGGCCCGTCACCATGTTCGTCACGCTGATCACGATCATCGCCTCGGCCAACATGTTCGGGCAGGCCTTCATGATGACCAACGGAGCCCCGGCTCGTGAGACCCAGACCGCGATCTTCTGGATCGCCGAGACCGGGCTGCAGAACTTCCAGATGGGTGAGGCGGCCGCGGCCAGCTGGATCCTCACCCTGGCCCTCATGCTCCTGTCGCTCATGGTGTTCGGCGTCTTCCGGGCGCGTGGGGCGGTGGAGTCATGAGCGGCAGCCGCATGAGTGTGGGTCGGGTCCTGAAGTACGTCGTCCTGGTCGCACTCACACTGCTGTTCGTCAGCCCCCTGGTCTTCATGCTGGTCACCTCGCTGAAGACCTCGCAGGAGGCCGTCCAGTCGCCACCGACCTGGTGGCCGGACCCGCTCACCTTCCAGGCGTACGAGCGCATCCTCGGGGCTTCGGACACTCCGGTCGTCCGGTGGTTCCTCAACTCGCTGCTGGCGGCCACCGCCAACGCCGCCCTGGTGGTGGCCACCTCGTCGCTCGCTGCCTACGCCCTGGCGCGGCTGGAGTTCCGCGGCAAGAAGGTGGTCTCCGCGCTCATCATCTCGACCCTGTTCGTGCCGCCGGTGATCCTCGTGATCCCCAACTACGAGATCGTCGGCCGCCTGTACTGGCTCGACACCCTGGTGGCGATCATCGTGCCGACCGCCGCCGGCGCCTTCGGCGTGTTCTTCCTCCGGCAGTTCTTCATCGGGCTGCCCAAGGAGCTCGAGGAGTCGGCCTACCTCGACGGGGCCAACCGGTGGCAGGTGTTCACCAGGATCGTGCTGCCACTGTCGAGGCCGGCGCTGGCCACGCTCGGGTTGTTGTCATTCCTCACCAACTGGAACGACTTCCTGTGGCCGGTCTACGTGCTCTTCAGCCCGGAGAACCAGACCCTGCAAGCGGGACTCTCGACCCTTCAGTCCGCCAACAGCGTGCGGTACGACCTGTTGATGGCCGGCGCCGTCGTGGCCAGCGTTCCCGTCCTCCTCTTGTACATGCTGTCCCAGCGGTTCGTGATCGAAGGTGTGTCGCGGTCTGGCATCAAGGGATGACCGATGCCCTTCGACTGAGCCGAACCCACACACTGAGCCGCAGGACGCTGCTGGCGGCGGCCGTCGGCGCCCCCGGCAGCGCAGTGGTGGCCGGATGCACCGACGGGGAGCCGCCGGCACCCGCCACGACCCGCGCGACCGACCCGCCGTCCCACCAGGAGGCCGACATCTTCGACCTGACGCTCCGCCGCACCGACCGGCACCGCCCCTTCGAGCTCCTCGCCCCCGGCTTCGTCGCCGCGAAGACGGGCACGCTGGCTCCCGGTGGCGGAGAGCTCACCCTCCATAGCGAGGGACCCGAGGCACCGTTCGTCACCGTCGAGGCACGACTGCCCGCAGCCCGGGGGACGATCGCGCTCGGCCTGGCCACCCAGGACGGAGACCACGTCCTGGTCCGGTGGAGCGCCAAGACCTCGCGGATCACCCTGGAGGTGCGCACCGGTGGTCGCACCCGGGTCGTCCGTCGCCGCAAGGCCGGCCTCGCCGGCGGCGCCGGTCTCGCCTTCGCGCTGTGCGAGAACCAGGTCACGGCCCTGGTCGACTCCGGTGAGGGCTGGCAGCCGGTGCTCACCGAGCGCGACAAGGTCGCGGCGCTGGTCGACCTCCGCCGCGAGAACACGCTCGCCCGGTTCCGCTACGCCTGGGGGACCACCGGCGTCACCGCGTCGGCCGTGCGGGCCGGGCTCTTCGGCATGACCGGCCTGCGGGACCCGCATCTCGTGCAGGACGCGGACGGAACGCCGTACGAACGAGACGGGCGACAGTTCCTCACCTGGACCTGTGCCGGCCTCGGCTTCTTCCAGCAGGCGCACTGGACGGTGTGGTCCTTCGACCCCGCCTCTCCACGCGACATGCGGCTGGAGGCCCAGCTGTTCAGCCGCCGGGACGGTCTCGTGCTGGGCGACCACGCCGGCCACCTCGTGCGGCACCGCGACGGGTGGCTGGTGGCGACGAGCTCGTGGGGTGACTTCGCCCCCGGCAGCATCCACGTGCGGCACGCGGAGACCGACGCCGACGTGCTCTCCGGCGTGCACGTGATCGACACCGAACCCACGCCGCTGCCGACGGACCAGGGCACCTGGGACCCGGCCCTGCTGCTGGAGGACGGGAGCTGGCGGGTCGCGTTCGTCGAGAGTCCCTCACAGGACCCGTTCGACTTCCACCCCGCGCTCGCGCGTGGCCCGGCGGCAGCCGACGGTCAGGCCGGGGGCTCGTGGTTCGAGGGACTCGAGCTCGTGGCCGCGGCCAAGGACCTGACCCAGTGCGAGGGCCCGATCTTCACCCGGGTCGGTGCGGAGACCTGGCTGCTGGCCAGCGACAAGGTGGGGCAGAACTACCCCGTCTTCGACCTCGACGGGCAGCGTCGAGGGCGCCTCGATGCGCCGTACCCGACGAACATCCCGCATCCCCAGCTCGTCCCGGACCCGGGAGGCGGATGGTGGATGGTGACGTTCGACAACGCCCAGTACGCGCCGCGCGTCATGGGCTATGGCGGCCACGGCGACGTCGTGCTGATGCACTCGGTCTGATTCACTCAGTCTGGGCGTCGAGCTCACTCCACGGGGAGGCCGAGCCCACGCGCGATCAGCATCCGCTGGACCTCCGAGGTGCCCTCCCCGATCTCGAGGACCTTGGCGTCGCGGTAGAAGCGGGTGACCGGGTACTCCTCCATGAAGCCGTAGCCCCCGAACACCTGGGTCGCGATCCGGGTGGCGGTCACCGCCGACTCGGTGGCATGCAGCTTGGCGATCGCCGCGGCCTGCTTGAAGTCCTTGACCGGGGCCGCGGCGTCCTTCATCGCCGCTGCCTTGTAGACCAGCAGCCGAGCCGACTGGAGCATCACCTCGAGGTCGGCGATCTGGAAGGCCAGGCCCTGCTTGCGCCCGATCGGTACGCCGAAGGTCTGCCGCTCGCCGGCGTACTGAAGGCTCATGTCGAGACAGGCCTGGATGCATCCCACCGCCAGCGCCGCGATCGCCACGCGTCCGTCGTCGAGGATGGCGAGGAACTGGGCGAATCCGCGACCCCGCTCCCCTAACAGATTCGCCTCCGGGACGCGGACGTCGTCGAAGGACAGCGGGTGGGTGTCGGAGGCGTGCCAGCCGAGCTTGTCGTAGGCCGGTTCCGCGGTGAACCCGGGCGTGCCCGCCGGGATGATGATCGAGCTGACCTCGGGCCGCTCGCCGTCACCCCCGCCCGTCCGCGCCGTCACGGTGACCACGCTGGTGATGTCGGAGCCGGAGTTGGTGATGAACTGCTTGGAGCCGTTGATCACCCACTCGCCCTCGACCAGCTCGGCTTTGGTGCGGGTGGCGCCCGCGTCCGACCCGGAGCCGGGCTCGGTGAGACCGAAGCCGGCGAGCGTCTGACCGCTGACCAGGTCGGGGAGCCAGGTCTGCTTCTGCTCGTCGCTGCCGAAGGTGAGGATCGGGTTGATGCCGAGGCCGACCGCCGCCTCGAGGGTGATGCCCATCGACTGGTCGACCCGGCCGAGCTCCTCGATCGCCACGCAGAGGCTGGTGAAGTCACCGTCGGCGCCGCCGTACTCCTCCGGCGCGGTGAGCCCGAAGAGGCCGAGCTGGCCCATCTTCTGCACCACGTCGACCGGGAAGTGGTGCTCGCGGTCCCAGGTGCCGGCGTGCGGGGCGATCTCCTTCTCGGCGAAGTCGCGGACCGTACGCCGGAACTGCTCGTGCTCGGGGGACAGCTCGAAACCCATGGCGGCCATGCTAGCCGAGGAAGTTAGCGATCGTTAACCACCACTGCGGGTGAGTGGGGTTCGACTGCCCAGGTCAGGTAAGGTTAGGCGACCCTAAGCCAGACTCCGTTGACACAGCCTCGCCCCGGATCGGACTCTCGTGACCAAGAACCTGCTCATGGCCTGTGCGGTGGCGGTCCTGACCGCCCCCATGCTGACCGCGTGCGGCGACGACGGCCCCTTCATCACCGTCTACAACGCCCAGCACGAGGAGCTGATCTCCAAGGTCGCGCCGCTCTTCGAGAAGGAGACCGGCATCGACGTCAAGCT
>DASSJR010000088.1:0-16555 GCA_035691135.1 Nocardioides sp. | reverse complement strand
ACGGCGGCCATAGCGACAGGGAAACACCCGGACCCATACCGAACCCGGAAGTTAAGCCTGCCAGCGCCGATGGTACTGCAACCGAGAGGCTGTGGGAGAGTAGGACGCCGCCGGACATACTTTGAGGCCAGGGGCCACCCGCGACGGGTGGCCCCTGGTGCTATTTCGGGGCGCTTTCGGACCAGGTGTGGTCCACAGGGAGTGTTCGGACTGCCATCTCCACAGCCGCGGACCGGTCTCACGCCGGGGGTCGGCGAATTCCGCGACAGTGGCCGTGGAGGTGATCGGTCCATGTCAGCGTCCGTGTCAGCACAGCAACCGACCGCGACCGAGGCGGTCAATGAAGTCCGGCTCGTGGGGCGGGTCTCGCAACCACCCGAGGAGCGCGTCCTGCCCAGCGGCGACAGTCTCTGGAGCTTCCGGGTGGTCGTGCCCAGGCCCGAGGATCCCTCGCGGTCACGTCACCAGGTCGATGCCGTCGACTGCTGCGTGTGGTCCGGTCGGGTCCGTCGATCGGTCGCGAGCTGGCGGGTCGACGACGTCGTCGAGGTCAGCGGGTCGGTGCGCCGGCGGTTCTTCCGGACCGCTCAGGGTGCCGCGTCCCGGTTCGAGGTCGAGGTCTCGGCCGGCCGGGTCATTCGTCGCGCAGTGAGCGCATGAGCGCACCCATGCTGGGCTTGGGCTGGAACGAGGTGGCCTTCTCCGGCAGCAGCCGGTCACCGCCCACGATCCGCTGCACCGTGTCGAACTCGATGGCCGGCATCAGGACCGCGACGCTGCCGCTGCGGGGCAGGTGAGCCAGGGTGTCGTCGACCGAGTGGTGGTGCTCGACGCGAACCGGCGGCTGCTCGAGGGCAGGAACCACCGAGTCGTGGAGGACCTCCACCGCGGCCGTCCCGGTCGGGAGGTCGAGGGCCAGGGTCGCCCACTCCGTGCCGTCGGTGACCACCAGGGTTCCGGGAGCGAGTGCCGCCACGGCGTCGGCCGGGGTCCGGGCGGTGAAGGCTCCGAAGCTGGTTGCTGCCTTGTGCACGGCCTCGAGGGTGGTTCCGACGAACACGCGGTGGATGGCGCCAAGGAACAGGGGCGTGTCGTCCTGGTCCACCAGCATGGCCAGCCCTCGGTCGGCAGCGGTTCCGGGCGACGCCTCCTGCATCCGCAGGTAGGCGGCGTAGCGGTGGTGCCCGTCGGCGAGCAGAGCGCGGGAGCCCGCCAGCAGCCCGGCGAGGTCCGCGCAGGTTTCCGGATCCCGGAGCGCCCAGATCCGGTGATGCTCGCCGTTGCGGTCGTCGAACTCGTGGTCCGCCCCGCGGGCGATCACCGAGCGCAGAAGCTCACGCACAGGGGCCGGTCCTCGGTGCACGAGCAGGATCGGTGCCGGGTTCATGCCCATCTCGGTCATCCGGTCCGCCAGCTCGGCGGCCTGGACGGGGTGGATTCCCTCGTGGGGATACACGACACGCTCGCCCGGCTGGTCGGCTCGCGAGGAGAGGTTCAGCGCGCCCACGAGGCCGCGGACGGTCATGCCCATGGCGGCGTACTCGTGAAGGTAGACCGCGGGTTCCCGGTCGCGGTGCACGTGGCCCTGCTGCTCCCAGCGCTCGAGCCGGCGCGCCACGTTCCGGTAGGGCCGCGCGAACGCTCGCGCCGAGGCGGGGTCGGCGACCCTGCTCGGCGACAGCATGAGGGCCCGGAACGGATCAAGTCGAAAGGGGCCAGCCACGTACGGCGGCGTGACCACCACGCGGCTGGAGTCCATCGAAGCATCGTAGGGTGCCGATCCTGAGGTCTTCGAAAGGAGGGTCGACGTGCTCGGTGCCTCGAGGCAGCCGCTGGTCGAGGCCCACGACCTGGTGATGTTCGACCTGGACGGGGTCGTCTACATCGAGTCGGCGGCGGTCCCCGGTGCGCCGGTTCAGCTGGCCCGACTCCGGGACGGGACCACGAAGCTGGCCTTCATCACCAACAACGCCTCCCGCCCCCCGGAAGCCGTGGCGGAGAAGCTGGCCGGGCTCGGCGTCGAGGCGGATCCGCACGAGGTGGTCACCTCGGCGCAGGCCGCGGCCCACCTGCTCGCGGAGCGACACGGCGGAGGGGCCGTGATCGCCTGTCTGGGCGCTGCCGGGCTCGAGGAGGCGTTGCGCGACGTGGGCCTGGAGCCGGCGGCCGTCGACGACTCGCGGGCGGTGGCGCTGGCCACCGGCTACGGGCCGGACGTGCCGTGGCGCGACGTGATGCGCGCGGCCGTGCGCGTCCGCGACGGACTGCCCTGGGTTGCAAGCAACACCGACCTCTCGTTGCCGACGAAGTTCGGGCAGGCGCCCGGTCACGGCGTGCTGGTCGACATGCTCGAGCGCTTCAGCGGGGTCAAGGCGGTGGTGGCCGGAAAGCCGCAACGCCCACTGCTCGAGGAGACCATCCGGCGGATGGGCGGAACCACGCCGCTCATGGTGGGTGACCGGCTCGACACCGACATCGAGGGCGCCAACAACCTCGGCATCGACTCGCTGCTGGTGATGACCGGGGTGACTGGACTGCCGGAGCTGGCGGCGGCCGGGCCAGAGCTGCGACCGACCTACGTCGCGGCGGACCTGGAGGGCCTGTTCGTGCCTCATCCGGCCCCGGATCGGGACGGCTCTCACTGGCGGTGCGGTGAGTGGCGGGCGACGGTCTCGGGGGGACGCCTGGAAGTGTCCGGCGAGGGGTCCACGGACGACTGGTGGCGGGCGGTTGCGTGCGCCGTCTGGGACCATCTCGACCGTGCCGGCTCGGCCGCGGACGTCAGCAGCGCGGCCGTGCCGGACGCTGGCGAGGGTGTGGATCGCGGTAATCTCGGCCCATGAGCGAGCGCAACCTGGAGCCCGAGCAGCCGGACACCCCGCCCGACGTCGACCCGACCGAGACCGGCCAGGAGTTCGACGAGCCGGAGCGCACCGGTGTCGAGGAGGTCGACAACGTGCTCGCCGACCTGCAGGGGCTCCAGAACAGCCCGGTCGAGGAGCACCCGGACGCCTTCGAGCAGGCTCACGAACGGCTCCGGCAGGCGCTCGACAACTCGTCCGACGCCTGATCCCGCGGCCGTGCCGCCGCGCCGTCAGCGCCTGGATGCAGAGCTCGTCCGGCGTCGGCTTGCCCGTTCCCGGGAGCATGCCAGCGAGCTGATTGCGGCGGGCAGGGTGAGCGTGTCCGGAGCCGTGGCCACCAAGCCGGCGACCGGGGTCACGACCGACGCCGCGATCGTTGTCGCCACCGATCCCCAGCGACCCGATTACGTGTCACGGGGCGGTCACAAGCTGGCCGGTGCTCTGGAGGTGTTCGAGCCGGCCGGGCTGGTCGTGCGCGGGCGGCGCTGCCTGGACGCCGGTGCCTCGACCGGTGGCTTCACCGACGTACTGCTGCAGCACGGCGCCCGGGAGGTGGTGGCGGTCGACGTCGGCTACGGACAGCTTGCGTGGCGGCTGCGCCAGGACGAGCGGGTCGTCGTGCACGACCGGACCAACGTTCGCGACCTGAGCCCGGCGATGGTCGGCGACCCCGTCGACCTGGTCGTCGGCGACCTGTCCTTCATCTCCCTGGTGCTGGTCCTCGACGCGCTGCTGGGAGTCACCTCCCCGGACGGCGACCTCGCGCTGATGGTCAAGCCCCAGTTCGAGGTCGGCAAGGACCGGGTCGGCAAGGGCGGTGTGGTCCGCGACCCAGGGCTGCGGGCCGAAGCCGTGGTCGCCGTCGCGCAGGCAGCAGCAGAGCGGGGATGGGGCGCCAGGATGGTCACCCCGAGCCCGCTCCCCGGCCCGTCGGGCAACGTGGAATTCTTCCTCTGGCTGCACCGTGGTCCGGCCCGCATCGACGCGACCGACATCGCCGCCGTTGTGCATGGCGAGGCCGGCCCGGGTGTGGCGAGTGAGAAGGTTGACCTGTGACTTCGACCAGCGGCGAGCCTGACACGTCGGCGGGCAACGTCCCTCGCCGAGTGCTCCTGCTCACCCACACCGGCCGGACGGAGGCCCACGAGGTGGCCCGCGCCTTCTGCAAGGCGCTGACCGGGCATGGTCTCGTCGTCCGGCTGCTGGCGGCCGAGGCCGCCGACCTCGGTCTCGACGCCGCCCAGTTCGACCCACCGCTCGAAGTCATCGAGGACGAGGGCGACGCCGGCCGCGACTGCGAGCTGGCCCTCGTCGTGGGCGGCGACGGCACCATCCTGCGGGCCGCCGAGATCACCCACGCCAGCGGGACGCCGCTGCTGGGCGTCAACCTGGGCCACGTCGGGTTCCTCGCCGAGGCGGAGTACGACGACGTCGAGTCCACCATCGACGCGATCGTGCACCGCCGCTACACCGCCGAGGACCGGCTCACCGTCGACGTGTCGGTCCGTCGTGAGGGTGAGCTGGTGACCAGCACCTTCGCGCTCAACGAGGTGAGCGTGGAAAAGGCTGCCCGCGAGCGGATGATCGAGCTGGTCGTCGAGATCGACGGACGGCCCCTTTCCCGCTGGGGCTGCGACGGAGTCGTGTGCGCGACCCCCACCGGCTCCACCGCCTACAACTTCAGTGCCGGCGGCCCGGTGGTGTGGCCGGGTGTCGAGGCGCTCATGATCGTCCCACTGAGCGCCCACGCCCTGTTCGCACGGCCGTTGGTCGTCGCTCCCGCATCGGTGATCGCGCTGGAGGTGCTCAGCCACAACGAGGGCGCCGGCGTCCTGTGGGCCGACGGCCGGCGAACGGTCGACCTGCCACCCGGGGCCCGGATCGAGGTACGCCGTGGCGCGACCCCGGTGCGCCTGGTCCGCCTGCACGAGGCCCCGTTCACCGACCGTCTGGTGGCCAAGTTCGGCCTCCCGGTCGAGGGCTGGCGGGGTGCGGCCGCTCGCCGCCGCTCCGGAGAGGGTGCCGATGCTTGAGGAGATCCGGATCGGATCCCTCGGGGTGATCGAGTCCTCGACCCTCGAGCTCGGCCCAGGCCTCACCGTCATCACCGGTGAGACCGGCGCCGGCAAGACCATGCTCGTCACCGCGCTGGGCCTGATCCTGGGCGGCCGGGCCGACAGTGGCGCGGTGCGCACCGGCGCCCGCGCTGCCAGGGTCGAGGGCGTGGTCCGGGCCTCCGCGTCGGAGCACTTCGCCGACGCCGTCGAGGAGGCCGGGGGAGAGGTGGAGGACGACCGCGTCGTCCTGGCCCGCAACGTCTCGGTCGAAGGCCGCTCCCGGGCCTTCGTCGGCGGCGCCTCGGTCCCGGCGTCGGTCCTGGCCGACGTGGCCGAGCCTCTGGTCGCCGTCCACGGACAGTCCGACCAGCACCGGCTGCTCCAGGCCCGTGCCCAGCGCGACGCGCTCGACCGGTTCGCCGGGCCGGAGGTGGCGAAGCTGCTGGAGCAGTACTCCCAGCTCCACGACCGCCTGGCGGCAACCGGGTCCGAGCTCGCCGAGGTGGTCGCGACCTCTCGCGACCGCGCCCGCGAGGCCGACCAGCTGCGGTTCGGACTCACCGAGATCGAGGCGGTCGCCCCCGAGCCCGGCGAGGACGACGCGCTGGCCGCGGAGGAGTCCCGGCTCGGCTTCGCCGACACGCTCCGCACCGCGGCCGAGCAGGCACGAGAGGCCCTGTCGTCGGACGGAGAGCAGCCCGACGCCCTGGCCACCACCTCGGCCGCCCGCACGCTCCTCGAGAGCGTCCGCGAACACGACACCGAGGCCGCAGAGCTCGCCGACCGGCTGGCCGAGATCTCCTACCTGCTCTCCGACATCGCCGCCGACGTGGCCTCCTACGCCTCCCGGGTCGAGAGCGACCCGGTGCGGCTCGCGGCCGTCTCCGAGCGGCGGGCGGCGCTCACCGCGCTGACCCGCAAGTACGGCGAGACCGTCGACGAGGTCCTGGCCTGGGCCGAGAGCTCGGCGACCCGGCTGACCGACCTCGACCACACCGATGACCGGATCGAAGAGCTCCGTGTCGAGCGCGACCGGCTGCGCCGCCAGCTCGGTGACCTCGCCGGCGCGTTGTCCGAGGCCAGGACCGAGGCGGCGGGCAGGCTGGCCGCCGAGGTGACCGCGGAGCTCGAGCTGCTGGCCATGCCGCACGCCCGGATCGAGGTGGCTGTCCGGCAGCAGGAGCTCGCCGGCGACGCCGAGCAGACCGGGCTGCGGGTCGGTGACCGGGTCCTCCGGTTCACCGCAACCGGCGTCGACGAGGTGGAACTGCTCCTTGCCGCCAACGTCGGCTCCGAGCCCCGGCCGCTGGCCAAGGTGGCGTCCGGAGGCGAGCTCTCCCGCGTGATGCTGGCACTCGAGGTGTCGCTCGCGACGACCAGCCCGGTCCCGACGTTCGTCTTCGACGAGGTCGACGCCGGGGTGGGCGGAAAGGCCGCCGGTGAGATCGGGCGACGACTGGCGAGGCTCGCGCGCTCCGCCCAGGTCCTCGTCGTCACCCACCTGCCTCAGGTGGCTGCCTACGCCGATCATCACGTCGTCGTCGAGAAGTCCAGCGACGGCTCGGTCACCACCTCCGGCCTGACCGCCCTGGACGCCGGCGAGCGCGAGCGCGAGCTGTCCCGCATGTTCGCCGGCATGGAGGAGTCCGACACTGCGCTCGCCCACGCCCGGGAGCTGCTCGAGGCCGCGCAGCCGGCCCGCGCCCTGGGCTGACCGACTGGGCTGACCGACTGGGCTGACCGGCTGGGCTGACCGGCTGGGCTGACCCGACGCGCCGGGCCCCGGTTGCAGGGAACGCGTGCTCCCGGCTGACACCATGGCCGCGTCATGAAGCCTGCCACCAGAACCCGACCGGCGACCACCGCTCCCGGCCTGACCGGCACCGCGCGCGTCGAGCGCCGTACCCGCGTCCTGCTGCCTCGGCTGCGGCCGGGCGACGTCGCCGTCGTCGACCACCTCGACATGGACCGGGCCACGGCGCAGGCGCTGGTCGACGCCGGCGTGTCCGCGGTCGTCAACGCCGCCCCGATGATCTCGGGCCGGCTTCCCAACCTCGGCCCCCAGGTGCTGGCCGAGGCGGGGATCCTGGTGCTCGACCGTGTCGAAGGTGCCTTCGGGATCTCCGACGGCGCCTCGGTGCGGATCCACGACGAGGTCGTGTTCGCCGGCGGCGCCGCGGTCGCGATGGGCCGCGAGGTCGACGTCCACACCGTGGACCTGGAGATGGCCCAGGCCCGGCTGGCAATGGGCAGCCAGCTCGAGAGCCTCACCCACAACAGCACCGAGTTCCTGCGCCGCGAGGAGGGCTTCCTCCTCCACGGGCTCGGCCTTCCCGAGACCGCGACCCGGATCGCCGGACGGCCGGTGGTCCTCGTCGTACCAGGCGCCGGTAGCCGCGGCCGGTTGACCTCGATCCGGGCCTTCATCCGCGAGCAGGACCCCGTGCTGGTCGGTGTCGACCGCGGTGCGGACCTGCTGCTCGACGCCGGTCACCGGCCCGACATGGTCGTGGTGTCCAACGCCGCTGGCGATGCCGAACGCCCCTCCGCCAAGGCGCTGCGGACGGCACGCGACGTCGTCGTTCGCGTCGACTCCGGGAGCCGGCTCCATGCCGAGCAGCTCGAGCGGCTCGGCGTCCGGCCGCTGCCGGTTGAGTCGTCCGCGACCACGGAGGACACCGCCCTGCTGCTGCTCGAGGCCGAGGAGGCGCGGCTGATCGTCGGGGTGGGCCTGCATGCGAGCCTCGAGGAGGTCCTGGACCGCCAGAGCCCCGGGCTCGCCGGCACCTACCTCACCCGGCTGAAGGTGGGGCATCTGCTCGTCGACGCTGCGTCGGTTCACCTGCTCTACTCCGGCCGGGTCCGGCCGCGCCACGTCTTCCTGGTGCTGCTCGCCGGGCTGCTCACCCTCGCGATCGCCGTGGCCGTGACCCCGGTGGGCCAGGAGTGGCTGACCGCCCTCACCGACTACCTGCAAGGACTGTTCCGTTGATCTCGTTCCGCCAGCACGTCGTCACGCTCGTCGCGGTGTTCCTCGCCCTGGCCGTCGGGGTGGTCCTCGGCGGCGGGCCGCTGTCCGAGGTCGGACGCGACGCCCTGACCTCGACCTCGGCCAAGACGAAGTCAGCGTCGGACAACGACGCCGCGGCGTTTGGTGACGCCTTCGCGACGGCCGCCGCCACCCGGCTCTACGACGAGCAGCTGGCCGGGCGATCCGTCGCCCTGATCAGCCTCCCGGGCAGCGACCAGCGGATCATCGACGGCCTCGTCGGCCAGGTCGAGCACGCCGGGGGGACTCTCGAGGGCACCTATGCCCTCCAGCGCGCACTCGTCGACCCGGGGGAGAAGTCCCTGGTCGACACCTTGGGCAGCCAGCTGATGACCCAGCTCGACTCCGGAGCCGTGGACGAGAACGCGCCGACCTACGAGCGCCTGGGCCAGCTGCTCGGCTCGGCGATCGCCACCGAGCAAGAGGACGGTGCCGGCGTCGGCGGCGACACCCCGTCGATCCGGCAGAGCCTGGCCGGCGCCGACCTCGTCGTCTCCCCCGAGAAGGAGGTCGGCCGCGCCCCGCTGGTGCTGGTCGTCCTCGGCCACGACATCGACGACAACATCCTCGGCGGCCTGGTGTCCGGCCTGGCGTCGCAAGCGCTCGGGGTCGTCGTGGCCGGCGACACCCGGTCGGGCGAGAACGGCGACGTCGCGGCGCTGCGCAAGCAACCCGAAGCCGGGAAGGTCACCACGGTGGACGGGGTCGAGCTCGCGGTGGGTCAGGTCACCACCACGCTCGCACTGGTGCAGTCACTGACCGACAAGGGCGGTTCGTTCGGTGCGTCGGGTTCGGACGGAGCCGTGCCCCTCCGGTAACATGGAGGTCCGTGAAGCATCCGACCCCCACCAAGCACGTTTTCGTGACCGGGGGCGTCGCCTCCTCGCTCGGCAAGGGCCTGACGGCCTCCAGCCTGGGCAACCTCCTGAAGTCCCGCGGTCTGCGGGTCACGATGCAGAAGCTCGACCCCTACCTCAACGTCGATCCGGGCACCATGAACCCGTTCCAGCACGGCGAGGTGTTCGTCACCAACGACGGGGCGGAGACCGATCTCGACATCGGCCACTACGAGCGGTTCCTCGATGCCGACCTCGGCCAGATCGCCAACGTGACCACGGGGCAGGTCTACTCCACGGTCATCGCCAAGGAGCGCCGCGGCGACTACCTCGGTGACACGGTCCAGGTGATCCCGCACATCACCAACGAGATCAAGGACCGGATCCAGGCCATGGGTGGCCCGGAGGTGGACGTGGTGATCACCGAGATCGGCGGCACGGTCGGCGACATCGAGTCGCTGCCGTTCCTCGAGGCCGCGCGCCAGGTGCGCCACGACATCGGCCGCGACAACTGCTTCTTCCTCCATGTCTCGCTGGTTCCCTACATCGGGCCGTCCGGCGAGCTGAAGACCAAGCCGACCCAGCACTCCGTGGCCGCGCTCCGGTCGATCGGTATCCAGCCCGACGCCGTCGTCTGCCGCGCCGACCGGGAGCTGCCGGAGGGGATCAAGAAGAAGATCTCGCTGATGTGCGACGTCGACGAGGAGGCCGTGGTCACCGCGGCGGACGCCCCCTCGATCTACGACATCCCGAAGGTTCTTCACCGCGAGGGTCTCGACGCCTACGTCGTGCGCCGTCTGGCCCTGCCCTTTCGCGACGTCGACTGGACCACGTGGGACGACCTGCTCCGCCGGGTTCACCATCCGGCCGAGGAGGTCACCGTCGGCCTGGTCGGCAAGTACATCGACCTGCCCGACGCCTACCTGTCGGTCGTGGAGGCACTGCGGGCCGGCGGCTTCGCCCACGAGGCGCGGGTGCACCTGCGCTGGATCGCCTCCGACGAGTGCCAGACCCCGGCCGGGGCGGCCCGGCACCTCAGCGATGTCGACGCGGTGTGCGTGCCCGGCGGGTTCGGGATCCGCGGGATCGAGGGCAAGCTCGGTGCGCTGACCTACGCCCGCACCAACGGCATCCCCACCCTCGGCCTGTGCCTGGGCCTGCAGTGCATGGTGATCGAGTACGCCCGCAACATGGCCGGACTCGAGAAGGCGGCCTCCACCGAGTTCGACCCTGACTGTCCCGAGCCGGTGATCGCGACCATGGAGGAGCAGAAGTCGTTCGTCGACGGGGCGGGAGACCTCGGCGGCACCATGCGGCTGGGCCTCTACCCGGCGGCGCTGGCCGACGGCACGGTGGTCCGCGAGGCCTACGGTGAGGCGACGATCACCGAGCGGCACCGTCACCGCTACGAGGTCAACAACTACTACCGCGAACAGCTCGAAGCGGCCGGCCTGGTGTTCTCCGGCACCAACCCCGACCTGGGCCTGGTGGAGTTCGTGGAGCTGCCCCGCGCGGTGCACCCCTACTACGTGTCCACCCAGGCCCATCCCGAGCTGCGCTCCCGGCCGACGCGCCCGCACCCGCTCTTCGCCGGGCTGATCGGTGCCGCGATCGAGCGCCAACGGGAGCTGCGGTTCCCGATCGACGAGTCCGGCCTGCGCCGGCTCGACGAGGACGCCAGCTAGCCGCGCGCCCGGCGCATCCGGGCCAGGGAGTCCAGCCCCGTCAGCACGATCGACCGGACGGTCGGGTTGGTGCCGTGCGCGTCGGCCAGCTCCTGGGCCCGGGCGACGAACTCTTCGTCGCCGATCACCGGCAGCATCGCGCGTACCAGCGAGAGCCGCGAGAGCATGCCGCCGCCGAGCACGTGGGTCATCTCGTCGAGGTAGCGGTGGGTGTAGGGCATCAGCAGCTCGGTCTGGTCGGGTCGCCAGAAGGCCGCGGCCGTGGTGGCGGTCGTGCTGCCCGCCGGCACCGACTTCTTGTCGAAGAGCTCCGCCCAGACCTCGTCCTTGGCTGCCGCGTCGGGCCGGGCCGCGGTCACCTGGAGCGCGCGCACCCACGCGTCGGGGTCGGGGTCGCGGTCGAGCAGGGCCTGCACCTGTTCGGGGTCGTCCTGTCCTCGTTCGGACTGCCGGACCAGGAGCCGCCACGAGAGGTCGAGGTCATCGGCGGCCTCGACCTGCTGCTCGTGCTCGGGTGTGGTGGCGGTGCTGGCGAGCACCCGCAGCGCGGCCTGGCGCAGGTCGGGGTTGTCGGCCAGCGCGGCGGCCGTGTCCGCCACCCGCGCCTGGCGGCTGGCGATGGTGGCCAACGGGCTCCAGCGTTCGGCGACCTCGCGGCCCATCGCCAGGAACGCCTCGCCCACCGCCGAGCTGGTCTCGGTGGCCAGTACGCCGAGGATGCACTCCAGGGTGGCGGCACTGTCGAGCTCCCCCTTGCGGAGCATGTCCCACGCAGTTGCCACCGCCATCGCCCGGTTGATCGGCTCGGGCAGCTGGCCGGCGCTCTCGATGAGCCGCTTGAGCGAGGCCTCGTCGGTGCGGATCGCGGCGAAGGTGAGGTCGTCGGAGTCCGGCAGGTGGAGGTCGGCCTCGGGCAACGACAGCGACGTACGACGGCCGTCGGTGACCACCTCGGTGGTGCCCACCAGGCTCAGGACGTCGTCGTCGACGGCATAGGAGCCCACGTCGACCCGGTGCGGCCTCGGCTCGCCCCCGTCCGGGGCGACCGCGGTCAGCTCGCCGTCGGTGAGGGTGAGGGTGTCGTTGCCGGCCCGGTCGAGCCAGTCGGCGGTCCAGGCAGCGAGGTCCTGCCCGGCCGCGTTTCCGAACGCGGTCATCAGGTCCTCGAGGCGGGTGTTGCCCCAGGCGTGGTCGCGGAAGTAGTGCTGGAGACCCTCCACGAACGCCGGCTCGCCGATGTAGGCCGACAGCTGCCTGAGCGTGGCCTCGCCCTTGGCGTAGGTGATCGAGTCGAAGTTGGCCATCGCCGCGGAGACGTCCTCGACGTCGCCGCGGATCGGGTGGGTGGCCGGACCCATGTCGAGACGGTAGGCGTCGAGCTCGCGGCCGACCAGGAAACTGGCCCAGGCGTCCTTGAACTCGGTGGCGTTGACGGCCGCCCAGGTGGAGGCCCAGGACGCGAAGGCCTCGTTGAGCCACAGGTCGTCCCACCACCGCATGGTCACCAGGTCCCCGAACCACATGTGCGCCATCTCGTGGAGGGTGACCGAGGCGACCGCCCAGCGCTGGGAGTACGTCGGGTCGGTGCGCCAGAGGACGGTGTCGGTCCAGGTGACGCAGCCCCAGTTCTCCATCGCCCCACCCATGTTGGGCACGAAGACCTGGTCGTAGTGGGCCTCGGGGAACGGCTTGCCGAACTGCTCGCCGAACCAGGTGAGGCCCTGCTCGGTGATGTCGAGGATGAACTGCGCGTCGCGCTCCATGAACTGCTTGAGCGACTGGCGGCAATAGAGGCCCAGGCTGTGGTCGCCGCGCTGCTCGCGGATCTCGTGGAACGGGCCGCCGTTGACCACCACCACGTAGGTCGAGAGGGGCGGAGTGTCGGGGAAGGTCCACACCCGGCCGCCGTCGTCGGCGTCGACCACGTCGTCAGGGTGCATGTTGGAGGTGATCGTCCACGACTCCGGCGCGGTCACCACGAACTTGTGGGGCGCCTTGAGGTCTGGCTGGTCGAAACAGGCCCAGACCCGGCGGGCGTCGTCGCACTCGAAGGAGGTCCAGACGTAGACCAGCTTGTCGGAGGGGTCGACGGTGCGCTGGATGCCCTGGGAGCTGTTGGTGTCGGACTGGCGCGCGGTCACCACCAGGGTGTTGTCGGCGGCCAGGCCGGACAAGGGGATCCGGCCGCGCTCGACGGTGGACAGGTCCAGCTCGACGCCGTTGAGGACCGCGCCGGTGACCTCGGCGGCGCAGTCGACGAAGGTGGAGGCGTCCGGCTCGGTGCAGGTGAAGTTGATGGTGCTCCTGGACTCGATCACCTCGCCCTCGAGCAGGCCGCGCATGTCGACGTCGATGTCGTAGCGCTCGACCTCGACCAGTGCGACCCGCTCCGCGGCCTCGGCCTGGGTCAGACTCGCGACTTCGGGCACAGGTGTCTCCCTGGGGTGAGGCGATGAACCTCCTGCACGTTACCGGCTACGGTCGACGCATGCCGACGCCGAGGCCCGAGCCGGGTGACGCCGCCGAGTCGTGGCCGGTGGAGGAGAGCACCGACCTGTTCCGCGACGACTGGGTGATGGCGCTGAGGGCCGACCGGATCCGACGCCCCGGCCACCCCGAGGACGAGCCGTTCCGCCGGCTGGTGCTCGAGCACCCGGGGGCGGCGATCGTCGTGGCGATGGACGACGCGGAGCGGGTGTTCTGCCTGCGGCAGTACCGCCACGCCGCCCGGACCCGGTTCGTGGAGCTGCCGGCCGGCCTGTGCGACGTGGATGGCGAGGATCCGCTCGAGGTGGCCCGACGCGAGCTCCGGGAGGAGGCGGGGCTCGTGGCGGACGAGTGGGTCGGCCTCGCGGCGACGTACTCCTCGCCGGGGATCTCCTCGGAGCTCATGCACTTCTACCTCGCGCGCGGACTGGCCCGCGTCGACCGCGGCGACTTCGTCCCCGAGCACGAGGAGGCCGACATGGAGACGGAGTGGATCGACTTCGCGGACCTGCACGCGGCGGTCCTCGACGGGCGGTTGCGTGACGCGCCGACGGTCCAGGCCGTGCTCCTCGTCAAGGCCTTGGGGTACGCCGGGCGAGATGCCGCGGGGGAGTAGTGTCCTGACCGCCCCCACCGACGTGGTGGCGGTCACACCGAAGGGGAGAGCAGCAAGGTGAAGGTCGGCGTACCGAAGGAAGTCAAGAACCACGAGTACCGCGTCGCGATCACCCCGGTCGGCGCCCACGAGCTCACGGAGCACGGCCACGAGGTCTTCGTCGAGAAGGGTGCCGGGGCCGGCTCGCAGGTCATGGACGAGGAGTACGTCGCGGCCGGGGCGAAGATCCTCGACGGGGCCGACGAGGTGTGGGGCACCGCCGACCTGGTGCTCAAGGTCAAGGAGCCGGTGGCCGAGGAGTACCACCGGCTGCGCGAGGGACTGACCCTCTTCACCTACCTCCACCTCGCCGCGGACAAGCCGCTCACCGAGGAGCTGGTCAGCAAGAAGGTGACGGCGATCGCCTACGAGACCGTGCAGCTGCCCTCGGGCTCGCTGCCGCTGCTCTACCCGATGTCGGAGGTCGCCGGCTGCCTGGCGCCCCAGGTCGGCGCCCACTCGCTGATGAAGGCCCAGGGTGGCCGCGGAGTCCTCATGGGCGGCGTCGGTGGCGTCGCCAACGCCAAGGTGGTCGTCATCGGTGCCGGCGTTGCCGGACAGAACGCCGCCAACATCGCCCTCGGCATGGGGGCGGATGTGACCCTCCTCGACACCGACCTCGACAAGCTGCGGCTGTCGTTCTGGCGCTACAACAACCGGGTCCACGGACTGGCGTCCTCGGGCCTGGCCATCCGCCAACAGGTGATGGAGGCCGACCTGGTGATCGGGGCGGTCCTGATCCCCGGGGCCAAGGCGCCCAAGCTGGTGAGCAACGAGCTGGTCTCCCAGATGAAGCCGGGCTCGGTGCTGGTCGACATCGCCGTCGACCAGGGCGGTTGCTTCGAGGACACCAAGCCCACCACCCACGCCGACCCGACCTACGAGGTGCACAACTCGGTGTTCTACTGCGTGGCCAACATGCCGGGCGCGGTGCCCAACACCTCCACCTACGCGCTCACCAACGCCACCATGCCCTACACCGTGGCGCTGGCCGACAAGGGCTGGCAGCAGGCCTGCCGGGACGACCACAGTCTCGCCCTGGGGCTGAACACCCACGCCGGGCAGCTCACCAACGGGCCCGTGGGCGAAGCGGTGGGCATCGATGCGGTCCCGCTCGACCACGCACTGAGTTGATCCAAGGTTGATTGTCCGGGCGATCCGCACCTACCTCGACCACCTCTCGGTCGAACGAGGCCTGGCGGCGAACACGCTCACGTCGTACCGCCGGGATCTCCGCCGCTACCAGGCCTACCTCGAGGAGCTCGGGATCGACAGCCTGGACGCCGTCACCGAGGACACCGTCACCTCGTTCCTGGTCCGGCTGCGGGAGGGGGACGCGGACCATCCCGCCCTGAGCTCCACCTCGGCGGCGCGGACGGTGGTGGCGGTCCGCGGGTTCCACAAGTTCGCGGTGCGGGACGGGCTCGCCACCAGCGACCCGGCGGCCTCGGTCAAGCCTCCGTCCCCCGCGAAGCGCCTTCCCAAGGCGCTCCCGCTGTCGGACGTCGAGGCGATCCTGGAGGCCGCCGGCGCGGCGGGTACGACCCTGGCGCTGCGCGACCGGGCGCTGCTGGAGGTGCTCTACGGCACCGGCGCCCGGATCTCCGAGGCGGTCGGGCTCGACGTCGACGACCTCGACACCGTCGACGGCACCGTCCTCCTGCGCGGCAAGGGCAGCAAGGAGCGCCTGGTGCCGGTCGGCTCCTTTGCGCTGGAGGCGGTCGACGCCTATCTGGTGCGCGGACGTCCCGAGCTGGTGGCGGCCGGCTCCGGGACCGCGGCGCTGTTCCTGAACGCGCGAGGCGGCCGCCTTTCGCGGCAGTCGGCGTGGGCCGTGCTCGTCCGCACCGCCGAGCGGGCCGGCGTCACCAGGGACGTCTCGCCGCACACCCTGCGGCACTCCTTCGCCACCCACCTCCTCGACGGAGGTGCCGACGTGCGGGTGGTGCAGGAGCTGCTCGGCCATGCCTCGGTCACCACCACGCAGGTCTACACGCTGGTCACGGTCGACAACCTGCGCGAGGTCTTCGCCACAGCGCACCCCCGGGCCCGAAACTAGTGCTGAACATTCCGACCGGCGCCTCACCCGACGAGGTGTACGACGCCCTGACCGGTTGGGTCTCGGACCAGGGCATGGAGCCCTACCCGCACCAGGACGAGGCGATCCTCGAGCTGCTCAGCGGCAGCAACGTCATCCTCTCGACGCCCACCGGCTCCGGGAAGTCGCTGGTCGCACTGGGCGGGCATGCCGCCGCTCTCGCCCGCGACCAGGTGTCGTTCTATACGGCACCCATCAAGGCCCTGGTGAGCGAGAAGTTCTTCGCCCTGTGCGAGGTGTTCGGCGCCGACAACGTCGGCATGCTGACCGGCGACGCCGCCGTCAACGCGGACGCACCGGTCATCTGCTGCACCGCGGAGGTGCTCGCCAACATCGCCCTTCGGGAGGGCAGCGCCACCGACGTGGGGCTCGTCGTCATGGACGAGTTCCACTTCTACACCGAACCGGACCGGGGCTGGGCCTGGCAGGTACCGATCCTGGAGCTGCCGGGGGCGCAGTTCCTCCTGATGTCGGCGACCCTCGGCGACATGACCGCGCTCGCGGATGACCTCACGCGTCGTACCGGCCGGGAGACCGCGGTGATCGACGACGCCGAGCGCCCGGTGCCGTTGTCCTTCTCGTGGTCCCTGACCCCGCTGGGGGAGACGCTCGAGGAGCTCGTGGTCACCCACCAGGCGCCGGTCTACGTCGTCCACTTCACCCAGGCCGCGGCGGTGGAGCAGGCGACCTCGCTCCTCACCAACAAGGCGATCGCTGCGGGCGCCGACCCGGCGCTCAAGGAGCGGCTGGCCGGATTCCGGTTCGGGGCCGGCTTCGGCAAGACCCTGTCGCGGCTGCTGCGCCAGGGGATCGGTGTCCACCAC
>DASSJR010000087.1:0-13479 GCA_035691135.1 Nocardioides sp. | reverse complement strand
GGGACGGGAGGTCACTGTGTTCATCCAGATCATCCAGGGCAAGTGCACGCGACAGGACGAGCTCCGTGCGTTGGCCGACACGTGGCGCGAGGAGATGGCACCGACGGCCGAGGGCTGGCTGGGCGGCACCTACGGGTTCACCGACGACGGAGAGTTCGTCGGGGTCATCCGGTTCGAGTCGCGCGAGGCCGCGATGCGGAACTCGGAACGACCCGAGCAGGGCGAGTGGGCCAAGCGGATGACGGCGCTGCTGGACGGCCCCGTCGAGTACCACGACTGCGACGACGTCACCCTGATGTTCGACGGCGGCTCGGACGACGCCGGCTTCGTCCAGGTGATCCGCGGCAAGGTCGACGACCCCGCCAGGCTCAAGTCCCTGATGGGCGACACCGACATGCTCCACGAGGCCCGGCCCGAGATCCTCGGCGCGACGCTGGCCATCGAGGCGGACGGCACCTTCACCGAGACCGTCGCGTTCACCGACGAGGCGAGTGCGCGGGCGGGCGAGAGCAAGGAGATGCCGGACATGCCGGCCGACGTGCGCGAGACGCTGGAGACGGTCATGCAGGGCGCGACCTACTACGACCTGCGCCATCCCTGGTTCGCCTCGAGCTAGCGGCCCGAGCCCCTCGTCTCACCGGGCCTCGACACGCCGGTTCGCCGCCCTCGCAGGCTCGGTGGGCGACGGCTCGCTCGACCACCATCAGCGGATCCGCTGGCGCGGCTCCGCTACGCCGCGACCGAGACGATGACGCGGGCGCGCTGGACGGGGTCGCACCACTCCCGCCCCGTGCGGACCAACCGCGCCGTGGACCAGGCGAGGAACGGGATCGCCATCAGCACCGAGATCTCCCAGGAGGGGGTGCGGGCCAAACCGGAGAACACCAGGCTGGTGAACGTCGTACTCACCGCGAGTCGGGTCGAGTAGGCCACCATCACGACCGGGGGCGCAGGGGTGGCCCGGGCCGAGCGGAGATCGACGGCGAACGGCCGCCGGGCCGACCAGCGGAGCCCGGCGGCGGCCACCTGGACGGTGACCACCAGCAGGGTCGCGACGAGGGCGGCGAGCTCGGGTGCCGAGGGGATGCCCGCCCGGAGCGACGCCAGCACGACGGTGATCACCGAGGCGATCAGCAGGAACTCGAACAGCACGATCGCCCGCGCGGTGAACACGGTCCGCGCGGAGACCGGCAGGCTCTCGCGCCACAGACCACCACGACCGTCGAGGCACCAGGCGTTGACCCCGAACAGCAGGGCACCACCGGAGGCGACCAGACCCGGCAGGATCGTCATCGCGTGCCAGGGAAGGTCGCCGGCGATCGCCACCAGTCCGGGACCGATGGCCAGCACCAGCAAGCCTCGGCGCATCGGCACCGTGCGCCACACCGACGACCGGTCCGTGCGGACCAGCGCCAGCAGGTCCGCGCGCGGGTTCGGCCGCGCCTCCCGGGTCTCGCTCTCGACCCGGAGCTCGTCGCGGGCGGTACGCCGCGCCGCGAGATGGGCCGGCACGACCCCGAGGACGGTCGCGCCGAGCACCAGCGCCAACTCGACCGCCAGCGTCAACATCCAGCGCCAGGAGAAGCCGTCGACCCCGCCAACCACCAGCCACACGGTCGGCACCCGGTCGAGCACCGGAACCAGCTGACCCTGCGCGTGGAGCCACACGCCGAGCGCAAGCAGGGACGCCGACGCGGCCCGCGTCACCACGATGCCGTGGCGCTGGCGGCGTAGCGCCTCCATGGTCCAGGCGACCACCTGCGCGAAGGAGGTCGCGACCAGCAGCCACGCCAGCACCACGGCCTGCACGGCTACGACACCGGAGGCGCCGACGCCGTAGGCGGCGCTGCCGAGCAGCAGCCAGGCCTGCAGCAGCCATGCCGTGTTGACGGGAGCGAGAAGCAGGGCTCCGAGATGGTCGGTGGTCGGACTGATCGGGTACGGCGCCGCCTGATCGCGTGGGAGCAGCTCCCGCCCGCCACCGGAGACCACGGCCGAGACGACCGCCACGGCAAGGAACCCGGCGAAGCCGACGGGGAGCAGGGTCAGGATCGACACCGCCCGGCCGCCCTCGGCAGCGCTCGCACCCGCACCGGGGACGAAGGCGGGCACCAGGGCGACGAGCAAGGTCCCACCCAGTATCGCGGCCATCACCCAGCGGTGGGTCGTCCGGTTTCGTGTCCTCCTGGCGCGGAAGCGCATCAGGTGGACGACGTCGCCGACCGCTCTAGTCGAGAAGTCCACGGTAGGCCCGCGCCCCCTCCTCGCCGGTCATCTGGACGGCGTCCACGGTCGCGACCCGCGACCCGCCGCGAAGGACCAGCACGTGACCGCAGGCCTGCACCGCGAGCTCGCGCAGGTGGGTGGAGACCAGGACGCAGGCGCCGCGCGCCCGGGCGTCGCCGATGACATCGAGCGTCGCTTCCACCCCGATCGGGTCCACCCCGTCGAACGGCTCGTCGAGCAGCAGCACCTCGGGCTCGTGCAAAGCGGCGAGCAGCACCGACAGTCGCCGGCCCATGCCGTGGGAGAAACCACCGGTGACGCGATGGGCGGCGTCGCCGAGCTCGAACCGCTCGAGCAGGTCGCGGCCCCGCTTCTCCCAGTCGGTCAGCCGGCGCAGCCTCGCGGCGAGCTGGAGGTGCTCCCACGCGGTGGCGCGCGGGACCAGGCCGCCGACGTCGGGGCAGTAGCCGACCGACCGCTTCACCTGGAGCGCGTCGGTGCGCACGTCGTGGCCGGCGACCAACACCGTGCCGGCGGTGGGCGGCACGACGCCGGCCAGCACCCTCATGGTGGTGGACTTGCCGGCGCCGTTGCGGCCGAGCAAGGCAGTGGCCTGGCCGGCGAACGCCTGCAGATCGATGCCCGCAACCGCCTCCACCTCGCCGAAGCGGACATGGAGACTGCGGACGTCGACGACGGGACCCGAGAAGTTCACCCGTGAATTGTGCAGCAGCAAAGGGAACTTTGGTGGCGTTCCTGACGGTTTGGCTGCGTCCCTGCGACGCCGAACCGTTGGGATCCCCCGCCTGGGCGGGGATCTCGACACTGCCCGTCAGGAGGGGAAGGTGTCGCCCTTCTCGGCGAGCTCCCGGAGGTACGGCGTCGCGCGGAACCGGTCGCCGTACTTCTCGGCGAGCTCGTCCGCCCGGGCGAGGAAGGCCTTCAGTCCGATCTCGCCGATCGGCGACTCGTAGCCGGTCATGAACTGCGCGGCGCCGCCGGTGTTGGGCGGAAACCCGATGCCCATGATCGAGCCGATGTTGGCGGCGGCCGCAGACTCCAGGACCCCCTCCTCGAAGCACTTCGCGGTCTCGAGCGCCTCGACGAAGAGCATCCGGTCCTTGACGTCCTCGATCGGGGGCTGCTTCTCGGCGACAGGGAAGGTCTCGGACAGGCCGGGCCAGAGGCCCTGACGCTTGCCGGCGTCGTCGTACTCGTAGAAGCCGGCACCCTTGAGCCGCGACGGGCGGCCGATCTCGATCATCTTCTCGACGACCGCGTCGCCGGGGTGGGCGGGCAGGTCGATGCCGTCACGCTCGGCCGCGTCGAGGGTGGCCTTGCGGATCTTGGCCATCAGCTCCATGTTCAGCTCGTCGGACAGCTGCAGAGTGCCGACCGGGTAGCCGGCCTGGGTGGCCGCGCGCTCGAGCGAGACCGGGTGCACGCCCTCGGCCAGCATCGCCAACCCCTCGTTGACCATCGTGCCGATGACACGCGAGGTGTAGAAGCCGCGCGAGTCGTTGACCACGATCGGCGTCTTGCGGATCTGCTGAACGACGTCGTAGGCCTTGGCGAGGGTCTCGTCGGAGGTCTGCTCGCCACGGATGATCTCGACCAGCGGCATCTTGTCGACGGGGCTGAAGAAGTGCAGCCCGATGAAGTCGGCCGGGCGGTCCACGCCACTGGCGAGCTCGGTGATCGGCAAGGTCGAGGTGTTGGAGCAGAGCAGGGCGTCGGGGTTGACGTGCTCGGCGATCTCGGCGAACACCTTGTGCTTCAACGACGGGTCCTCGAAGACCGCTTCGATCACGAGGTCGCAGCCGGCGAGGTCGGCCGGGTCGGCGGTCGGCGTGATCCGGTCGAGCAGCTCCGCCTTCTTCTCCTCGGTGCTCCGGCCCCTGGCGATGGCCTTGTCGAGCAGCTTCTCGCTGTAGCCCTTGCCCTTCTCGGCGTTGGCGACCTCGACGTCCTTCAGCACGACCTGCATGCCCGCCCGGGCGCAGGAGTAGGCGATGCCGGCGCCCATCATCCCGGCGCCGAGGACGCCGACCTTGGTGCCCTTGAACGGCGGCACGCCCTCGGGACGGAGCTTGCCGGCGTTGATCGCCTGCAGGTCGAAGAAGAACGCCTGGATCATGTTCTTCGAGTTCTGGTTGACGATCAGCTTGGTGAGGTAGCGCGACTCGATCCGCGAGGCGGTGTCGAAGTCGACCTGGGCACCCTCGACCGCGGCCGAGAGAATCGCCCGCTGCGCGGGGTAGACGGCGCCCTTGGTCTGCTGGCGCAGCAGCGCCGGGAAGGCAGGGAGGAACTGCGCGAGCTTGGGGTGGCTGGGGGTGCCGCCGGGCATCTTGTAGCCGTCGGCGTCCCACGGGTTCTGAGTGGCATCGGGGTTGGCCTTGATCCACGCCTTCGCGGCGGGCACCAGCTCCTCGCGGGTGGCGACGAGCTCGTCGACGAGGCCCTTCTCGTGGGCGACGGCCGGCTTGAACCGGGTGCCCTGGAGCAGCACGTCCATCAGCGCCGACTGGATCCCGAGCATCCGCACCGTGCGGGTCACGCCACCTCCTCCGGGCAGCAGTCCGAGGGAGGCCTCCGGCATCCCGACCTCGACCTTGGGGTCGTCCACGAGGATCCGGTGGTTGCAGGCCAGCGTGATCTCGAAGCCGCCGCCGAGCGCGGCGCCGTTGATCGCAGCGACGACCGGGCGGGGGAAGAGCTCGAGCCGGCGCAGGCTGGCTTTGATCGCTTCGGCCATCGCGAAGACCTCGGGTGCGTCGTCCTTCGTCGCCTCGACCATCTTGTGGAGGTTGCCGCCGGCGAAGAACGTCTTCTTGGCGCTGGCGATGACCACACCGGTCACCGACTCCTGCTCGTCGTAGAGCCGGTCGACCGCCGCGGCCATCGACTCCTGGTAGAGCTCGTTCATCGTGTTCGCGCTGGCCGTCGGGTCGTCGAGGGTGAGGGTGACGATCCCGTCCGCGTCCTTGTCGTAGTGGACGGCGGTCTGCTGGTCGGTGCTGGTGCTCATCTGTGTCCCTTGTTGTCCTGATGGAAATCTGTGGTTGCGGTGGGCTTTCGGCTCACTGGGTCTCGACACGCGAGTCACGGCTTCGCAGGCTCAGCCGTGCCGCTCGCTCGACCACCGATGTATCGCGAAGATCGTCAGAGTTGGCCTGAGCTCCGCTCAGACCAACTCAACGATCGTCGCGATACCCATACCCCCACCGACGCAGAGGGTGGCGAGGCCGCGGCGCTGGTCGCGTCGCCGGAGCTCGTCGATGAGGGTGCCGAGGATCATCGCGCCGGTTGCGCCGAGCGGGTGGCCCATCGCGATCGCGCCCCCGTTGACGTTGGTGATCTCATGGGAGATGCCGAGGTCGCGCATGAACCGCATGGCGACGGCGGCGAAGGCCTCGTTGATCTCGAACAGGTCGATGTCCTCGACCGACAGCCCGGCCTTGGCCAGGGCCTTCCGGGCGGCGGGGGCGGGGCCGGTGAGCATGATCGTCGGGTCGGCACCCGAGACGGCGGTGGCCAGGACCCGGGCGCGCGGGGTGAGGCCGAGGTCGGTGCCGACCTGCTCGGACCCGATGGCGACCAGCGCGGCGCCGTCGACGATGCCAGAGGAGTTGCCGGCGTGGTGGACGTGGTCGATCTTGTCGACCCAGTGGTACTTCTCGAGGGCCACGTCGTCGAAGCCGGCCTGCGCGCCGATGTCGGCGAACGACGGCTTGAGCCCGGCCAGTCCCTCGACGGAGGTGTCGGGGCGGATCAGCTCGTCGTGGTCGAGGACCGGTACGCCGTTGAAGTCGGTGACCGGGACGACCGAGTCGGCGAAGTAGCCGTTGGCCCATGCCTTGGCGGCCCGGTGGTGGGACTCGGCCGCGAACGCGTCGACGTCCTCGCGCCTCCAGCCCCCGAGGGTGGCGATCAGGTCGGCGCCGATGCCCTGCGGCACGAAGCCCGTGGTCAGCGCGGTGGCCGGGTCGGAGGCCCACGCGCCGCCGTCGGAACCCATCGGCACCCGGCTCATCGACTCGACGCCGCCGGCGAGGATCAGGTCCTCGAACCCGCTGCGGACCCGGGCGGCGGCCTGGTTGACGGCCTCGAGGCCCGATGCGCAGAACCGGTTGAGCTGGACGCCGGCAACCGTCTCGGGGTAGCCGGCCGCGAGCGCGGCGGTCTTGGCGATGTCGCCACCCTGCTCGCCGATCGGGGAGACCACGCCGAGGACCACGTCGTCGACCCGGTTGGGATCGAAGGTCGGGTTGCGGACCTTGATCTCGTCGAGGAGGCCGACGGCGAGATCCACCGGCTTGACCTCGTGCAGCGAACCGACCTTCTTGCCCTTGCCACGCGGCGTACGAACGTGGTCGTACACGAATGCTTCTGCCATGACCGTCCTGTCTGAATCGTGCTTGTCGAGGCCCCTATCGATTGTGACACCATTACTGTCACCATGGTCAAGGTGGCCGCACAGTGGTCCGGATCACCCGCAGGGCGAGCTGAGGAGGGGCGGCGGTGGAGGAGTCGGTCGAGCAGCTGCGGGGGCTGCTCACGCTGGACGAGCTGACGAACCGTGTCGGCATGAGCGTCCGCAACGTGCGCTTCTACACCACCAAGGGCCTGATCCCGCCGCCGATCCGGCGCGGACGTTCCGGCTACTACACCCCCGACCACATCGCCCGGCTCGAACTGGTCCGCGAGCTGCAGAGCCACGGCTTCACGCTGGCCGCGATCGAGAAGTACGTCGCCGGGATCCCCGCCGAGGCGACGCCCGAGGACATCGCCCTGCACCGCACGATGCTGGCCCCCTGGCAGGCCGAGATGCCGGTGGAGATGACGAAGACCGAACTCGCCCAGCGCACTGGCCGCCGGCTCACCGACGAGGACCTCGCCACCCTGTCCGCCCTGGGGATCGTGCGGCCGGCGGGGCGGGGACGCTTCGAGGTGGCGGTCTCCCAGCTCACGGTCGGCATGGGCCTGCTCGACCTCGGATTCCCGACGGAGGCGGCGACGGCCTCCTCCGAGGTGTACGCCAAGCACGGGCGGCAGATCGCCGAGGAGCTCTACGAGGTCTTCCGCACCATGATCTGGCCGGTCTACAAGGAGGCCGGGATCTCACCCGACCGGCTCCAGGAGATCGTCGAGCGCCTCAAGCCGCTCTCGATCGCCAGCCTGGTCGCGGCGTACGAGTCCGCCATGGACGAGACCAAGCGCGAGGGGATCGCCCGCCGCACCCGATCCAGCTAGGCGACCAGCCGACCGCCGGCAGAAGCCACGCCCAGCCAGGTGTGCGGGTTGCCGTCCCAGCACCACCCGAGCTTGGGCGCGCCCTGGCTGATCCACATCGCCGGGACCCGACGGTCGTGCCGCCGGGATCCGGAGAGCATGAAGCACTTGTTCTTCTCCAGCAGGTGCGGTGCCTGGGTGACCACGGCGATGCCCTCGTCGATCGTCAACGGCGTCCGCCCGCGACCACGGATCACCGGCAGTGCATCCTCGGGTCGGACGTTGCAGAACTCCTCGCCCCGCGCGATTCCGGTGAGCAGGTAGACCTTCGGCGGGCGACCGCCGTCGAGCACGTCGAGTCCCAGCTCGGGCAGCGGTTGGTAGGTCGCGAGGTCACCCGCGGCGTGGTTGCGGTCGACGACGCCGGGCTTCCGCCCATCGACCAGTCGGAGCAGCGGAACCGTGTCCTCGGGTCGTACCAGCTCGCGGGTCACGACAGTGACGAACGGTACGTCGTCCTGCTCCGGGACTCCGGCTGCCGGCTCGGCCAGGCGTGCGAGCAGCTGGCGAAAGGCCGGCCCGCCAAGCCCGCAGAGTCCCGGGTAGCCGAGCTCCACCAGTCGACCGACCTGACGCTCGAACACGTGGGCAGGGTCGTAGGACACGGGCTGCTCCTGGGTGGGGTGTGGAGTTCAACGCCCGCCAGGCGTGGTTGGTTCCCGCGGATGCGTCAGCCGACCCCGGTGGCGTGACCGGACCAGGACTTCTCCGTGCGCGTCCTCAGATCGGCCACCACCGCCTCCAGCGTCCCCTCTGTCTCGAACGTCCTCCGTTGTTGCGTGGCGCCACCGCCGCGCGACAGCAACCGTTCGAGGAGATCCTCGACCAGCGTCAGGTCGCCCGCATCGTCGAGGGCGGTGCGGACCTGATGCACGAGCGACTCGACGACGGCCCGGGCCGGCGCCAGCTCCAGGGTCGTCGGGTCCACCAGCTGCGCAGCCAGCCCGTAGCGGGAGGCCCGCCAGGACGCTCCGCGCATCAGGTCGGACCGCCACCCGGGAGGCCTCGCGGATCCGGCCCGGCTGGCCGCCGTGGTCACGAGGGCCCGGGCCAGGGCGGCGAACAGGATGGCGTCATCGGGTTCGGTGCAGACATCGGCGACCCGGATCTCCACGGTGGGAAAGGTCCTCGACAGCCGCGCGTCGAAGTAGACCATTCCCTCGTCGAGCGCGGCTCCCCAGTCGATCAGTCGCCGGGCGACGTCGTCGTACTCCTGCCGGGACTCGAACGGCTCGCCCGTCCCGTTGCTCGGCCAGCGCGTCCAGATCTGGGTGCGCCAGCTGGCGTAGCCCGTGTCGTGCCCCCGCCAGTACGGCGAGTTCGCGCTGATCGCGAGCAGGACGGGGAGCCAGGGGCCGATGTCACCGAGGAGGACCGCGCCGTCCTCCTCCTGGTCGAGACCCACGTGGACGTGCATCGCACAGGCCAGAGACGTCTTCGCCAGTTCGCCGAACTCCTCACGGATCCGCTGGTAGCGGGGCTGAGGGGTGACCGACGCGTCGGTGTCGACCATCACCGGCGTGGGTACGGCGACCACCGCCGCACCCGCGTCCAGCGCCAGCTCGCCGGTGGTCCGTCGCGCCTGACGCAGCTGCCGATCCAGCTCGTCCATGGTGTCGCACGGTGGGGTCGTGGTCTCGATCTGCTGGAGGAACAGCTCGGCCTCGACGCCGGACTCGTCGAGCTGGTCCAGGTCGATCCGTTCCTCGGCCTCGGCCTCCGCCTCGGCCCGGGCCCGCAGTGCCCGCTGCGCCACCGCAGTGAGCCGGCCGGTCTCCGGGTCGACCAGCATCAGCTCTTCCTCGACACCCACAGTTCGTGCACTCACACCCACCCGGTGCCCGGTAGCGCCGCGGGCATGCCACCCGGGCGAGGCCCGGCACTCCCCTCCCACTCTCTAAGGTGTCCAGATGAACGAGCCACTGACCGTCCTGGTCACCGGCGCGACCGGTTTCATCGGTCGCCGCCTGGTCCCCGAGCTGGTCGACCGCGGGCACACCGTCCGGGCCATGACCCGCCGCCCCGAGAAGTACGACGGACCCGGCGAGCCCGTCGCAGGCGACGTGTTCGACCGAGCCTCCCTGACCGGCCCGCTCTCCGGGGTCGATGTCGCGGTCTATTTGGTCCACTCGCTCGACGACCCGAACTTCGAGGAGAAGGACGCCGACGCGGCGCGGACCTTCGCGAAGGCCGCCGTGGCGTGCGGGGTCAAGCAGATCGTCTACCTGGGCGGGCTCGGCGCCGACGACGACGACCTCTCCCCGCACCTGCGCTCCCGCCGGGAGGTGGAGCAGCTGCTCGGCGAGACCGGCGTGCCGGTCACGGTGCTGCGGGCCGCGATCGTGGTCGGCGCGGGCGGCATCTCCTGGGAGCTGACTCGCCAGCTGGTGAAGAATCTCCCGGCGATGGTGGTGCCGCGCTGGGTCAACACCCGGACGCAGCCGATCGCGGTCGACGACGTGATCCGCTACCTCGCCGGAGTCGTGGGAGTCCCCGACGCCTTCGGCCGGACCTTCGAGATCGGAGGGCCCGAGCAGCTCACCTACCTCGAGATGCTCCAGGTGGCCTCGGAGGTCAAGGACGGGCACCGCCTTCCGATCGTGAAGGTGCCGGTGCTGACGCCCAAGCTGTCGTCGTACTGGCTCGCCTTTGTCACCGACGTGGACGCCACCACCGGCCGGAACCTCATCGACTCCATGGGCACCGAGGTGGTCGTCACCGACGACTCGATCAAGGAGCTGGTGCCCGGGGAGCCGCTGCCGTACGCCGAGGCGGTGCGCCGCGCGCTGGAGGACCACCAGCAGGACTAGCCGGGCCTCACCCGAACAGCGCGGGCAGCGCGAAGAGCATCGACAGCGACCAGGTGACGTGGGTGAGGATCGGGGCGAGGATCCCGCCGGACGCCCGCCGCTGGAGGCCGACCACGAGGCCGAGCAGAGCAGCCGCGAACCCGAGCATCAGGTTGCCGGTGGCCAGGGTCGCGACCGTGTAGGCCACCGTCGTGACCGGGACCGGGTGTCGGGTCACCGCGGCATAGACCGCCCCCCGGAAGAACAGCTCCTCGGCGACCCCGTTGACGACGGTCACCAGCACCAGCAGCGCCACCGAGCCCTCGTCGGCGTACACCAGGACGGACTGGACGAAGCCGCCGAGGACGTCGATCTGGCGCACCACCAGGGCCCCCACGACGAAGACGCCCGCGAGGGCGAGACCGATCAGGATCGGCGCGACCACCGGTCGCACGTGGTGGCCCGACGGATGTGCTTCGCGGCCGAGGTGGAGCGGTCCGGAGGCGAACGCGCCGACCGCCCAGACCACCGCCAGCCCGAAGGTCGCGGGGTAGAACCAGGCGCTGCCGGGCTCGATCCGCAGCGAGAACCCGAGCACCGCGCCACCGATGACGACGAAGGCCAGCGTCACGAGCTGGCGCCGCCGCAGCTGCGCCGGAGACTCCCGGTGGTCCCGGGGTACGACGTCCCACAACGCGCGCTGGAGCCAGCCGCGCACGGGATCCAGGTTCATCCGCGCGAGCCTACGCGGGAGGCGCCCGCTAGCGAGCGCGGGAGCTGAAGCTCGCAGCGCTGTGCCGGCTACCGCCCGACGAACCGGAGCGCTGGCCGGCCGAGCCGGAGCGGCGGCCGGAACCGGACTGGCCCCCGCGTCCCCGGTTGCGGCTTCCGCTGGGCTTGCCACTGGGCTTGCCGTTGCGAGCACCGCCACTACGTCGACGCCCCCGCGAACCGCCGCCACCGCCGCCGCTGCCGGCGGCCGGGCTCTCGACGACCATGCCGCCGGGGACCTTCACGCGCTCGCCCGGGGCGAGCTCGGCCAGGACCGGGTGACCGGCGCCGTCGAAGCGCGTCGTCCGGGGCTTGATCCCCGCGGCCCTCGTGAGCTGACGGACGTCGCCGACCTGCTCGCTGGTCATCAGCGTGACGACGGTGCCACGAGCACCGGCGCGGGCGGTCCGTCCGGAACGGTGCAGGTAGGCCTTGTGCTCGACCGGCGGGTCGGCGTGGATGACGAGGGCGACGTCGTCGACGTGGATCCCGCGGGCCGCGATGTCGGTGGCGACCAGCGTCTGGGCCCGACCGCTGTGGAAGGCGTCCATGTTGCGGGTGCGGGCGCCCTGGCTCAGGTTGCCGTGCAGCTCAACGGCCGGGACACCGCTCCGGTTGAGCTGGCGGGTGAGCGCCTTGGCGCCGTGCTTGGTGCGGGTGAAGACCAGGGTCCGACCGGGTGCGCTGGCCAGGTCGACCAGGATCGGCAGCCGGTGGTCGCGAGAGATGTGCAGGACGTGGTGGTCCATGGTGGCGACCGGCGACTGCGCCGAGTCGGCCTCGTGGGTGACCGGCGAGCGCAGGAACCGCTTCACGATGACGTCGATCGCCTTGTCGAGGGTCGCGGAGAAGAGCAGCCGCTGGCCGTCGCGCGGAGTCTTGTCCAGCAGGCGCCGTACGGCGGGGAGGAAGCCGAGGTCGGCCATGTGGTCGGCCTCGTCGAGGACGGTGACCTCGACCGAGCCGAGCGAGCAGTGGCCCTGACCCATCAGGTCCTCGAGCCGGCCGGGGCAGGCAACGACGATGTCGACGCCTCGGCGCAGGCCCTGGACCTGGGGGTTCTGGCCGACGCCGCCGAAGACGGTGCGGGTGCTGAGCCCGGCTGCCTTGGCGAGCGGGGCGAGCGCCTGGTCGATCTGGCCGACCAGCTCACGGGTCGGCGCGAGGATGAGCGCGCGGGGCGCACCTGCGCGCGGGTTGCGGCCCGAGGACACGAGCCGGGCCACGAGCGGGAGCAGGAACGCGTAGGTCTTGCCGGAGCCGGTGCGGCCCCGGCCGAGCACGTCGCGGCCGGCAAGGGAGTCCGGCAGCGTCGCTGCCTGGATCGGGGTCGGGGTGACGATGTCGAGGTCGCCAAGCACGTTCGCGAGGTTCGCGGGCACGCCGAGGTCGGTGAATGAAGGTGCAGAAGACAAGAGGAAGTCGCTATCGCTTGGTGTGTCTCACCAATGCCGTCCCCCGCCGGCGGCGGAGGTGGAAAGCAGTGACTCGCCGAGGCGAGTGGCGCGTTGCTCGCGCGGAACCCGAGGCAAGACTGGACGGGTCGTTGGCCCCAACCCTAGGGGGCTGAGGCCAACGACCGTGAATCGGTGCGCAGGACTACTGCGTCACAACTCCGAGACCCTCGATCCGAACCGGCTTCCCGGACGTGGCGATCACGAGCTTGATCGTGCCGCTCCTGGCGGAGCCTAGGTCGTGCTCGAACACCTGCTTCTTCCTTGTGGTCGTCGAGCTCAGGTTCACCTGCTTGAGCAGCGTCTGCCCGAGCATGATGTTGACCTTCCCCTGTCCTGGAGCCTTCGTTGCCACGAGCGCGACGCGGCGGGCGTCGGTGACCCGCGTGGACAACGCCGCACCCTGCTTCGACGACGTCGAGTAGGTGTTGCGGAAGTAGCCATTGCCGGTCTTCTTCGTCCACCCGGTCGAGGCAGTCAGCACCGTGTTGTTGATCGGCACGGTGAACGTCCGCTGCGCAGCCGTCGGGTCCGCGTGACCGACGCCGTCGGTCGCCCACGCCTTGAAGACGTGGGTGGCCGCCGACAGGCCGGACAGCACGTCGGGCGAGGTGCAGGTGTCCGCGTCGCCGCCGTCCAGTGAGCAGGCGAAGCTGCTGCCGGCCTTGCTCGACGCGAGGCCCATGGAGGCCTGGGTGTCGAGCAGGTAACCGTGGTCCGTGGGACCGGAGGCGATTGAGGTCTCCGGCGCTGCCGGGCAACCGTTGACGTCCCCCGCGTCCGCCGGGCAGGCGTCGGCCGGGTCGGCGACGCTGTCACCGTCGAAGTCGTACGACGATGACACGGGTGCCGTGGAAGTCCGCATGACCGCGACGCTCACTCCGGACGCAGCGGGCGCCAGGCTGTCGCCGTGACGACCGGCCACACCTGCCGTCCCCGACAGT
>DASSJR010000086.1:0-5906 GCA_035691135.1 Nocardioides sp. | reverse complement strand
GCTCGACATGGTGTCCCGGCTCAAGACCGACCCGGCCACGAGGCACGTGCAGGTGATCGGCGGCAACGTCGCCACCCGCGATGGCGCCCAGGCCTTCGTCGACGCCGGTGCCGACGCGGTCAAGGTCGGATTCGGCCCCGGGTCGATCTGCACGACGCGCGTGGTCACCGGCTGTGGCGTACCCCAGATCACGGCCGTCTACGAAGCCTCACTCGCCTGCCGCCCGGCCGGCGTCCCCGTGATCGCCGACGGCGGGCTCCAGCACTCCGGCGACATCGCCAAGGCCATCGCCGCCGGCGCCGACACGGTCATGGTGGGCTCGCTGCTCGCCGGCTGCGAGGAGTCGCCCGGCGAGCTGGTGTTCGTCAACGGAAAGCAGTACAAGTCCTACCGCGGCATGGGCTCGCTCGGGGCGATGTCGAGCCGCGGCAAGAAGTCCTACTCCAAGGACCGCTACTTCCAGGCCGAGGTCACCAGCGACGACAAGATCGTGCCCGAGGGCATCGAGGGCCAGGTGGCCTACCGAGGGCCGCTGGCCGCGGTCGCACATCAGCTGATCGGCGGGCTCAATCAATCCATGTTCTACGTCGGTGCGCGGACCATCCCCGAGCTGCAGGAGAAGGGCAGGTTCGTGCGGATCACCTCGGCCTCGCTCAAGGAGAGCCACCCCCACGACGTGCAGATGACCGTCGAAGCCCCCAACTACACCGGTCGCTGATCCGGCTACCCGCCGAAGGAAACCTCGGGGAAGTCGCCCATCGCCAGCGTCGCGTACCCGCGGCGAACGTCGAGCACGTGGTGCTCGGTGTCGTGCAGCAGGTGCCGCACCACCCACTCGACCGTCACCGGCTGCGGGTAGGTGTCGCGGAGCACCTTGGCACGCTGGGCGGTCGTGAACGCCGGGACCACCTCGGCGACTGCCCGTCGGCATGCGGCCAGGTCCGCCGGGGGTTCGGGAGTCGTGGCGCCTGCGGTGGTGCACGCAAACTCCAGGAGCGCCCCGGCCACCTCGATGCAGTGGTCGACGTACTCCCGTGCGGACCAGGTCTCCGGTGCCGGGCGACGACCCGCGTCCGGGTGGTCCAGCAGCCGCTCCAGGTCGGCGTACGCCGCGTCCAGCCGCGCCACCTCCTCCGTGCCGCCGGTGAGCTCGCGGGCGTCGAAGCCGCACTCGTCGCAGAGCTCGGCCATGCGGCCGTCGATGTCGTGCCAGGTGTAGGTCACGGCGTAACCCTAGGAGCGACCCGCCGCTAGGGTGACAAGGTGAGCACCCCACGGCGTTCTTCGCCTCCCCCGCTGCGCTCCGCCGACGACCAACGCCGCGGGGACCCCGCATGACCGAGATCGAGATCGGACGGGCCAAGCGCGCCCGCCGGGCCTACTCCTTCGACGACGTGGCGATCGTGCCCTCGCGGCGTACCCGTGACCCCGAGGAGGTCAGCGTCGCCTGGCAGATCGACGCCTACCGTTTCGAGCTCCCGGTCCTCGCCGCACCGATGGACTCGGTGATGAGCCCCGAGACCGCGATCGCCTTCGGTCGGGCGGGCGGGCTCGGCGTGCTCAACCTCGAGGGCCTCTGGACGAGGTACGACGACCCGTCGCCGTTGCTGGAGGAGGTCGCGGCCCTGCCCGGGGCCGAGGCGCCGAAGCGGATGCAGGAGATCTACCGCGAGCCGGTCAAGTCCGAGCTGATCATCGAGCGGCTGCACCAGATGCGTGAGTCCGGGGTGACCGTCGCCGGGGCGCTCTCGCCGCAGCGGACCAAGGAGTTCGCCAAGACCGTGGTCGACGCGGGCGTCGACATGTTCGTCATCCGCGGCACCACCGTCTCCGCGGAGCACGTCTCCAGCCAGGCCGAGCCCCTGAACCTCAAGGAGTTCATCTACGAGCTCGACGTCCCCGTCATCGTCGGTGGGTGCGCCACCCACCAGGCTGCCCTCCACCTGATGCGGACCGGCGCCGCCGGGGTGCTCGTCGGCTTCGGTGGCGGCGCGGCCCACACCACCCGCACCGTCCTCGGTGTCGCGGTGCCGATGGCCAGCGCCGTGGCCGACGTCGCAGCGGCCCGGCGCGACTACCTCGACGAGTCCGGCGGGCGCTACGTCCACGTGATCGCCGACGGCTCGATCGGCCGGTCCGGCGACATCGCCAAGGCGATCGCCTGCGGCGCCGACGCGGTGATGGTCGGCTCGCCGATCGCGCGCGCCTCCGAGGCACCCGGCCGCGGCTTCCACTGGGGAGCGGAGTCGTGGCACGGCGAGCTGCCGCGGGGCGAACGAGTCGAGATCGGCACCATCGGCACGTTGCAGGAGATCCTCTTCGGCCCCTCGCGCGTCGCCGACGGCACGATGAACCTGATCGGTGCCCTCCGCCGCTCGTTGGCCACCACCGGCTACACCGACCTCAAGGAGTTCCAGCGGGTCGAGGTCGTCGTCGAGTAGCAGAGTCTCGGGTCGTGTGCCTGAGCGTGCGTAGTGGCGCACTCTGGGGCACACGACCCGTAACGCGACAGAACTGAAACGCGTTACACCTGCATGGGTAGGACCCGCACCGCCGCCACTCTCCTGAGCCTGACCGTCGCCCTGGGCATGCTCGCCGGCCCCGGGCAGGCGCTCGACGCGAGCAGGACCACGGTCCTGGTCCCGCACCTGAGCGTTCCGCCCGAGGGCATCCACGGCCACCCGCTGTGGGACTCCTGGCACCAGTTGGCGCCGTTCGGCTACCAGCAGCGGGAGTTCCTCGTCTCCGGCGTGGCCCGGGCCGACGACGGTACGACGGCGCCGTACACCACCCGGATCGTGGTCTTCCGGCCACGCTCGGATGAGGACTTCAACGGCACCGTGCTGCTGGACTGGGTCAACGTGACCGCGCAGTTCGAGAACGCCGTCGACATCCTCGAGGCGCGCGAGATGCTGCTCCGCGAGGGCTTCGCTTTCGTCCACGTCAGCGCCCAGTCCGCCGGCCTTTGCTGCACCCCGCTGACGCCCAAGGTCTGGGACCCGGTTCGCTACGCGTCCATCAGCCACCCCGGCGACGACTACGCCGCCGACATCTTCGCCCAGGTCGCGAGTGCGGTCCGTGCCCCCCACGGCGTCGACCCGCTCGGGTCGCTGACTGTGCGTCGGGTCCTGGCGTCCGGGCAGTCCCAGTCGGCCCACCGCCTCTACGACTACGTCTCCTCGGGTCAGGCCGCCCGGGACGACGTGTTCGACGGGTTCCTGATCCACGGAGGTGGTGAGAAGACCTTCGACGTCCCGCTCGCCACCCCCGTCCTCCACCTGCTGAGCGACCTCGAGGCCGACCCCTCGCCGCCCGGCGACGACCCCCTCTACCGGCTGTGGGAGGTCGCGGCGACCGCGCACTCCGACTACTTCATCGGCTACCAGTCGATCTTCGGCAACGGGCCTCGCACCGCCGACCAGCCCGCCATGGACCGAGCGGGGTACGACGAGACGATCGACGCGGCCGGCAACTACGGCCAGGTCCCCGCGCCCCTGCACGCGACCTGTACCGCCGCCGGCGCGACCATGCCCATGCACTACGCCGCGTCCACGGCCCTGCACCAGCTCGACCGCTGGGTGCGGACCGGTACCGCCCCGCCGGTCACGCCGCGATTCACCTTCGACGAGACCACGGGCCAGCTCGCGAAGGACGAGCACGGCAACACCCGCGGTGGGATCCGGATGCCACCCGTGGAGGTGCCGGTGGCGACGTACCTCACCACCGCCTGCGGCCTCGGCGGGGTCACCGTCCCGTTCACCGATGCTCAGGTACAGGCGCTCTACCCGACGTTCGCCGACTACCAGGACAAGATGCGGCACGCGACCGATCGCGCGGTCCGGCGGGGCTGGCTGCTCCCGCCGGACGCCCGCGACCAGATGCGCAGGGTGTGCACGGTCCGCGAGCGCTACCCGACCGGATCACGTGGCCGGTGCCAGGACTACCGACCTCCGTCTTTCGGATCTGCCTGACAAAAGGAAGGTGCCTGACACACTGGCTCAATGACGGGGGACCACGCATGAGCCGCAGCTCGGCCCTGAGCCCACAGGCACGCTCCGCGGCGCTCGAGACGCTCGCCGACGAGACCACTGAGCTCGACGTGCTCGTCGTCGGCGGCGGGATCGTCGGGGCCGGCACCGCGCTGGACGCGGTGACCCGGGGGCTGGCCACCGGTCTGATCGAGCAGCGTGACCTGGCCTCCGGGACCAGCAGCCGGAGCAGCAAGCTGATCCACGGTGGTCTGCGCTACCTCGAGATGTACGACTTCGGGCTGGTCAAGGAGGCCCTCGGGGAGCGCGGCCTGCTGCTCACCCGGCTGGCGCCGCACCTGGTCCGGGCGGTGCCCTTCCTCTACCCCCTGCACCGCACCCTGGAGCGTCCCTACGTCGGCGCCGGTCTGATGCTCTACGACGCGATGGCAATGCTCGGCAGGTACGACGTCGGGGTCCCACGGCACCGGCACCTGTTCCGCAAGCAGGTGGCCCGGATGGCCCCCGACCTGCGCACCGAGGACCTGGCTGGGGCGATCCGCTACTACGACTGCCAGGTCGACGACGCCCGGCTGGTGATGACCGTCGCACGGACGGCGGCGGGCCATGGTGCCCACGTCGCAACCCGGACCAAGGTGGTCGGCTTCCTGCGCGAGGGCGAGCGGGTGGTCGGCGTCCGCGCCGTCGACCTCGAGACCGGCCGCGAGTTCGAGGTCCGAGCCCGCGTCGTCGTCAACGCCGCCGGGGTGTGGACCGACGAGATCCAGGAGCTGGTCGGAGGTCGCGGCAGTCTCGACGTGCAGGCCAGCAAGGGCATCCACCTCGTCGTCCCCCGCGACCGGATCCGCTCGCAGGCCGGCTTCATCACCAAGACCGAGAAGTCCGTGCTCTTCGTGATCCCGTGGGGACGGCACTGGATCATCGGCACCACCGACACCGACTGGAACCTCGACAAGGCCCACCCAGCAGCCAGCCGGGCCGACATCGACTATCTCCTTGCCCACGTCAACACGATGCTGCGCGAGCCGCTCGACCACGAGGACGTGGAGGGCGTCTACGCCGGTCTCCGTCCCCTGTTGCGCGGTCGTCGCGAGCCCACGTCGAAGATCTCCCGCGAGCACACGGTGGTCACACCGGTGCCCGGCCTGGTGATGATCGCGGGCGGCAAGTTGACGACGTACCGCATCATGGCGCGCGACGCCATCGACGCCGCCGCACACTCCCTCGAGACCACCGTGAACGTGACGGTGCGCGAGTCGATCACCGACCGGGTGCCCCTGGTGGGCGCCGCCGACTTCGAGACCCGCTCCAACCAGCGGGTGATGCTCTCCCGGCGCGCGGGACTCCACGTAGCCCGGATCGACCACCTGCTGGGCCGGTTCGGCGGACTCGTCGACGACGTGCTCGACCTGTGCGCCACCAACCCGGGACTGGCGGTGCCGCTGGAAGGTGCCGACGACTACCTGTCGGCTGAGGTGGTCTACGCCGTCACGCACGAGGGCGCCCGTCACCTCGATGACGTGCTCACCCGCCGCACCCGGATCTCGATCGAGACCTTCGACCGCGGGGTCCATGCTGCGGCGGCGGTGGCGCGGCTGATGGCCGGCGAACTCGGCTGGGACGAGGCCCGCACCGAGGACGAGGTCGACCACTACCTGCGCCGGGTCGAGGCCGAGCGCCAGAGCCAGGCCAAGCGGACCGATCAGGAGGCCGACGAGGCTCGCGTCAGCGCGCCCGACATCGTCTAGTTGAGTGTGTCCCCCGTCCTGGGATGCACTCATCTGCCGATGAGCGGGCGTGAATCGGGTCGTCCAGGTCGTGTGCCTGAGCCCGCGACATAGCGCGTCCTCAGGCACACGAGTCGATCAGCGCAGACGCACTCATCTACCGCTTTAGGGTTGAACCCGATCAGCTTGC
>DASSJR010000085.1:0-10883 GCA_035691135.1 Nocardioides sp. | reverse complement strand
GACGGGTGTTCCAACATCCGCCGGGCTCTGGTGGATGACCTCTTCTTCAACCCGGGAACCGCGACCGCCGCCGCGATGCGCTGGCTAGAAACGGAGCTGCCGCCGGTGGCAAGAACCCAGAACGATCGCTGAGTTCGCACTCCGTAGAGGACTTGAATTCGAGGGATCCCGGCTCGGGCCGAGTGTCACGTATGTGAGGCCAAGCCGCTGATCTGCGGCAAAGCGGACGTTCGAGAAGCCTCGTGACGGGGTTTGTGGCCGGTGTCGGGCAGTCGGATCAATCCAAATGCTTTCAGGCTCGGAGATCAGCGATCTCCGAGCCTGAAATTCGTAGCGGGGGCAGGATTTGAACCTGCGACCTCTGGGTTATGAGCCCAGCGAGCTACCGAACTGCTCCACCCCGCGTCGGTAGGTCAAACCCTACGGGATCGTCCCGGAGCGGACAAAATCGGGCCCCGAGCGATCGATGGGCGTGTGGTGCGGGGGTTTCGACGACGCTCGCTGCTCAACCACCGGAGGGGCCTGGGGACGCGGGTTGCCGGGCCTGCTCCGAGAGTCCGACGGCACGCTCGACCAGCTTGCGCGCCTGCTCCACCTTCTGCGCATAGGTGACCGGGTCGCGGTCGGCCAGCGCCGCGTCGGCCTGGTCGAAGGCAACCTGTGCACGCGCCAGCAGCTCCCGGATCTGGGCGGCGGTGTCGCCGGAGGGCTGGTTCGAGCCGCCGGTGCCGCCATTGCCGCCGGTGTTACTGGTCGGGGTGGAGATGTCGGGGTTGACGCCGAGCACATCGGCGAGGGCCTCCGTCATGGTGGTGCCGATGCCGACCTGGTCGCCGTACGACACGATCACGAACTCCAGCTCGGGGAAGCTGGCATCGGACAGCTCACGGGTGGCGTAGACCGGCTGCACGTACATCAGCCCGTCCTCCACCGGCAATGTGAGCAGGTTGCCGTAGATCGGCTTCGACCCGCCGGACTGGAAGGCCAGAAGCTCGTTCCGGACGTTCTCGCTCGTGGTCATCTCGTTGGCGATCAGGCCGGGTCCGGGCGTCTGTTCGTTCGGCAGCTGGAGGACCTGCATCTCGCCGTACTGGTCACTGGTCGCGTCGGAGTTGACCGACACGAAGGAGGCCAGGTTGTTCTTCCCTCGCGGCACGAACACCGACGTCAGGTCGAACGACTCACCGTCCTCTTGGCCCGGATCCTCGACGAACATGCGGTACGGCGGCTGGTAGTTGCCGGGCGCCTCGGGGTCCTGCGGGACCTCCCACCGGTTGTTGCCCTGGTAGAAGTCGTGCGCCTCGGTGACGTGGTAGCGCGCGAACTGGAAGCGCTGCACCTTGAACAGGTCCTCGGGGTAGCGCAGGTGCTCCATGAGGCTGTCGGGGATGTCCTCGCGGTCCTGCACCGTGCCAGGGAACGCCCCGCGCCAGGCCTGGAGAATCGGGTCGGACTCGTCCCACGCGTAGAGGTTCACCGACCCGTCGTAGGCGTCCACGGTCGCCTTCACCGCGTTGCGCATGTAGTTGATCTCGTCGGTCGGCAGGGTGGCGAACTGCGACCCGTTGTCGAGGGAGTCGTCGGTCATGTCCTCCAACGACTCCTTCTGCGCCAGCGGGTACCGGTCGGACATGGTGTAGCCGTCGATGATCCACACGATCCGGCCGTCGACGACAGCTGGGTAGGGGTCTTCGTCGAGGGTCAGCCACGGAGCCAGCTTCTCGACCCGCTCCAGCGGCTTGCGGTAGTAGAGGACCTTGCTGTTCTCGTTGATCCGTCCGGAGAGCAGGATGTTCGGGTCGCCGAACTTCACGGCGTAGAGCAGCTGATCGAGCAGAGAGTCGACCTTGACGCCCCCGTCGCCTTCGTACGTCGTCGTCTCGTCCTGGCTCCCGGCGCCGTCGTTGCCGAGGTCGAGCTCGACGTCGGGGGCGCCGGCCTCCTTGCCGACGATCGAGTAGTCGGGGCTCTGCTCGCCGTAGTAGACGCGACTCTCGTAGCCGTCGGGGAAGAGCTTGGAGAGGGCGTCCTCGTTGGCCTGCTGACCCTCGGCCCACTGGATCCCGCCGCGCTCGGTCTCGTTGTCCCTGGGGCGCTGGTTGGCGAAGGCGGCGATGACGCCATTGCCGTGCGTGTAGACGGTGTGCAGGTTGGACCAGTTGCGGTCGCCCTCGGTGATCCCGCCCTGGTCGAGCTCTCGGACCCCGAGCACGAGTGCGCGGTCCTCCCCCTCGATCCGGTACCGGTCGACGTCGAGGACCGGCGAGACGGAGTAGTAGGCGCGGACCTGCTGCTGCTGCTCGAAGGTCTGCGCCACCAGCTTGGGGTCGACGAGCGGGATCGTCGAGGTCTGGACGGCCAGGGCGCCGAGCCGTGCGGTGGCGAGCGAGACCTCGCTGGTGAAGTCGTCGACCTTGACGTCCTCGAGGTCGTACGCCGCCCGGGTCGCCTTGATGTTTGCCCCGATGTAGCGCGCCTCCTTGTCGGCCTCGGTCGGCTCGACCTGGAACTGCTGGACGATGCCCGGCCAGATCATCCCGAGCAGGATCGCCGACATCGCCAGCAGGGCGAGGCCGACCGACGGCAGCAGCCAGGTCCGGCGCAGCACGTTGGCGAAGAACAGCACCGCGCAGATGATCGCGATCGCCATCAGGATGTTCTTGGCGGGCACCACGGCGTGGTCGTCGGTGTAGGTGATGCCGGTGATCAGCCGCCCGCTCTGGTGCACGAGGTCGTAGCGGTCCAGCCAGTAGTCACCGGCCTTGGCGAGCACGAAGACCCCCACCAGCACGGAGAGCTGGGCCTGCGCGGCGCCCGAGAGCCGGTCGTGGCTCGTCTGGAGCCGAACTCCTCCGTAGAGGTAGTGGACCAGTGCCGCCATCAGCACCGCGACCACCGTGAACGCCATCACGGAGTCCACCAGGTAGTGCAGCCAGGGCAGGTCGAAGACGTAGAAGCCGATGTCCTTGTGGAAGTAGCGGTCGGTGGAGCCGTAGTCGGGGCCGTTGCGCCACAGGAGGAACTCTCGCCACTGGCCGGCCGCCGAGGTGCCCGCGAACAACCCGAGCAGCACCGCGACACCCGCGAGCAGCCAGGCTCGGATCGGGTCGACGGCGTCCCGGTAGCGATCGAGGCCGGTCTGCTCGGGAGAGTTCGGCCGGAACAGCGGTCGCAACCGGTAGGCGAGGTACATGTTGACGCCCACCACCAGCGCCATCAGCGCACCGAAGACCAGGAAGAGGCCGGCCCGGGTCCAGAACAGGGTGCTGAACACCTCGGGGAAGCCGACCGCGGCGTACCACATCCGGTCGGTGAAGAAGCCGGCCGAGGTGGTGAGCGCGAAGAACCCGAAGACGAGCACCGACGCGGTGATCAGCAGCGCGCGTGAGCGCCGGGGCGGCGGTGGGCCCTGCCGCGCCGGCTTCGGTCGGCGCGGGTCGTCGTCGAACAGGTTGCTCACTCGTCGTCCTCCAGGGTGGCGGCCAGCAGCTGGAGCAGCCCTGGCACAAGATCGCTGGCCCCCATGACCGACTGGTCGTCGTCGTGGGCACGCAGTCGCAATGCACAGTACGTCGACCCTCCACGCGTGGCCCCGGCCACGATCCGGACCTCCTGCCGATCGGGATGTTCGCGCGCGAACTCCTCCGCGTCGGCGGGATCCTCGGGGATGTGGGCGTCCAGCCCTGGCGGCAGCACCAGCCGTTCGACGACGGCCGCGCACCCGGACACCGACGGCGGCCAGGTGACCGACTCCAGGACCTGCTCGAGCGGGCTGTCCGGTGCCAGCTGGTCCTGCTCCACGGGGGTCAGCGAGCCCTGCGCGGACGAGGAGTCGAGACCCATCGCTGCAGCGAGTGCGGGTTCGTGCTCGACCAGTCGGGCGGTCTCGACCAGGGCGTAGAGCCGCGCGGGCTGGTCCCACCCGTCCTCGGAGATGTGGGTCTCGATCTCGAGCACGGCGGCCGCCAGGGCGGGGTCGACGTCCAGGCCGTTCACGACGCGGCCTCCTCACAGCTCGGAAGGTCGGCGTCGGGGTCGTCGACCCAGGTCTTGAGCGCGTCGACCGCGTCGTGCATCGTCGAGGTGCGCACCAGCCTCATGTCGCCGTTCTCCGCGCCCAGCGCCTCGCGGCAGTTGGCGGACGGCACCAGGAAGACCTCCGCGCCGGTGTCGCGGGCAGCCGCGATCTTCTGCTGGATCCCACCGATCGGGCCGACCTTGCCGGTGGGGGCGATGGTTCCCGTGCCGGCGACTACCTTGCCGTCCGTCAGCGAGCCGGGCGTGAGCGTGTCGTAGATCCCGAGCGAGAACATCAGCCCGGCGCTCGGGCCGCCGATCTGGTCGTCGATCCCGACCGACACGTCAAATGGGAACCGGTAGCTGGGCAGCAGCTGGATCCCGATCCGGGGCTGGCCGTCGCTCTCCTCCGGGGTCAGCGTGACTGTGCGCTCGGAGCCGCTTCGCTCGACGCGCAGCTCCAGGGGCTTGCCGGAACCGGACGCCACCACGGCCTTCTGGACCTCGGACGGCGTCGTGACGGGCTTGCCGTTCACCGCGAGGATCAGGTCGCCCGGCTTGAGCACGTCCCCGGCCGGCGCCTTCGGGTCCACGGTGACGACCTTGGTCGCGTCGCCGTAGTGGATGCCGAGCTCGGTGAGTGCGACCGCGACGGCCGCGTCCTGGGAGGACACCATCTCCAGGGCTCCCTCGCGCTGGCTCGCGGCGTCGGTCTCGCCGGGCGGGTAGACCGCGCGCACCGGGTAGACGGCGTCGTCGGCGCTGATCCAGCCCGCCATCAGCTGGAGCAGGTTGACGTCGCTCTCCGGGCGGGTGACGTAGACGGTGGTCAGGCGCAGCTCCCCGTCGTCGCGGTAGGCCTTGTGACCGTCGACCTGGATGGTCTCCTTGCCGTCGGGCGCGTCGAGCACGTCGACGGTCAGCCCGGGCTGGTAGGTCACGAACGGCAGCGGGGTGAGCAGGGCGATCACCCACAACGCCAGGAGCAACGGCACGGCCAGCAGCCCGGCCCAGGTGCGCTGCGTCATGGAATCAGTGTTTCACCTGCGGAAAGTCAGGCGGAGCGACGGGGCTGACCGGTGGTCGGGTGGCCCGCTCCTGACCGGGAAGGGCGGACGGCGATGCCGGTGCTGCGGTCGCGCGTGGGGGTGGGGCGAGTGCTGGTGTGGGCGGGTGGCTCCTTCTGCAGGGCTTGCGCCAGGCGACGTACGGCGACCTCCCGGTCGACCTCGCCGCGACCCTCACGCCCCAGCCAGGTGACCCACAGCATGGCCACGAAGGTGACGGCAGCCGGGGGCACGAGCCAGAGCAGGATCTCCACGCGACGAAGGCTAGGTCCTGCCCGACCCGGTTCCGCGCAGAAACTCCGCAGGGTCGGACGCTAGGGCGTCCCGACCCACTCGTCGGTGCCGTCGGCGAACCGCTGGTGCTTCCAGATCGGCACCTCCGCCTTGAGGGTGTCGATCAGCGCCCTGGAGGCGCGGAACGCCTCGTCGCGGTGGGCGCTCGAGGTCGCCACGATCACCGCGAGGTCGCCGATCGCCAGCGCACCGGTTCGGTGCACGGCCGCGACCTCGTGCAGGTCGAACTCCGCGGCGATGCGCTCGCAGACCTCCCGCAGCCGCTCGAGCGCGCTCGGGTGCGCGGAGTAGTCGAGGCCGTCGACGGCGCGGCCGCCGTCCTGCTGCCGGACCCGGCCCACGAACAGGGTCAGCCCGCCGGACGCCGGGTCCGCCAGCGCGTCCACCACCTCGGTCACGTCAAGCGGTGTCTCGCGCAGGTCGACGAGCCGGATCGCGGTCTGGTGGCCGGCCTGGGTGCTCACGAGGACGACCTTACTGTCGGCTGACTGGCGGCCTCGAGGTTGGCCGCGACGCGTACGGTGGCACCATGAGCAACGACCCGGGCGATGCCTCCGACAACCCCGACGAGCGCGGCCAGAACCCGTTCCGTGGCACCCCGTTCGAGCAGTTCTTCGGCGGGAGCGGAGCCCCAGATCTGGGCGCGCTGTTCAGCCAGCTCCAGGCCCTGATGCAGCCCCACGAGGGGCCTCTCAACTGGGACTTCACCATCGACCTCGCCCGCAAGACGGTGGCCGGCTCCCCCGACCCGACGCCCACCCAGCGGCAGAAGGACGCGGTCGGCGACGCGCTCACGCTGGCTGACCACTGGCTCGACGCCGCGACCCAGTTTCCCTCGGGTGTCACCTCGACCGCGGCCTGGAGCCGCGCCGAGTGGATCGTCGCCACCACCGACGTGTGGAAGGTGTTGGTGGAGCCGATCGCGGAGAGCTCGGTGCAGTCCCTCAGTGGCGCACTGCCGGAGGAGGCGAAGGCGATGGCGGGGCCGATCATGGGCATGCTCGGCCGGGCCGTGGGCGCGATGCTCGCCTCCCAGGTCGGCTCGGGGATCGGGACCCTGGCGTCCGAGGTCCTCACCGCCTCGGACATCGGGCTGCCGCTCTCCAGTCCCGGGCGAGCCGCGCTGGTGCCGACCAACGTGACGGCGTTCGCGGAGGGTCTCGACGTCGCGGAGGACGACGTGGTCCTCTACCTCGCGCTGCGCGAGGCGGCCCACCAGCGCCTCTTCGCCCACGTGCCGTGGCTGCGCGAGCACCTCATCGGCGCGGTCGCCGACTACGCGCGAGGCATCGAGATCAACACCGAGTCCATCCAGAGCCGGATGGAGGAGCAGATGCGCGGGATCGACCCGACCAACCCCGAGTCGATGCAGCAGCTGCTCGAGGGCGGGCTGTTCGACCTGCCGAAGTCACCGAGCCAGGAGGCCGCCCTTCAGCGCCTCGAGATCACCCTGGCCCTGGTCGAGGGCTGGGTCGACGAGGTGGTCGGCCAGGCCACTCACGAACGGATGCCCTCCGCGGCCAAGCTCCAGGAGGCCGTACGACGCCGCCGCGCGGCCGGTGGCCCCGCCGAGCAGACGTTTGCCTCGCTGGTCGGCCTCGAGCTGCGGCCACGGCGCCTGCGCGACGCGAGCACGCTGTGGGGGTCCCTGCGGACCCGCCAGGGGCCCGAGGGACGCGACGGGGTGTGGATGCACCCCGACCTGCTGCCGACGGCGAGCGACCTCGACGACCCGCTCGGGTTCCGCGAGGGTGCCGGCGCTCCGGAGGAGATGACCGAGGAGGACTTCGACGCCGCCCTCCAGCGGATGCTCGACAGCGACGACTCCGACCCGTCCGGCCCCAGCTCAACAGATCCCGAGTGACTCTCCACGCCGACGCGCTTGCCGTCCTGCGCGCGTGGACGCCACCGTCACGTGAGCAGGAAGCCCTGCGCCGCCGGTTCGTCGACCACCTGGAGCGGCACCCCGACGGCACGACTCGGGCCTGCGGTCCGGACCACCTCACCGCGAGCGTGCTGGTGCTCGACGCCGCCCTCGACCAGGTCCTGCTCACGCTGCATGCGAAGGCCGGTCGGTGGTTCCAGTTCGGCGGTCACACGGAGGCCGACGACCAGACCCTGGCCGGCGCCGCCCTCCGCGAGGCGGTCGAGGAGTCGGGGCTCGCCGCCGCCGACCTGCACCTCCATCCCGTCCCCGTGCACCTCGACGCGCACGCGGTGCCGTTCTGCCGGCCGGGCGAGGAGATCCACCACCTCGACGTGATGTACGCCGCCGTGGCCCGCGACGGCGTCCGACACGAGGTCAGCGAGGAATCGCTCGACGTGGCCTGGTGGCCGGTCGACGCGCTACCAGACGATCACCTCGAGAACTTCGTCAAGCCGGCTCTGGAGCAGATCAGGGCGTGCCTCCCTATCCTCGGCGCGCAGCAGGCCATGGGATAGGGAGACGCGCCCTCAGTCGACCTCGGAGTCGGGCGGCGCCTCCAGCTGCGCAGCCGCCGACCATCCCGTCAGGTAGCCCTTGGCCCGCTCCGCCTTGGGGTAGCGGTCGACCCAGGCCCAGAACCGCTTGTCGTGGCCGGGCTCGAGCAGGTGGGCGAGCTCGTGGACGATGACGTAGTCGACCACCCAGCGCGGCATGTCCTGGAGGCGGGCGGAGAGCCTGATGGTGCGGTCACTGGGTGTGCACGACCCCCATCTGGAGCGCTGGTTGTCGACCCAGCGCACCGAAACCGGATCGGCCAGCCCGCCGAAGTAGCGGTCGTTGAGGTCCTGAGCGCGCGCCAGCAGGTCGTCGTCGGAGAGCCGGCTGCGGCGCTCGGACCGCTCGATCCGCTGGACCATCGTGTTGACCCACTCCGACTCCTCGGCGCGGGTCAGGCTCGCCGGGATCAGCACGACGATCCGGTCGCCCTGGCGATAGGCCGACACCGTCCGCCGACGGCGCTTGGAGCGGCGTACCTCGACCTCGGATGCCATGGACTAACGGTAACCGCCGTCACCGACCTATCCGGCGCGATTCGCCCACGCGAGCAGCCTGTCTCGCTCCCAGGTGTTGACGATCCGGTCCGGATCGATGCCGGCGGCCTCGGCCCGTTCGCAGCCGTAGACGAGGAAGTCGAGCTGACCCGGGGCATGTGCGTCACTGTCGATGGAGAACAGGCACCCGATGTCGCGCGCCTGCTCGAGCAGCGCCGTGGGCGGGTCGCGACGCTCCGGCCGGGAGTTGATCTCGACCGCGACGTCGTGCTCGACACAGGCCTCGAACACCGCGCGGGCGTCGAACTTGCTGCCCGGCCGCACCCCGCGGTTGCCGGTCACCAGGCGGCCGGTGCAGTGGCCCAGGACGTTCATGCGGGGGTTCGCGATGGCCGCCGTCATCCGGCGGGTCATCGCGGCCGGCTCCATCTTGAGCTTGGAGTGGACGCTGGCGACCCGCAGGTCGAGCCGCGACAGGAGCTCGTCGGTCTGGTCGAGCCCTCCGTCGTCGAGGATGTCGACCTCGATCCCCTTGAGCAGGGTGAAGCCGCTGCCGGTGAGGTGCTCGTTGACGGCGTCGACCACGTCGAGCTGGCGAGCCAGTCGCTCGGCGCTGAGCCCGCGGGCCACGGTCAGCCGGGGAGAGTGGTCGGTCAGCACGAGATAGTCGTGGCCGACCTCGACGGCCGTGAACGCCATCTCCTCGATCGGGGAGCCGCCGTCGGACCAGTCGGAGTGGGAGTGCAGGTCACCCCGGAGCCGGGCGCGGAGATCCTCGCCGCCGGCCGTCAGCGGCCCGGCGTGCTCGCGCTCGACCCGGACCAGTCGCTGGGGCCGGACCCCGCGGCAGGCCTCCTCGATGACCGCGGCCGAGCTGGCGCCCACGCCGGGAAGCTCGGTCAGGGTCCCGGCGGCTGCCCGTTCGGCGACCTCCTCGGCCGGGAGGGGAAGGATCGTCGCGGCGGCGGTGCGGAAGGCCTTGACCTTGTAGGTGTCCTCCCGCCCGCGTTCGAGCAGGAACGCGATCCGCCGCAGGGCGGCGACGGGGCCCCCGTCGTATGTCTCGTCGTACGTCGCCTCGGTCGGGTCGTCGGTCGAGCTGGGTGGGACCACACCGCCAACTTTCTTCTGTCCACATCCGGTCGATACTCATTCTTGCTGGTCAGCGTCCTCGTGGTGGCCCCGGCCGGGTGGTTTATCCACAGCTGCGTCCCGCCCAGGTCACGGTTACTCCACTGGATTGCGGCGCACTCCACAACCTTGTCCACAGCGTTGTCCACAGGTGTGGGTGCCGCTGCGTTGACCCGGACCTTCCGCGGCTCCTAGCGTGGGGCACAGAGGAGGCCCCGGCCGCATCCGACCGACGTTCGCAAGGGGAAGGCAAGCGTCGCGACGACGACCGGGGCCCCCTCTTTCCAGTCCGGCTACCTGCCCTCGAAGGCCGGGCGTCGTTTCTCGCGGGCGGCGCGGATCCCCTCCTGCAGGTCGGCGGTGGCCAGCGTGACCGGTTGGGCCAGCGCCTCCCACTGCAGGCAGCTCTCGAGGTCTGCGTGCCCGCCGTCGGCGAGCGCCAGCTTGGTGAGCCGGCTCGCGATCGGGGCGGTCCCCGCGATGCCGGCCGCGGTCGCGAGCATCTCGGGCCGGAAGCCCTCGGCTTCGATCACCCGCGAGACCAGGCCGAGCCGGAGTGCCTCCTCGGCGTCGACGACCCGGCCGGTGAGGAGCAGGTCCCGGGCGTGCGCCGGCCCGACCGCCTCGGGCAGCAGGTAGGTGCCGCCCATGCCGGCGTGCATGCCGAGCTGGACGAACGGGACGCCCAGCCGGGCCCCGGCCGCGGCGTACCGGATGTCGCAGGCGAGGGCGAGGCAGAGTCCGGCGCCGATCGCCGCGCCGTTGACCGCGGCGATCGTGGGCACCTCCAGGCGGCGGATCGACAGCCAGGCCCGGTAGAACGGCAGCATCCGCTCGCGCAGCTCGTCGACTGTCGCGTCCGGCTCGCTGGCGATCCAGGAGGTGTTGCCGCCCGAGCAGAACGCCGAGCCCTCCCCCGTCACCACCACGGCCCGCACCGAGCGGTCGGAGGCGAGCTCGTCGATCGCGGCGACCCAGGACGAAGTCATCTCCTCCGACATCGCGTTGCGCTGGTCGGGGTTGTCGAGGGTGAGGACGGCGACCCCGTCGCCGGTGCGCTCGAGCCGCAGGTGGATGTAGTCGGTCATGGGCGGCAGGCTACGCAGGGGCCGCCGGCCCGTTATACCCGCCACCGCCCGGTTCGCCCCTTACCGGTGCGCCTGAGTGCACCCGTGGGGCTCGTGTCGTAGGGTCACTACCGGTCCTCGACGCTGCGGCGGACGGGATCCCGACGGGCTTCCCCCAACCCCCCGTCGCGACGACCGAGACATCGACAAGCAAGGAGGCCGTCATGGCGGAGACCTGGAGCGGCGAGTTCTACTGCGTGAAGTGCAAGGAGAAGCGCGAGGCCGAGGGCGAGGTCAGGGTCAACGACAAGGGGACCCGGATGGCCAA
>DASSJR010000084.1:0-4337 GCA_035691135.1 Nocardioides sp. | reverse complement strand
CCGGGTCGACGTCGAGGGGCGCACGCTCAAGATCAGCAACCTCGACAAGGTGCTCTACCCGCGCACCGGCACCACCAAGGGTGAGGTGCTCAACTACTACGCGCAGATCGCGCCGGTGCTCCTGCCGCACCTCAAGGACCGTGCGGTGACCCGGATCCGCTGGCCCCACGGGGTGGCGGACAAGAGCTTCTTCGAGAAGAACACCCCCGCCGGTACGCCGTCCTGGGTGCGCACCGCCAGGGTGCCGACGACCGGATCGCGCGGCAGCTCGCGGCACGGTGACCACCTGGTCTTCCCGATCGTCGACGACCTGGCCACCCTGACCTGGCTGGTCAACCTCGCCGCCCTCGAGCTCCACGTCCACCAGTGGACGGTCAACCGCCGCGGCCGGCCGCGCAACCCGAACCGGCTGGTGGTCGACCTCGACCCGGGCGAGCCGGCGGGGCTCCAGGAGTGCTGCCACGTCGCCCTGCTGGTGCGCTCGCGACTGGCCGACCGGGATCTGGAGGCGCACGCGGTGACGAGTGGCAGCAAGGGCCTCCACCTCTACGCGGCGCTGCCGGGCAAGCTCAACCCGGAGGAGACCACGGGGCTGGCCAAGGAGGTGGCCGAGGAGCTGCAGAAGGAGCACCCCAAGCTGGTCACGGCCACCATGACCAAGTCGCGCAGGTCGGGGAAGGTGTTCCTCGACTGGTCGCAGAACGCCGGCTCCAAGACGACCATCTCGCCGTACTCCCTGCGCGGCCGGGAGCGCCCCACCGTCGCCACCCCCGTCACCTGGGACGAGGTCGAGGCCGGGTCCGAGGACCCGCTCGGGCTGGAGCAGTTCCGGTTCGAGGAGGTCGTGGAGCGGGTCGCCGAGCACGGTGATCTGTTCGCGATCTGACGCACCTTGGTGTGCATAAGACCTCGACGGGTAGGGCCCCGGTGGTTGACGCCGCCCGGGCAGGCTTCGTCGATCGGTGCGCTCATGTCCGTGGCTCCCACCCAGCCCCACCCGGTGCTGGCGCTGCCCGACGCGCTGGATGACGTGCCCGAGGGCGTGGCCGACCTCGATCCGGGCTGCGACATCCCGACGGCCTGGTGCGAGGCCCACCACGCGGCCGCTTCCTGGTCCCAGGAGGGCAAGACCGACCTCGCCGAGGGCGTTATCCTCTCCCGCTTCCACCACCACAGGGCCCACGACCACGCGCTACCGCGTCGAACGCACCGGCGACCGGCGGCTCACCTTCCACCGGCGGACCTGAGGGACATCGGAGCGGCACGCCCACCGGGTCATTGACCGGCTGCGACGGCAGGCGGATCCTCTGGGGACACCCACTGCACCCGGGCGTGGGTGGCCGCGACTGCTCGGGAGTCACCATGGCGGATCCGAACCGGCTGCATGAGGCGGCACCCAAGACCTACCGCTACCTGCGCGTCGGCGTGGTGGCGATGGCCGTGCTGCTGGGGGTGTCGGTCGCCATCGAGATCGCCGTCGGGACGGATCTCGGGATCCTCGGCTCGATCAGCGCCTACTACTACACGCCGGTACGAGGCGTCTTCGTCGGTTCGCTGCTGGCGGTCGGTCTCGGGCTGGTCGCGATCAAGGGGCGCGAGGGCCCCGAGGACGTCATGCTCAACCTGGCCGGGATGCTCGCGCCGCTCGTCGCGTTCGTACCGACTCCGATCAGCGTCACCGTCGCCGGTTTCGAGGTCGACCAGCGCACGGTCCCGGCCGCACTGGTCCCGGCGGTCGAGAACAACGTCGCCGCGCTGCTCGTCCTGGGCGTCGTCGGACTGGCCTTCGCGTGGGCGACGGTGGGGCACGGACAGACCGGGTCGGCGCACCGCCGGAGCCTGGCCGGGGCCGTGGTCCTGCTGGTCGGGATCGCGGTGTGGTTCGGCGTCGGGCGCGAGTCGTTCCTCGAGTTCGGCCACTATGCCGCGGCCGTGCCGATGTTCGGGCTGATCGTGGGCGTGGCCGTCGTCAACGCCAGGCAGACGACCAGCGGCGCCGTGCACCATCGGCTGGCCCGCGCCACCTACCGCCGTGCGTACGCCGCCATCGCCGGCGCCATGGGCGTCACCATCGTCGTCGCCGCCGTCTTCTTCGTGCTGGACTCCACCGGTCACCGCCCGTTCTTCGCATGGCTGTTCTGGGTCGAGGTCATCCTGCTGGCGTTGTTCGCGGTCTTCTGGGTGCTGCAGACGGCCGAGCACTGGAAGGAGGGCATCCCCGACAGTCTGCCGCGGGTCGAGACGGTTCCGTCCGGGCCGTGAGTCCGGTCAGCGGATCCGGATGGGCAACGGCCCGGCCTGATCGGCCAGCAGCCTGGCCCGGCCCGGTCTGACTCGGGCCGGAAGTTGGAAGGTCCAGGTCACTCGTCCTCCACCTTCCTGGGCGCTCGCGGTGGCGAGCTTCCAGGTGCGGTCGCCCTGACGGAGTCGCAGCCTCACGTCCTCCATCGGCTCGGGAGCCGGGTCGGTGTACTCGCAATGGCTGCATCCGGGAACCGATGAGCAGCTCTGGCTGTCCTGGCAGCCGTCGACGAAGGCCCGGCCTTCGACGGTCGTCGTCGTACCTCGCTCGAGAACAAGCCGCTGAGGGACGTCGAGGAAGGGAGCGGCGCAGGACGCCGACGCGGGCGGCTGCGGAAACGGCGCGACGGCCAGGCCGAGCAGCATCGTCACGAGCAGGATCCAGGAACGCTTCACAGGGAATGGACGTGCGACGTGCACGATCGGCTCCCTTCGCGGTCCGTGCTTGTCCACAGGATGCCCCGACGACAGGTGCGGGGTAGGCATTTCTGTCGTAGGTTCCTGCCACGAGCCACACTCGGACATGGGACTTGCATGACGCTCACCGACGCCCACGCTGAGCTGGTCGACCAGCTCGACCAGCATGTCCGCGAGCGGGTGCGCCGTGAAGGGGTCGACCCACAGCGCGATGCCACCGTGGTGCGTCGGATCGCCGAGGGCGTCGTCAGCGACCACGACGAGCGCAGCCTCACCGGCGCCGTCATCCCGGTCCCGGACCCTGAGTCGGTCGTGCGCGAGCTGGTGGCGCGGGTGTCCGGTTTCGGTCCGTTGCAGCCCTTCCTCGACGACCCGGCGGTCGAGGAGATCTGGATCAACGACCCGAGCCGGGTGTTCATCGCCCGCAACGGTCGGCACGAGCTGACCAACCTCATGCTCACCTCTGCCCAGGTGGAGGAGCTCGTCGAGCGGATGCTCAAGTCCAGCGGGCGCCGGATCGACATCAGCCGACCGTTCGTCGACGCCATGCTGCCCGAGGGCCACCGTCTGCACGTCGTCCTCGAAGGGATCAGCCGCGGGTTCTCCGCCGTCAACATCCGCAAGTTCGTGCTCCGCGCCGCCCGGCTCGACGGCCTGGTGGAGCTCGGCAGCATGCCCGCTCCTGCGGCGGCGTTCCTCGAGGCGTCGGTTCGCGCCGGGCTCAACATCCTGGTGGCCGGCGGCACCCAGGCCGGCAAGACCACCATGCTCAACTGCCTGGCGGCCGCAATCCCCGGGGGCGAGCGGGTCGTCTCGGCTGAGGAGGTTTTCGAGCTGAGGTTTCCGCACCCGGACTGGGTGGCGTTGCAGACGAGGCAGTCCGGGCTCGAGGGTACCGGCGAGATCACCCTCCGCGACCTCGTCAAGGAGAGCCTCCGGATGCGCCCGAGCCGGGTGATCGTGGGCGAGGTTCGAGCCGGGGAGTGCATGGACCTCCTGCTGGCGCTCAACGCCGGTCTCCCCGGCATGTGCACGATCCACGCAAACAGCGCCCGCGAGGCACTCGTCAAGATCTGCACGCTCCCGCTGCTGGCCGGCGAGAACATCTCGGCCCGCTTCGTCGTGCCCACCGTGGCCGCGTCGGTCGACCTCGTCGTGCACCTCGGCATCGACCAGCACGGCGTTCGCCGGGTCAACGAGATCGTCGGTGTGCCCGGACGGGTCGAGAACGACATCATCGAGGCCGAACCGATCTTCGAACGAACGACGGGCGAGCTGCGGCGTACCGGCGGTATGCCTCCCCGGATCGAGCTCTTCGAGCGTCAGGGCATCGACATCCACCGCGTTCTGCATGAGGGCAGCTGATGGGTGCGCTGATCGGGCTGGGTATCGGCATCGGTCTCACCCTGATCTGGTCGGCGTTCTTCGTGCCCCGGAGCCCACGGACCCGGACCCGTCGGGCCGGCCGGCTGCGCGAGCTCCTCGACCGCGCCGGACTGGGGCAGGTGTCGACCACCGGCTTCGTGATCCTGTGCGTCGTCGTCGGGCTCGGCGCCACGTCGGTGATCCAGCTGGTCTCGGGTACGCCGCCGGTGGCGATCGCGTTCGGGCTGATGGGC
>DASSJR010000083.1:0-3138 GCA_035691135.1 Nocardioides sp. | reverse complement strand
GCTCTTCCCCAGCGCCTACCAGCTGGCCAGCACCTACCTCACCGAAGACGCCATCATCACCGTCAAGGGGCGGCTCTCGCGGAGCAAGGACCAGCCCGAGATCCAGGCCATCGAGGTCACCGTCCCCGACCTGTCCGAGGGTCCGGTCGGCCCGGTCGTGATCAACCTGCCCTCCACCCGCTGCACACCTCCGGTCGTCGGTCAGCTCAAGGACGTCCTGGCCACCCATCCGGGCATGACCGAGGTCCAGCTGCGGCTCAAGGCGCGCAACGCCACCACCGTGCTGCGGCTCGACGACCGGCTCCGGGTCACGCCGAGCCCGGCCCTCTTCGCCGACCTCAAGCACCTCCTGGGACCGGGATGCCTGAGCAGCTGACCGAGGAGCCCGCGACCCGGTCCCGAGCGGTGGTGCCGGTGGTCGCCCAGGCCGGCATCGTGGTCGCGGTCTGCGCCGTCGCCGGAGCACTGGCGGGCGTCGTGTGGGAGTGGTGGTGGACCCCGCCCATGGGCGTGGTGATCCACCACGAGTGGCTGGTCGGCCTGTCCGGCCTGCGATCCGAGTTCACCGCCACCGGCCTCTACGTCGTCGTCGCGTCGGTCGCGGGCCTGCTCGTCGGCGTCCTGTGCGGCTTGTTCCTCGACCGCGCCGAGCTGGTGACCCTCGCCGCCGTGCTGGTCGGAGCCTTACTGGCCGGCTGGATCATGGTCCAGGTCGGCCACGCACTCGGTCCGCCCGACCCGCGCCAGATCGCCGAGACGGCTCCCGAACGCACCCGCCTGCCGAGCGACCTGAGGATCGCGGGCAAGAGTCCCTACGTCGCATTCCCGGCCGGCGCGACCCTCGGGCTCGCCGTCGTACTGCTGGGATTCACCAAGCGCCACGCGGGTGACATTTCCGGTCCCGCGCCAACCGGGTGACGGATAGGATTTCCGCGCCGGTGCGCAGCTGAGCGTCCCTGCATGACACCCAGGGGGAACGATGACCAGCTCCATGCCGCCCGCAGGCTCGCAGCCGGGGCCGGAGTACCTCGAGCAGGGCGGCGGTGCACCGCTGGCCCGCGAGCCCCGGAGCGGTGGCCGCAAGGCGTTCCTGGCCGGAGCGATCGTCGTCGGGCTGGCCGCCGTCGGCGGCGGGGTCTGGGCCGCCACGTCGTTCCTCGCCAGCGGGCCTCAGCCGGCCGAGGCGCTACCCGCTTCCACGATCGGCTACGCCAGCATCGACCTCGATCCCAGCGGCGGGCAGAAGATCGAGGCCCTCAGCATGCTGAACAAGTTCCCGGCGTTCGAGGACAAGATCGGGCTCGACGCCGACGACGACATCAAGCGAGCGATCTTCGACCGGGCCGAGCTGTCCCAGGCCTGTGCCGGCCTGGACTACGTGCACGACATCGAGCCGTGGCTCGGCGACCGTGCAGCGATCGCCGCGGTCGACCTCGGGAAGGCGCAGCCGACGCCGGTGGCCGTCGTCCAGGTCACCGACGGTGACGCCTCCGCCGACGGGCTGGCCAAGATCCGGGAGTGTGCGGGCGACGACACCGGCGGCTGGTCCATCAGCGGCGAGTGGGCGGTGATCGCGGAGACCCAGTCTCTCGCGGACGAGATCGACGGCGAGACCGCCAAGGCCAGCCTGGCCGACGACGACACCTTCCAGAAGTGGACCGGCGAGGTCGGCGATGCCGGTGTGGTCAACCTCTATGCCGCCCCGGCAGCGGGCGACTACCTCGCCGACAACATGGACAGCCTCGACCTCCCGTTCGGTCCTACTTCGGGTGCCTCCGGTGGCGGGGGGATGTCCATGGACGGGGACGTCCAGGTCATTCCCGAGCAGCACGACGGCCAGCAGCTTCCGGGCGAGATGGTGGAGAACCTCCGGGACTTCCAGGGTGTCGCGGCCACGCTGCGCTTCGACGACGGGGCTCTGGAGCTCGAGTCCGTCGGAGACGCGACCATGACGAGGCAGAGCTACTCCGCCACCGACGCCGGCGACGACGTGCTCGCCACGCTGCCCGCCGACACCGCGGCAGCGGTCGGGGTCGGCCTTCAGGACGGCTGGGCCCAGCGGCTCCTCGACCAGCTCGGGGGCGTCCTCGGCAACGGACAGGGTTCGGACCAGCTGATCGCCCAGGCCGAGCAGTGGACCGGCCTCGCCCTGCCCGACGACCTCGAGACCCTTTTCGGCGACTCGACCGTCCTCGCGGTCGGCAACGACGTCGAGCCCGGCGACCTCGCCGGACCGGCTGGCAGCGACCTCCCGGTCGCCGTCAAGGTGAAGGGCGACGCCCAGGCCATCGAGGGCGTCCTCGACAAGGTCAGGAAGCGGATCGGGGCGCCGATGAGTGAGCCCCTCCGCAGCCGGTCGGCCGGCGACACCGTGGCGATCGGTCCGAACGACGACTATCTCGCCGAGATCATCCAGGACGGCAGCCTGGGCGACTCCGAGGCGTTCCGTGACGTCGTACGCGAGGCGGACCGGGCCGGTGCGATCCTCTTCGTCAACTTCGACGCGGGCAGTGGCTGGCTGGACGTTGTCGCCGACGGTGACCAGAAGACCAGGGACAACCTCGAGCCCCTCAAGGCCCTGGGGGTCAGCACCTGGCAGGACGGTGACACCGGCCACGGACTGGTCCGGCTCACGACGAACTGAGGTCACCGCCCTGCACCGGTGGGGAGGTTTCGACCCGCCCGGCGCGACCCCGCGGCGGCTCAGTTCGGGGACCAGCGGGTGCGCGCCACCTCGGTAGCCGGCAGGGACGGGATCACGTTCATCGCCCGCAGCTCGACCCGGAGCAGCTCGGTGACCATGGACAACCGGTCGGCGGGGTCCTCCGCCTCGAGCAGGGCCTGCCGTTCGTGCATCGGCAGCGGGGCGACCGCGGCCAGCGTCCACGACAGCATGCCCGCGTCACGGGGAAGCTCGTCGGGGTAGGGGTCGGAACGGATCGCACCGACCGCGACCCGGTACGCGGCGAACGTCGCCCGGGCACGCTCGACCACCTCGTCCGGCACCTCGGAGTCCGGTTCGGGGCGGGCCACGACGTGTCCGACCGGGAAGGCGCCGGTGGTGTCGAGCCGCTCGAGCTGGATCCGGTCGAGGCCGACGGCCATCACGTCGAAGGTCCCGTCGGGGTGCGACTCGAC
>DASSJR010000082.1:0-9165 GCA_035691135.1 Nocardioides sp. | reverse complement strand
GAGGAGACAAATCGGGCGGCGGTGAGCCGAGCCACAGCCGCGCGGGGCCGGTCAACGACCGGCTCCGGGGTTCGGAACCACGAGCCCGGAGGCGTCTCCCGGGCCGGTACAGCCCGCCAGCTGCATGGACTCCACCAACTCACGTGCGAGCTCGTCGAGCGCCCGGTCGACCCCTTCGCCCCCGCCGGCCGCCAGGGCATGGAACATCGGGCGGCCGACGAAGACGGCGTCGGCGCCCAGGGCCAGCGCGATCAGCGCGTGCAGCCCACTGCGGATCCCCCCGTCGACGTAGACCTCGGCGGAGTCGCCCACCGCGGCGCGGATCCCCATGACGCAATGCGCGGTGGCCACGACCTGGTCGAGCTGGCGCCCTCCGTGGTTCGAGATCCACACCGCGCTGGCCCCCGCTGCCACGCATCGGCGGGCGTCGTCGGGCCGCAGGATGCCCTTCACCACCACGGGCAGCCCGGTCGTGTCGGCCAGCCACCCGATGTCGTCAGGGCCGAGGTCCATCGCCTTCCCCCGAGCCTCGGGCTCGATATCGGAGGGCTGCGTCGCGTTGGCCCCGATCCAGGAGGGGTCGGCGACCTCCCAGACCCACGGATTGTCGGGCACCCGGTACCGGGTTCCGATCACAGGAGTGTCCGCGGTGAGCACCACCGCCCCAGCGCCCGCCGCGGCGGCCGCCCGGAGCAGCGGAACCGAGTCGGCGCGGTTCGCGGTGACGTAGACCTGCAGCCACCAGTCGACTCCGGTGGCGGCGACGTCAGCGAAGGTGCTCCCGGCATTGCTGGACAGCACCATGGGGACGCCCGCGCGACGAGCCGCCGCCGCCATCGTGACCTCACCTGCCGGGTCGGCAGCCCGCTGGAGGGTCATCGGCGCGATCCCGATCGGGACGGCGAAGTCGGTGTCCAGGAGCGTCGTGCGTGTCTGGACCGCACGGACGTCGCGCAGCACCCGCGGGGCGAGCCGGACCGCGTTCCAGGCCGACGTCGCCTCGCCGAGCGAGATCTCGTCGCGCGCTCCCTCCGCGACATACCGGAAGACGGCCGGGGGCAGCTTTTCCCGGGCCAGTGCCTCGACCTGGTCGAGCCACCGATCGGTCACGACCGGAGCAGCTCCACGCCGGCGAAGTTCTTCTTGCCACGGCGCAGCACCAGCCACGAGCCACCGACCAGGTCGTCGTCGGCCGGGACGTAGTCGGGATCCTCGATCCGCTCGTTGTTGAGGTAGGCGCCGCCCTCCCCGACCGTGCGACGCGCCTCACCCTTGCTGCGGGCCAGGCCCGCAAGTACGAGCAGGTCGACCAGCGTCGGGACCTCCTCCGAGGGGGACAGCCGTGCGGCGCCGGCCTCGGTCAGGGCCGCGGCCAGGGTCGCGTGGCTGAGGGCCCGCAGGTCCCCGCCGCCGAACAGCGCCGCGGACGCGGCGATCGCGTGCTCTGCCTCCTCGGGACCGTGCACCAGTGCGGTGACGTGCTGGGCCAGGGCCTTCTGTCCCGCTCGGAGGAACGGCTTCTCCGCGGTCTGCACCTCCAGCTCGGAGATCTCCTCGCGGTCGAGGAACGTGAAGATCTTGAGCAGCTCGACAACCTTCTCGTCCTCGACGTTGAGCCAGAACTGGTAGAAGGCGTAGGGCGACATCATCTCCGGGTCGAGCCACAGGGCTCCGGTCTCGGTCTTGCCGTACTTGGTGCCGTCGGCACGCTCGACCAGTGGGGTCGCGAAGGCGTGGGCCTGACCGCCGTCGGAGCGTCGCACGAGCTCGACGCCCCCGGTGAGGTTGCCCCACTGGTCGCTGCCGCCGAACTGCAGGGTGACCCCGTGGTCTCGGTAGAGGTTGAGGAAGTCCATGGACTGCAGCAACACGTAGCTGAACTCGGTGTAGCTGATGCCCGCCTCGAGGCGCGACCTGACCACGTCGCGAGCGAGCATCCGGTTGACCGGGAAGTGCTTGCCGATGTCGCGCAGGAAGTCGATGACCGACATCGAGGCGGTCCAGTCGTAGTTGTTCACCATGGTCGCGGCGTTGGGGCCCTCGAACGACAGGAACGGCTCGATCTGGCGACGTACCTTCTCGACCCAGTCCTTGACCGTGTCGAGCGAGTTGAGCGTGCGCTCGCCCGACTCCTTCGGGTCGCCGATCATGCCGGTCGCTCCGCCGACCAGGAGGTACGGCGTGTGGCCGGCGTCCTGCAGGCGTCGCGCCGTCAGGATCTGCACCAGGTTGCCCATGTGGAGGCTGGGCGCGGTCGGGTCGAAGCCGACGTAGAACCGCACGCTCCCCTGCCCGAGCGTCTCGCGCAGCGCGTCGAGGTCCGTCGAGTGGGCGATCAGGCCGCGCCACTCGAGGTCGTCGAGAAGGGTGGGGTCGATGGACACGCGTGGGCCTTCCGAGGTCGGGGTACGTCAGGGACCAGCCTGCCGCATCCCGGGTGCGGTCGCCCACCCGGTTTGTGTGAGCGGGACTCGGGGGCCATCGTAGGCTTTTCGCGCGTAGGGAAGGGCAACACTTGATCGCAGGCAGGTACACCCTCGACCGGGAGGTCGGTCGAGGTGGCATGGGCGCGGTCTGGCTGGCTCGCGACGAGACCCTCGGCCGCGACGTCGCGATCAAGCGGATCGGGACGGCCCCCGGCGGTGAGTCCGCGGACCTGGCGCGTGCCGAGCGTGAGGCCCGGCTCGCGGCCCGGCTCAACCACCCGCACGTCGTGGCGGTCTTCGACCTCATCACCGAGGGCGACGAACGCTGGTTGGTGATGGAGTACGTCGACGGCGTGACGCTGTCCGGCCTGGTGCAACGAGACGGGGCGCTGACGCCCGACCAGGCCTCCCCTCTCATCCGGCAAGCGGCCGACGCGCTGGCCGCCGCGCACGCCGCCGGGATCGTGCACCGCGACGTGAAGCCGTCCAACATCCTTGTGACCTCAGACGGTCAGGTGAAGCTCTCGGACTTCGGAATCGCGCGCGCCGAGGCGGATGCCTCCCTGACGCAGACCGGCCTCGTGACCGGCTCGCCGGCCTACCTGGCGCCCGAGGTGGCGTCCGGCCAGATGGCCACCACCGCCAGCGACGTGTGGTCCCTGGGGGCCACCTTGTTCCACGCTCTCTCCGGACGCCCGCCCTATGACGTCGGTGACAACCTCATGGGTGCGCTCTACCGCATCGTGCACGAAGAGCCACCGCGCCTGACGGAGGCGGGCTGGCTCGCACCGGTGCTCGAGGGCACGATGACCCGCGATCCGGATCACCGCTGGTCGATGGCCCGGGTGCGGGACGCGCTGGTGGCGGGTCCGGCCGGGACGCTCGTGCAGCCAGTGCCGGCGTCCGCGGCTCCCACACAAGATCCCGAGCGGACCGAGCTGATGGCCGCCGCCGTGCCACCGGTGGAGCCGGAGCCGGTCCACCGGCGCCGCCGGCCCACCGGCGCGATCCTCGTGGCCGCGGCAGTGGCGCTGCTGATCGGGGTGATCGTCTGGGCCGCGCTGAGCAGCCGCACTCCGGAGCCGGCGGCGACGCCCTCCGCCGGTGGCCCGACCTCGGAAACGACCTCTGCGCCATCGAAACCCAAGCCTTCGAGCACGAAGCCGACACGCTCGCCGACGATCGGACCGACGGTCCAGGGGATGGAGCAGTTCATCGGCGACTACCTCTCCACCGCGGCCGCCGACCCCGCGACCGGGTACACGATGCTCACGCCGGGCTTCCAGCAGCAGAGCGGCGGGATCGAGGGATACCGGAGCTTCTGGGACACCGTCGACAGCGCCGAGCTGCAGTCGATCCAGGCTGATCCGCAGTCGCTCTCGGTGGACTACACCGTGGCGTACCAGCTGGACAGCTCGGGTCCGGGATCCGGTGCGTCGACCGACAATGTCAGCCTCACCCTGGCGTTCGAGGACGGGACCTACAAGATCGCTGCCGAGAGCTGAGCCGAGAACGGCAGGGACGCGTAGCGCCGCACGTAGTGACCTTCGGCAAAGGTGCCGGCCTCGGCGTCCACGGTGAAGTCGGGCAGTGTCGTGAGCAGCTCCTCGAGCACGACGCGTCCGGCCAGGCGGGCGGCCGCGGCACCCAGACAGTGGTGCGCACCGTGGCCGAAGGCGAGGATCCGCCGCGGCGCCCGCTCGACATCGAGCTCCTCGGCGTTGGCACCGAACTCGCGCGGGTCGCGGTTGGCGGCGGCGTACAGGAGCAGGACGCGTGCCCCGGCGGGGATCCGGCGCCCGTGCAGCTCGACGTCTCGCGTGGTGGTGCGGCCCAGCCCCTGGACCGGGCTCGCGAGCCGGAGCAGCTCCTCGACCGCGTCGGGAATCAGGCCCGGGGAGTCCACCAGCTTCTGTCGCTGGTCGCGGTGTTCGGTCAGCAGCTGGAGCGCAACCCCGAGCAGGCCGGTGGTCGTGTCGTTGCCGCCGGCGACCATGGTGAAGGCGAAGCCGAGCATCTGCAGGATGCTCACGTCGTCGCCGGCCCTCGTCAGCTGGGAGATCGTGTCCTCGCCGGGGTCGGACCGCCGCTGCTCGATGAGCCGGGTGAAGAACTCGTACATCTCACCGGCCGCCCCGGCGCTCGCCGCCGGATCCCCCGCGCCGGTGGCCGCGACGATGGCCTCGGTCCACCCGTCGAACCGGGCACGGTCGCCCTCGGGCACGCCGAGGTAGTGGGCGACGATCATGCTCGGCAGCGGCTTGAGCAGGTCACCAACGATGTCGGTCTCGCCGCGCTCGGCCACCTGTGCCAACCGGGAGCGCACGAACGGCCGGATCCGGGGCTCCAGCTCGCTGACCTGACGGGGCGTGAAGCCGCGGGCCACCATGCGCCGGAACACCGTGTGGTCCGGCGGGTCGAGCATGACCATCGGCGCGAAGCCGCCGACCAGGTCGAGCTCGGTCTCGCCGTCGGTCATGGTGAGGCCGCGGGCGCTGGAGTACGTCGCGGTGTCGCGTGCCGCGTCGTACACCTCCGCGAACCGGCTGAGCACCCAGAACCCGCCGGCGTCGTGAACTGGCGCGACCTCACGGAGCTCGGCGTACGACGCCCAGGGATGGCGCCAGGACTCGCCGGAGCGGGGCTCGAACAGCGGCATGGAACACGTTCTAGCACACTGGTCCGGACCGGGGCCTGCTCGACAGCGGGAGATCGGACCGGGTCTGATAGGAACAGTTCAGGACGCGCCGCCAGGGCGCTGGAAGGCAGGACCAATGAGTCGACTGATCGGACTTCTCATCGTCATCTGGCTGGTGATCGGCGTCATCGCCGCCTTCCAGCGTGGCTACTTCGGCGACGACCGGGACGTGAGCTGCAAGACGTTCGGCGACACGGCACTCACGATCGTCGCCGGGCCGCTCAACTACATCGGGGTCAACCCCAAGATCCAGTGCGCGAAGGCGCCGCAACCGTCGAGGTGATATCTCCGGAGCCTTACTAGCTCCCGGGACACCGGTCCAGGCTGAACAGCCCCGGCACGCGTGCGGAGAGGTCGTAGCCGCCGCTGTCGGGCTGCTGGTGGGCGAAGACGATGAAGCGCGTCTTGCCCGTTGTGAAGGTCCAGGCGTCGTCCTCGCCGGTCTTGCTGGTGACGGCCGCAGACTCGGCGGGGAGGGCGGCCACCCTGGTCCGACCGAGGTCGAGGTCGCTGGCCTTCACCCCCGTGCCGGTGGACTCGACGATGGTGCGGTGCATCGACTCGAGCGCGGGGAAGCTCGCGGTCCGATCGGCGGCGTAGACGACGATCTGGCCGTCCGCGAACTTCTCGGTGCGCGCCCCGTGCAGGACCCAGGCCAACATCTCCACCGTGTTGTCCTTGCCCGCCGGGAAGTCCGCGTTGAGGGCTGCCTTGTCGGGGTCGATGGCATGCAGTCCGTCGACCAGGTCGACGGACAGGCGATCCCCGTCGTGCTGGAGATCGAGACAGTCGGTGTCGAGGATCCTGGGCGCGCCCGGTGTCGGCTTCGGCGGGGTCGGCGTCGACCCGGACGAGCACGCGGCCACCCCGAACATCAGCGCACCGGTCAGCACGACCGGGAGGGCTTTTCGCATCGGACGCACCGGCGCAGCGTAACTTCCAACGAACCGCTTGCGTGGCCGTTCACGTAAGCCTTGTAGCGGTCGTGGATAGGCTCACACCCTTGCCCGGGGCGGTAGCTCAGTTGGTTAGAGCAAGCGACTCATAATCGCTCGGCCGTCGGTTCAAGTCCGACCCGCCCCACCGCTGCCCCTCAGTCCTCAGCGTCCCGAGCGGCGGGTGCGCCCGGAAGGGTCTCGGGCCACGTGGGCGGCGGCTACGGGTGGCGACTAATGCCAAGTGGCCCTGAGCTGCGTCGACGCAGTTCAGGGCCACTTCTGGCTCCCCCGGTTGGACTCGAACCAACAACCCTCCGGTTAACAGCCGAATGCTCTGCCAGTTGAGCTACAGGGGATTGACGCGGGCACAGGTTAGCAAGGCCGCTGATGCACGAGAAATTCGGCCGAGGCCGGTCCGTCAGGCGGGTCCGACCTCGTCGCGGGCCGCGGCGAGGGCGGTCTCGGCGGCGGCCCGGACAAAAGGGTCGTCGGGGTCGATGCCCTCGTCGTACTCGTAGAACCAGGTCAGCGGTCGGTCGCCTCGGGGCGCCCGGCGGGCAATCACCCGGAGCCCGCGGCGGCCGGTGAGCGGCACGTGCCGCTGGAGTACGACGCTCGCCGTCACCCGCTCGCGGACCAGCTCCAGGAACTGGCCGGGCTCCTCGAGGATCAGTGAGTGCTCGACCCGCTCCTCGCCCCAGGTGCCGACCTCGCTGACCCGCAACCGGGAGGAGTCGCGATCCCAGTCGGCGGCCTCCACCTGCTCCCAGGGCAGGCGCGTCTCCACCCCGGCGTCCTGGGTGGCGATGTAGAGCGCGTCCCGGGTTCCGGCGGCCACCGCTCCTGACGACGACTCGGCCCAGGCCAGGACCTTTTCCCCAGCAGCGACGGCCACGGGCGGGCGGGCTCGGCGCCTCACGTGGCGCCGACGGCGAGCTCGCGCATGCTCCGCCGGTGTTGCTCCAGGGCGACGAGCTCTCCGAACATCCGGTTGTAGTCGGCGGTCTGCTCGACCGGGTTGGTGCGCTGCAAACGGGACTTGAGGTCGGCGATGCGTCGCATGGCCGTCAGCTCCAGCAGTCGGTAGACGTGGGCGGCGACGTAGGTCTGGTCCGGCTCCTTCGCCGTCCGCAGGGGTTCGACGCCGAGGGCGCTGATCGCCGACGAGACGGCCGGATCGGTCGCGGTGTCGCGCAGCCTGGAAGCCCAGCCGGGGTCGGCCGCGCCGGAGGCGGGTCCGCCGTTGGCCGCCACCAGCTCCCACACCGCGCGGTAGGTGGGGTGGGTGAAGTCGTTGCTGCCGACGTCCACCGCGGACCGGCCGACCGCCCCGGGGTGCTGGATCATCAGCTTGAGGGTCTCGCGCTCGATGGAGAACCGGGGGTCCCGCAGGTCCGGGACCTGCTCGCGCGGCTGGGTCTGTTGCTGGTTCGGGGGTTGTGCCGGCGTCGTTTGCCGCTGCTCCTGCCGGGCCGGGCGCTGGACCGCTCTCCTCACCTCGGAACGGGCCTCCTCGATGTCGACGCCGACCATGCCGGCCAGTTCCCGGGAGAACGCCTCGACCTTGGACTTGTCGCGGATGCTGGCGACCAGCCGCGCCGCGGCCCGCACGGCATCGACCCGGCCATCGGCCCGGTCGAGGTCGAAGCCACCGACGACATTGGCCAGCACGAAACGGTAGAGCGGGACCCGCCGGGCGACCAGCTCACGCACCGCGGCGTCTCCCTTCTCGATCCGCAGGTCGCACGGGTCGAGCCCGTCCGGCTCGACGGCGACATAGGTCTGGGACACGAAGTTCTGGTCACCGTCGAAGGCCCGAAGCGCTGCCTTCTGTCCGGCCGCGTCACCGTCGAAGGTGAAGATGACCTCGCCCCGGAACTCCTCGTGGTCGTGCAGGAACCGGCGCAGGACCCGGGCGTGGTCGTCGCCGAACGCCGTTCCGCAGGTGGCGACCGCCGTGGGCACCCCGGCCAGGTGGCAGGCCATCACGTCGGTGTAGCCCTCGACCACGACCGCCTGGGAGGAGCGGGCCATGTCTCGCCGGGCCAGGTCGATGCCGTAGAGCACCTGGCTCTTCTTGTAGATCGGCGTCTCGGGGGTGTTGAGGTACTTCGCCTCGATCCGGTCGTCGTCGAAGATCCGGCGCGCCCCGAAACCGATGGTGTCGCCACTGGCGTCGCGGATCGGCCACAGCAGCCGGCCGCGGAAGCGGTCGTAGGCCGAGCGCCCCATCGCGACCAGCCCGCCCGCGACCGTCTCCTCGTCGCGGAAGCCCTTCTGCCGGAGGTGGGTGAGCAGCGCGTCGCCGTCGCGCGGCGCGAAGCCGATCCCGAACCGGTCGGCCGCCGCCTGGTCGAAGCCGCGCTGGTTGAGGAACTGACGTGCGGCCAGCGCGTCGGGGGTGGGGAGCTGCTCGGCGTAGAACTCCTGCGCCACCCGGTGCGCCTCGACCAGGCGGCTCCGTGCCGGGCCGCGCGGACGGTCGTCGCGCACGTCGCCGTCCTCGCGCCGGAGCTGGACGCCGTACTTGTCGGCGAGTCGCTCGACCGCCTCGACGAAGCTGAGGCCGTCGATCTTCATCAGGAATGCGATGACGTCGCCGCCTTCCTGGCACCCGAAGCAGTGGAAGAACTGACGGGCCGGGGTGACGTGGAACGACGGTGACTTCTCGTCGTGGAAGGGGCACAGACCCTTCTGGGAGCCGCCGCCCGCGTTGCGCAGCGTGACGTAGGAGGAGACAACCTCGTCGATCGGCGCCTTCTCCCGCACCGCGGCAATGTCTTCCTCGCGGATCCGGCCGGCCACGGGCGGAGTCTACGGCGCGGACGGGCGCCCGCCCGCGGGCCTCCACAACCGCTGTCCATTTCCCGGGTTCCCGGCCCATTCCCCTGGTCCAGACCACGTGTTGTAATGCAGGTCACACCCCCGGAGGACCGCCATGATCGTCGCCCGCCCGCTGCCCGCTGCCCTCGCCATCGCCGTCGCCGCGATGACGGCCGCCACCCTGACGGGAGGAAACGCCTCCGGCGTGCCGACGGCCGCACCGGCGGCTGCCGCTCCCTCGACACCGGAGCTCAGCGAGACCAGCCGTTTGTCCGACCGC
>DASSJR010000081.1:0-2382 GCA_035691135.1 Nocardioides sp. | reverse complement strand
GCCCGCACCTGGGGCCACCACTCCGGGTAGCGCTCCAGGTCGACCAGCACGTCGTGCACCCGCTCGCAGGCGAACGGCACGGTCCACGAGACCCGGAAGGAGTACGGGGCACTCATGGGCGGGACTCGACCTGCACCACGGCCGACCCGACCGTGCCGACGACCGGCTGCTCGGGCGAGCCGGGGATCGTCAGGGGCAGGTCGAGCGGTGCGCGGACCTGCACGACGACGCTGTTGTCGGTCGGGTCGAAGCCGACGTCGTAGCTCAGGCCCGGGTAGTCGGTCCGGGCCCCCGTCCGGTTCAGATAGTCCTCGACCGCGGCCCGGGCCAGTGCCTCGGCCTGGTCGAGCCGCGGCTGTGAGCCCACCCCCGAGCCGTAGATCGAGTCCAGGTTGCGGGAGCCCGCGTCGGCGCCCGCCAGCGCCGCGCCATCGGCGACGGTGTCGAGGCCCTGTCGTTGGAGGAAGGCGGCCGAGGCATCGACGACGACCACGATCGCGAGTAGCAGGAAGCTCGCCAACCCGACGATGAGCACCGCCGACTGACCCCGCTCGTCCTGGCGGGTCATTCGGTGTCCCGGAACTGGCCAATGGGGACGGTGTGGCTCGCGTTCAGCGCGAAGCTCGGCGCATCGCCGCCGAGAACGTCGGGCAGCAACGGCAGGTCCACGCGTGAGCGCAGGTCCACGGTGATGACCGCCCCCGGCGAGTGGCAGTCACCGGCCGGTTCACAGGTGACGACGAGCCCGAGGGGTTGATCGCCCACACCGTGGTCGACCAGGACCTGGTTGGCCGCAGCCTGGGCACGGGCCTGGCCGACAGCGTCGCTCGGGGCCAGAGCGTAGGCCCGTCCGGCGGCGCGGGCAGCGCCGCTGACCGCGAACGCCCCGCGCTGCACCTCGAACACTGACAGCACGATCCACAGAAGCGGCACCAGCAGCAGAAGTCCGAGCCAGGTCAGCTCGACGAGCGCACTGCCCTGCTCGGTCCGGCGGTGTGGATGGCGGCTCACGGCTGCTCCTCGATCGCGTGGCCCGTGACGTCGAGGGACACCGCGGGCCCGCCCAGCCCGAGGGCGGGCACGGTGGCGTGCACCGTGACCTGGACGCCGGGAGCGCCGTCGACCATCACCTCCTCGGCCTCGACGTCCCGGGCGAATCGCCCGGAGATCGCCCGGTCGATCTGTTGCCGGGTCCGCGTCACTCCGTCGGCCGGTCCCCGGTCGAGGGTGGCCGCGTAGCGAGCTCCCTCGGATGCCGCGGACGCGAGGGTGTTGCGCACCATGAGCACCAGCGCGACCTGCAGGATGCCCAGGAACACCGGGGTGATCACCAGGAGCACGAGCACGAAGTCGACCACCGCTGACCCTCGTTGAGAGCGAGGTCGCCGGACGGCGGGCATCGCTAGTTGCGTACGGAGTTGAGCGCGCTGCGCAGCAGGTCACGCAGCTGGTCGTCGGCGACACCCCAGATGACGGCGACCAGCCCGGCGGTCATCACGGTGACCAGCACCCAGCCGGGTACGTCGCCGCGCTCGTCACGGACCCGCGGTCCGGTCAAAGCGGCGTACCAGCAGACGATCGTCGCGGTGAACTGATGCATCGGGCGTCCTCGTTGTCGTGAAGTGATGGTCATGGCGTCGTGAGGTTGAGCCCGACGACGCCGGGCCAGAAGGCGAAGAACACGGTGACGGGCAGCACCAGGAACACCACCGGCACCATCATGAAGACCTCCTTGCGGGCCGCGATCTCGATCAGCTCGCGACGCCCCGCCTCACGAACGTCGGCCGCCTGGGCGTGCAGCACGTCGGCGAGAGGAGTGCCGCGCTCGACGGCAACGGCGATCCCCTGGGCAAACCGCGCGACCAGCGGCTGGCCGGTGGTGGCCGCCCACGCGTCGAAGGCGGCACCGACCGGCTGGCCGGTGCGGACCGCAGCGAGGACCTGGGACAGGTCACGGGACAGCTCGCCGCCGCTGCGGCGGCACACGCGATCAAGCGCAGCGACCGGGCTCTCGCCCGCGGCCACCGCCAGGGCCAGCAGCTCGGCGATGGCGGGGAACTCCGCGAGGATCCGGCGTTCGCGGGTCTTGACCTGGCTGGAGAGGTAGCTGTCACGGCCGATCACCCCGAGCGCGAACGCCACCAGGCAGAGCAGCAGGGACGAGAGGGTTCCGCCGGAGCCGGTGACGGCTCTCAGGACGCCGTACGCCGCGGCGATGGCGAAAGCCGCTACGCCCCACAGGACCTGCTCGACCCGGAACTCGTGCACCGTCCGGTCGATCGCCGCGCGCTGAAGGCGCCGTCGGACCGAGACGGAACCGCCGAGCACGCGCTCCACCCCATCGGCGGCCGAACGCAGTACTGGACCGAACACGCCGGCCGC
>DASSJR010000080.1:0-10797 GCA_035691135.1 Nocardioides sp. | reverse complement strand
ACTCGTAATGAATAGGTCGTCGGTTCGATTCCGACAGGCGGCTCCGACCCTGACGGCCGACAGCCCTGCGAGCGGGCGCTGACCAGCCGCGGGCGACGCTTTCAGCGAGACGAGCGGTCGTCTACGGCTTGGCGGATGAGGTTCTCGAGATCCGCGAGATGTGGGGTCGCACCCAACACGGCCCGCTGAGGGGCGGGAGAGAGGCCCCGGAGCGCGTCGGCGATCACTTGCGCACGCCGGGCAGCGGCACCTCTCATGAGGGCGTGACCAGCCTCGGAGGCGGAGACGGTGATCATCCGGGCGTTGTCCTCGTGAGTGGTCCGGGTGGCAAGGCCCAGCTCGCACAGGGCATCAACCAGGCGCGACATGGTGGCACTGGTGACCTCCTCATCGCGAGCCAGCCTGCCCAGCGATCGGGGACCTCCGAAGTGGAGCACGGACAGCGCACTCAAGCGCGCGGGAGTAAGTCCTGCATCGGCATCGACCCGGCGCACGGCCCGCAGCAGGTGGACGGCAAACGAGTTCAAGCGCACGGCGGCAGCGGTGAAGGGGTCTTCCGACGGCACGAGCGAGAGGTTAGCATTCCTATGTCAACGTAGGATTGCTAACGAAGGGTGAGATCGTGCGACTTGTCCAGGTGGCGCAGCGGGCCATGAACCTCGACCGGGCGGCCGCGTTCTACTCCACGCTGCTGGGCGCAGAGCCCACCGGCCGGTTCGATCCGCCCGGCTTGCTCTTCTTCGACCTCGACGGCACCAGGCTTCTGCTCGACGCGAAGGCGCCGTCGTCGATGCTGTATCTCGAGGTGGAAGACGTCCGGGCGGCCGTAACCCGACTGCGCTCTGAAGTGCCGATCACCACCGAACCGCACGAGATCTTCGCCCACGAGAACGACATTCTGGGACCCGCAGGCACGACCGAGTGGCAGGCCTTCCTCACCGACTCCGAGGGCAACACGATCGCGCTCGTGAGCTTCGAGCCCGGTTCTGGAGACGACTGAGCCGAATCGGACTGGCCCGAACAGGCCGGATCTGAGGCCGAAAGAATGACTCGGACGGACCCCCCGCTGTGCTATGTCGCTCCACCGGTCTAGCCCTTTACGTTCTCTTAGCAATTGCCGTGCTTGACGCAGAGGGTTCAAAGGGGTGCGAGGGTGATGAAGCGTGTGAGTGAGGCGCCGGACGGCGCCAGCAATGTGGTGCGCAGGCTGGCCAGAAGTCGGGTCGCGGCCGTCGGGCTGGCCGCGGCCATACTCGTCGGTGTGGGTGGAACGCTGGCCATGAGCGCGACCCCGGCCACCGGGACGAACTGGGGCATCGTTGATCGCAACGTGCGTCAGAACGGTGACGCCTACCTGCGGACCGGACCCACCTTTTTCACTTCGGCAGGGGTAGGTGTGGCACCGCCGCTGGGTGAGGGCAGCCTCGGACTGCGAACCGGGTCGGCGGACGACGAGACGGCGTTCGGCAACCAGAGGGCCTTCTTCGACGACCTGGTCAGCGGCCTCACCTCCCTCGGCTTCTCGGTCTTCACGACGGCCCAGAACAACCGAAGGGACCCGCGCAACATGCCGAGCATCGTGATCGAGATCGATCCCAACCTGAGCGGAGCCCCCGACCTCAACGCGGCCTCCATGGTCTACACCCCCCGCAACGGCGAGGCCGACCGGTGGACCAGTTTTGACGCCACGGACAGCACCCAGGGCAGGGTCTGGGGTCTGACAGGTGCTGCCGGTTCCGCTGCTGGCTGCTCATTCGGTGGTTCCCTCTGCACCTGGGACCGGATCCAGGAGGTGCTGGAGGACGGCGACGGAAACCCGGCCAGGATCCGCAGTATCCAGATCGCCAAACTGCGCGGTCACGCGTTCTCCGGTGCGGTCGACGCACTCAGGGTGCGCGGGAACGTCTACGACTTCGAGCCCCTGGGCGTCGACGTCAACGTGGGCTGAGGCTCTCTGCGTCTGCGGCGGCCCTCGAGCCGAGACGAGGGCCGCCGCAGCCTGTCTGGGGCGGGATTGGGCGACGGGGCAACGGGTACCGCATGACGTGCCAGCCCATCACCCAGTCCCGGACGGCCCGAGCCGGTGAAGCCGCCCCCACCTCGCGGCCCGGTCAGCGCTGCGACGCGAGAGGCCCTCCTGAGTGACCCCCAGCAGGGCGCATTCCTGGAAGTGCGTGTCCCGGACGACGTCGGGAACCTGCTGCGGGACGACGATCTCCAGCTCGCGCTGTGGATGCTCTACGAGCAGAGCTACCGCGCCTTCGACGGTGCCCATGACCACGAGTGGGATCCGGCCGCGGTCGCCGTACGACGCAGTCTGGAGCTGCCCTTCGAGCAGCAGCTGCGGAACGCCGTTCAGCCGATGCTCACCGAGGCCCTGCGCACCGGGGGAGACATCGGGTCCCAGATCGAGCACGCGATCGGCCTGGTCACCGGCCCGGACCTGTCGCGGTTCCTGCATCGCGAGGCCACCCGTGAGCAGATGCTCGACTTCCTGGCCCAACGCAGCGTCTACCACCTCAAGGAGTCGGATCCGCATTCCTTCGTCGTGGGCCGCCTGGGCGGGCCAGCGAAGGTCGCCCTCGCCGAGCTGCAGTACGACGAGTTCGGGGCGGGCCGGCCCGACCGGCTCCACAGCAGCATGTACGCCGTCGGGCTCCAGGCCGCCGGACTCGATCCCCGGTTCGGCGCCTACATCGAGCGGGTCCCCGCCAGCACCCTGGCGGTCAACAACGTGATGTCGTTGTTCGGACTGAACCATCGCCTGAGGGGAGCTGCGCTCGGCCACCTGGCGGCCTTCGAGTCGACCAGCTCGGTGCCGTGCCGGCGGATCGCCGCCGGGATCGAGCGGGTGGGGCTCCCCGCGGAGATGGCGGCCTACTTCCACGAGCACGTCGAGGCGGACGCGGTCCACGAGCAGGTCGTGCTGCGCGACATCTGCGGGAACTTCGTCGAGAGCGAACCGGGCCAGCGCGCCGAGGTGCTCTTCGGGGCACTCGCGTGCATCCACCTCGACAGCCTCGCCGCGGAAGACCTGCTCGTCTCGTGGGGCGACGGGGTCGACGGGGAGCTCGCGTCGTGAGCGACGCCTACTCCCGCTCGGGTGCGGAGGTGCGCATTGAGCAGTACGGCGACGGGCCGATCCTGGTCCGTCACGCCGACGTCGTCGTCACCGACGACGGTCAGGAGCACGAGGTGGAGAGACCCGTCGTCGCGCTCTGCACGTGTCGGCGATCGCAGCGGATGCCGTGGTGCGACAGCACCCACAAGTCGGTGCGTCGGTAACGAGTCAGCCGGTAACGAGGAGCCGAACGAGCACGCCGCGATCCTGGTAGGCCCGGGTCTCGCGCACCTCGAGGCCGAGTCCCTCGTCCGCGCAACGCTCGGCCACCCGTTCTGCCTGGGCGTGGGTGCCGACCTGGAGAATCCCCCAGCCACCCCGGGCCAGGTGCCGGGCCATCACCTCCAGGCAGGACCACGCCACCGCGAGGCCGTCGACCCCGCCGTCGATGGCGATGAGGGGGTCCCGAGGGAACCGGCCGGTCTCGGCTGTCGGGACCCATGGCGGGTCGGCGATCACCCCGACGAAGCTCTCGTCGGCGCGGATCACGTCCTGGAGGTCGCCGTGCCTCACGTCGATCGAGGCCACCAGCCGGTTGACCGTGGCGTTGCGCCGAGCGAGGGCGCAGGCGTACGGATTGGCGTCCACCATCACCATGTCGCGCGGTTCCAGCGCCGCACAGAGCAGGCCGATGTGCCCGACGCCCGCGCACAGTTCCAGGACCCTGCCGGGCGGCGAGTCGCGCAGCAGCTCGGCCGCCCAGTACGACTGCATCGTGGTCCAGCGCCTGGGTGAGAGCACGCGGTCGTCGGAGGCGATGGACAGCCCGCCGAAGTCGGTGGTGGAGAGCTGCTGGCTCTGTCCCTGCGGCCGGTCCAGCGCGCTCACTTGACGACGGCGTCGAGGGTCTTCTTGAGGGCGCTCGGCTGCGAAGGACGGCGCGGTGCCTTCTTCTTCGCCTCGAGCATCTCTGCCCCGAGCTGTTGCAGGACCTTCCTGCCGAGGCCCTCCCGGACCTGGGGGAACCACTCCTGCTCCTCCTCCTCGATGTGGTGGCGCACGTTTTCGATGAGGACCGTGGTCTTGGCGGTGAACCGCTCGTTGTCCGGCTTCATCCCGGCGAGCTCGACCACGAGCACGTCCGCGACGTGGTGCTCCTCGTAGGACTCCAGCACGTCGTCCTCCACCTCAGGCAGCAGCTCCCGCACCCGCGGGTACATGATCTCGTTCTCGATGTAGGTGTGGACCGTGAGCAGCTCGATGATGCGGTCGACGAGCTGGCCCTTGCGGGCGTGCGCGTTCTCGCCGGCCTTCTCGAAGGCGGCGAACGCCCGCTTGATCTCCTGGTGGTCCTTCTTGAGCAGCACGATGGCGTCGGTCGACATGAGTTCTCCCCGTGGTGTGAATGGCAACGCGGGCGACGTACCCGAACCGCCACGGGTCATTCCGCCGCCAGGAACGCGAGCACCCGTTTCGTCAGCAGCGCCGCGGCCTCTGCCTGGTACGACGGCAGCGAGGGGTCGGCGAACAGGTGCTGGTCGCCGGGGTAGAGGAACAGCTCCGCATCGGGGGCCTCGTCGACCAGTGCGCGGGCGGCGTCGAGGTCGCCCTCCCCGGCGAAGGACGGGTCGGCGTCCATCCCGTGGATCTGCACGGGCACGTCCGCGGGCCACGACGAGCCGAACTCCGAGGGAGGGACGCAGGCCTCGAGGAGCAGTGCCCCTCGGGCTCCCGGTCGGGTCTGGGCGAGCTGCTGGGCTGGCATCACCCCGAGGGAGAACCCGGCGTAGACGAGGTCGGACGGAAGGTCGTCGGCGGCCCGGACACCGCGCTCCACGATGGTGCCGAAGCCGGCGTTCCGGGCGAATCCGACGCCCTCCTCCACGGTCCGGAACGTGTGCCCGTCGTACAGGTCCGGCGTGTGAACCGTGTGGCCGGCCCCGCGCAGGTGGCCGGCGAACTCGGTGATGCCGGGGGTCAGCCCCAGCGCGTGGTGGAACAACAAGATCTCAGTCATGCCCGGACCCTAGAGCTCGTTCCGGACGATCCACGCCCGGAACCTGCCGCGGCGGCATCGGCGATGATGACGGCATGACTGTGCGAGGCGAAGACCATGCGGGCGACCCGGCCGTCACCGACGAGATGACCAGCCCCTTCATCCGGCACCTGGGGGTGGAGCTGACCGAGGTGACCGGCGACGTGGTTGTCGCGCGGTGGAGGGCCGGCGAGCACCTGCACCAACCGTTCGGGATCCTGCACGGCGGCGCCCACTGCAGCGTGGTCGAGACTCTGGCCAGCGTCGGCGCCGCGGCGTGGCTCGGCGACAAGGGCAAGGTGGTCGGCGTCAACAACAACACCGACTTCTTCCGGGGCGTGTCCGAGGGCGACCTCGTCTCCACGGCCACCCCGCTGCATCGCGGCAGGTCGCAACAGCTGTGGGTCGTGGAGACCCGCGATGCCCAGGATCGGCTGATCGCCCGTGGTCAGGTGAGGCTCCAGAACCTCTACCCGGACGGGTAGGCCGACCCTTCAGCGCTGCCGGGTTCAGTAACCGAAGCCGCCGCCTCCTCCGCCGCCGGTGCCTCCTCCGCCGCCGGTGCCGCCGCCACCGCCGGTGCCGCCGCCCCCGTAGAGGGCGGCGAGCACCACGATGAGGGCGACCACCAGCGCGACAGCGGCGACGATCACCACGGTGCGGCTCGGGTGGGGGATGGTGGCCATGTCAGGCCCGTTCGGGTGCCGTTTCGGTTCTGGTCCGGAGGCCCACAGGGGCAACCGCCGTTTCCATGCCGAAGGCTCCGTCGAGCGAGAGCCGGCCGGGGCCGACGAAGAGCAGCCCCAACAGCCCGGCGATGAGGCCGATCTCCAGCTCTGCTCCTGTCCCCGGGTGGCCGACTGCGAGCTCGCCCTGCTGGTTGATGACGGCGATCCCCCAGCCGGTGATGTCCTGCTTCACCAGCAGGATCGCGCCGATCAGTATTCCGATCAGCGGGATGGTGACGAGTCGGGTCATCAGCCCGGCGATCAGCAAGAGCCCGCCGACGCCTTCGGCGAACGTCTGGAGCCACGCCACGGTCTCGGGGGCAGGGACTCCGAGGGAGTCCAGGAACTTGGCGAAGTTCGAGACCTTGATGTCGTGGAACTTCTGCCAACCGTGGACGACGAAGACCAGGCCGATCCCCGCGCGCATGCAGAGCGGTCCGATGTCCGCAAGGTGGCCCAGGGTGGATGCACCGACTGCTTTCATGATGAAGGCCCTCCTGTTTCGAAGATCCCGTCCCCCCACATAGACGGCTCGCACCCGGGAAGTGGTTCAAACCAAAATCGTATGCCGCCCGTCCTCCGGATGTGTCGGCTCAAAGTCGGACGGTCCAGACCGTGCGGAGTGCCCCTGCGTGAACCCGACCCCTTCGGATCTGTCTGGACAGGCTTTATGGTGCTGTGATGGCTGCCACACCAGAGCGTCCCCCCAGCACGGATCCGGCGGGAGTTGAGGACCAGGTGACGGAGTCCTCGGCTCTGCGTTCCTCGACGGGACGGGCGGCCTTCGTGGGCGCCATGTTCCTGATGTCGACCTCGGCCATCGGGCCGGGTTTCCTCACCCAGACCACCGCGTTCACCGCCGAGATCGGCGCGGCGTTCGCGTTCGCGATCCTGGCCTGCGTCCTCCTCGACGTCGCCATCCAGATGAACGTCTGGCGGGTCGTGGGCGTGTCGGGCCGTCGGGCGCAGGACCTCGCCAACCACGCGGTACCCGGGGCCGGCTTCCTGCTCGCGGGCCTCGACGTGTTCGGCGGCCTGGTCTTCAACATCGGCAACATTGCCGGTTGTGCGCTCGGCCTCGACGCGATGTTCGGCCTCGACTTCCGCATCGGGGCGGCCATCTCGGCGGTCTTCGCCATCGTCGTCTTCGTGGTGAGGAGGGCCGGGGTCGCCATGGATCGGGTCGTGGTCGTGCTCGGCGTCGTGATGCTGGCACTGACGACGTACGTCGCGATCACCAGCTCGCCTCCGGTTGGTGATGCGCTGATCCAGACCGTCGCACCCGAGACCGTCGACTTCCTGGTGATCACGACGCTCGTCGGGGGCACCGTCGGGGGCTACATCGTGTACGCCGGCGCGCACCGCCTCGTCGACAATGGCATCCGCGGGCCCGAGAACGTCCCCGCGATCACGCGATCGTCGATCTCCGGCATCGGGATCACCGCCGTGATGCGGATCGTGCTGTTCCTCGCGGTCCTCGGCGTCGTCACCCAGGGCGCCTCCCTGAACCCCGACAACCCGACTGCGTCGGCGTTCGAGTTCGCGCTGGGCACCGCCGGCCAGGTCATCTTCGGGGCCGTGATCTGGTGCGCCGCGATCACGTCTGTGATCGGTGCCTCCTACACCTCGACCTCCTTCCTCAAGGTGTTCGGCGCCTGGGTCACCCACTGGGAGCGCTGGGTCGTGGTCGGCTTCATCGTGGTCTCGACGTCGATCTTCATCGTGCTCGAGACGACGCCCGTCAACCTGCTGATCTTCGCGGGTGCGTTCAACGGCCTGATCCTCCCGGTCGGGTTGGGCCTGCTGCTGTGGGTCGCTGCCCGGCGCACCGACCTGATGCACGGCTACAAGTACCCGCGCTGGTTGATCGCCGTCGGCGCACTGGCGTGGGTGACCACGGTCTACCTCGGCTACATGTCGTTGACCGAGCTGGGTCAGCTGTTCTGATGAACGCCGCCATCGACCTCAACAGTGACCTCGGCGAGGGCTTCGGGCCCTGGCCGATGGGGGATGACGAGACGATGCTCGACGTTGTCACCAGCGCCAACGTGGCGTGCGGGTTCCACGCCGGCGATCCCACCCAGATGCGCAACATGTGCGGCTGGGCGGCGCAGCGGGGGATCGCGATCGGGGCCCACGTCGGCTACCGAGACCTGCCGGGCTTCGGCCGGCGCTTCATCGACGTGGTTCCGGGCGAGCTGACCGCGGATGTGCTCTACCAGCTCGGTGCCCTCGCGGCCTTCGCGCGGGCGGCCGGTGACCGGGTGCGCTACGTCAAGCCGCACGGCGCGCTCTACAACACGATCGTGCGTCACGAGGAGCAGGCCGCCGCGGTCGTCGAGGCCGTGGTCGCCTTCGATCCCTCTCTGCCGGTGCTGGGTCTGTCCGGATCTCGCTTCCTCGCCCTGGCCGAGGAAGCGGGACTGCCCGTGCACACCGAGGCGTTCGCCGACCGGGCCTACACCGCCGAGGGAACCCTGGTCTCACGCCGCGAACCCGGCGCGGTGCTCACCGATGCGGACGTGGTCGCAGAGCGCTGTGTGGCGATGGTCAAGGACGGCCGGGTGGAGGCGATCGACGGAAGCATCGTCGAGGTGGACGCGGACTCGATCTGCGTGCACGGCGACACCCCTGGGGCCACCGCGCTCGCGACGGCGGTACGCCGCGCGCTCACCGAGGCGGACGTGACGCTGCGGCCGTTCGTGGCCGACGACCGTCGATGAGATTGCTGCCGTGCGGGGACGCAGCCCTGCTGGCCGAGCTCGACGACCTCTCCGAGGTCCTCGCCCTCAGGTCAGCGATCGACGCCGAACGTGACGGCGGCGGGCTGGCCGACGTGCTCGACGTCGTACCGGCGGCGCGCACCGTGCTCGTGCGGTGCCATCCGGTCGTGGGCGGGTTGAGTCGCGTCGCCGAGCGGCTGGCCCAGCTCGACGTCACCCACCACACCAGCGACGAAGGTCCGCAGGTGGAGATCGAGGTCTACTACGACGGCCCCGACCTCGCCGACGTGGCCGAGCTCACCGGGCTGTCCGAGGACGAGGTGGTGCGGTTGCACACCGAGGCGGAGTGGACGGTCGCCTTCACCGGCTTCCTGCCCGGTTTCGGGTACCTGGTCGGCGGCGACAAGCGTCTGTCGGTGCCGCGTCGCGACGAGTCGCGCACCAAGGTCCCGGCAGGATCGGTCGGGCTGGCCGGCGAGTTCACCGGCGCCTACCCCAGGGAGTCGCCCGGCGGTTGGCAGCTGATCGGTCGCACCGAGGCTCCGCTCTGGAACCCTGACCGCGAACAGCCCGCCCTCCTGGCACCCGGCACCCGCGTCACGTTCGTCCGGGCCGCGCCATGAGCAAGGTGACGCTCCACGTGGACGAGGCCGGGCCGCTCACGACCGTCCAGGACCTCGGTCGCCCCGGGCTCGCCTCCCTGGGCGTGCCCGAATCCGGTGCCCTGGACCCGCGGGCACTCAAGCTCGCCAACCGACTGGTCGGGAACCCCGAAGGGGCGCCCGGTCTCGAGGTCACGTTCGGCGGGCTGCGCCTGACCGCGCGCCGTCCGGTGGTGCTCGCGGTCACCGGTGCCCCGGTGTCGGTGACGGTGGGTCGAGCCGGCGCGGGACTGGGCTGCGCGGTGTCGGTCCCCGCGGGCGCGACCGTGCAGCTGGGCTCTCCGCGGTACGGCGTCCGCAGCTATCTGGCCGTGCGCGGTGGCGTGCTGGCCGATCGGGTCCTCGGCTCCGCCAGCACCGACCTGCTGGCGGGCATCGGCGCGCCACTGGCCGACGGCGACGATCTCGACGTGGGGGCCCCGCCCGACACCGACGTGCCGGTCGTCGACGCGGTGCCGCTGTCCACGCCCACCGGCGAGGAGCTGGTGCTGCGGGTGGTGCTCGGCCCACGGGACGACTGGTTCACCGACGAAGCGGTCGAGCTGCTGCTCGACTCGAAGTGGACGGTCGAGTCGAGGAGCAACCGGATCGGGATCCGGCTCACCGGACCGGTGCTGGAGCAGCGTCGGAAGCGGGAGCTACCGAGCGAGGGCACGATCGCCGGCTCGCTGCAGGTGCCTCACAACGGTCAGCCCACGCTCTTCCTCGCCGATCACCCCATCACCGGTGGCTATCCCGTCATCGCGGTCGTGCACACCGCCGACCTGTCGAGGCTGGCACAGGCCCGGCCCGACCAGACTCTGCGTTTCCGCCAGGTCAGCGCACCGCGCCTGGCCGGACAGCGGCACGAGTCGGTGGCCGGGTCCCGGTGAGACCGCCCACCGTGCCTGACCGTGACCAGCGGCGAGGGCTGTCGCCGACGGAGGCGCGTGCGATGTTCCGCGCCGGGCTGCGGACACCGACCGCGGGCTGGTGCAGCGGCTGGACCCAGGCCAACCTGATCGCGGTACCGGCCGACCTCGCCTACGACATGCTGCTGTTCGCGCACCGGAACCCCAAGGCCTGTCCCCTGCTCGACGTGGGCGACGCCGGTGCGGTGTCCACCCCGCTGATGGGTGGTGACCTGCGCACGGACGTGCCGGCGTACCGCGTCTTCCGCGACGGCGAGCTGGTCGACGAGCCCGACGACGTCGTCTCGCACTGGCAGCAGGATCTGGTGGCATTCCTGATCGGCTGCAGCTTCACCTTCGAGGTCGCTCTGCTCGACGCCGGGGTCCCGGTTCGCCACATCGAGCAGGGCGTCAACGTGCCCATGTACGCCACCAACGTCCCGACCCGGCCCGCCGGCCGCCTTGGCGGCCCGCTCGTGGTGTCGATGCGGCCGGTCCCCTCCGGTGACATCGCGACAGCGGTCCGGGTCACCGCCCGCTACCCCGACGTCCACGGCGCGCCGCTTCACGTCGGCGATCCCGCGGCGATCGGCATCGCCGACCTGGGACGTCCGGACTACGGCGACCCGGTGGAGGTGCGGCCGGGTGAGGTGCCGGTGTTCTGGGGGTGCGGGGTGACCCCGCAGGCGGCGGTGGCC
>DASSJR010000079.1:0-16666 GCA_035691135.1 Nocardioides sp. | reverse complement strand
TCGGTCGACGCCGGCATGGCGATCTACGACACGATGAACTACATCCCCAACGACGTGGCGACGGTCGGGATGGGGCTGGCGGCGTCGATGGGACAGTTCCTGCTCTGCGCCGGGACCAAGGGCAAGCGCTACGCCCTCCCGCACGCCCGCATCATGATGCACCAGCCGTCCTCCGGCATGGGTGGCTCCGCCTCCGACATCAAGATCCAGGCCCAGCAGTCCCTTCACATCAAGAAGGTCCTGCTCGAGCTGATCTCCCAGCACACCGGCCAGGAGCTCGACCAGGTCATCGCCGACGCCGACCGCGACCGGTGGTTCACCGCCGACCAGGCGCTCGACTACGGCTTCATCGACCAGGTGATCACGAGCGCCCGCGAGGCCGCCGACGAAGGCCGCCCGGCCCGGGCCAAGGACTGAGAGGGACGACGAACATGAACTACTACATCCCGCAATGGGAAGAGCGCACGTCCTACGGCTTCCGCCGGATCGACCCCTACGCCAAGCTGTTCGAGGACCGCATCATCTACCTCGGCACCCCCATCTCCGACGACGTCGCCAACGCCGTCATCGCCCAGCTGCTGTGCCTGCAGTCGATGAACCCCGACCAGGACATCAGCATCTACATCAACAGCCCCGGCGGCTCGTTCACGGCGCTGACCGCGGTCTACGACACGATGAAGTTCATCAAGCCCGACGTGCAGACCGTGTGCATCGGACAGGCCGCCTCGGCGGCAGCGATCCTGCTGGCGGCGGGGACCACCGGCAAGCGGCTCGCGCTGCCCAACAGCCGAATCCTCATCCACCAGCCCTATACCGAGGGCACCTTCGGCCAGACCTCCGACATCGAGATCCAGGCCAACGAGATCCTGCGGATGCGCGAGCTTCTCGAGAAGATGATCAGTGACCACTCCGGCAAGTCGGTCGAAGAGGTCAGCAAGGACATCGAGCGTGACAAGATCCTGACTGCTGAGGGTGCGGTCGAGTACGGCCTGATCGACGCTGTGCTCGAGTCGCTCAAGGGCACCCCCGCGCTCGCAGGATGAGCCCGGCGAGTTCCTCGTGTCAGCCAGCCAAAGCGGCCGGCGCGAGGTACCGTCGGGGAGTTGAGCACAACGACGTCGGACCGACCGGAGGATGATCGCCCGTGGCACGAATCGGTGACGGTGGCGACCTGCTGAAGTGTTCCTTCTGCGGGAAGAGTCAGAAGCAGGTCAAGAAGCTCATCGCCGGTCCGGGCGTCTACATCTGCGACGAGTGCATCGACCTCTGCAACGAGATCATCGAGGAAGAGCTCAGTGAGGGCGGCGAGGTCTCCCTCGACGAGCTGCCCAAGCCCAAGGAGATCTTCGAGTTCCTGAACTCCTACGTGATCGGGCAGGAGCAGGCCAAGAAGTCTCTCGCCGTGGCGGTCTACAACCACTACAAGCGGGTCCAGGCCGGGATCCAGGCCATCGGCGGCAAGCACAGCAAGGACGAGATCGTCGAGGTCGCCAAGTCCAACATCCTCGTCATCGGTCCCACCGGCTGCGGCAAGACCTATCTCGCGCAGACGCTGGCCCGCATGCTCAACGTCCCGTTCGCTATCGCCGACGCGACGGCGCTGACCGAGGCCGGCTATGTCGGTGAGGACGTCGAGAACATCCTGCTCAAGCTGATCCAGGCGGCCGACTACGACGTCAAGAAGGCCGAGACCGGGATCATCTACATCGACGAGATCGACAAGGTCGCGCGCAAGGCGGAGAACCCCTCCATCACCCGCGACGTCTCGGGTGAGGGCGTGCAGCAGGCGCTGCTCAAGATCATCGAGGGCACCTCGGCGTCGGTGCCTCCCCAGGGTGGGCGCAAGCACCCCCACCAGGAGTTCATCCAGATCGACACCACCAACATCCTCTTCATCGTGGGCGGTGCCTTCGCGGGGCTCGAAAACATCGTCGAGCAGCGGGTGGGCAAGAAGACGCTGGGCTTCACGGCCGAGGTGCGTGGCGTCGCGGAGCGCGACTCCGACGACCTGCTCGCCCTCGTGCGACCCGAAGACCTCACGAAGTTCGGCCTGATCCCAGAGTTCATCGGCCGACTCCCGCTCATCGCCAGCGTCAACAAGCTCGACGTCGAGGCCCTGGTCCAGATCCTCACCGAGCCGCGCAATGCCCTCGTCAAGCAGTACCAACGCCTCTTCGAGCTCGACGGGGTCGAGCTCGAGTTCAACGACGACGCGGTGGCCGCGATCGCGGAGAAGGCCATGGAGCGGGGCACCGGCGCGCGCGGTCTGCGCGCGATCATCGAGGAGGTCCTCCTCCACGTGATGTACGACGTCCCGTCCCGCGGCGACATCGGCAAGGTGATCGTGACCCGCGAGGTCGTTGCCGACGAGGTCGCCCCCACCCTGGTCCCCCGCAAGGCCGAGAAGAAGAAGTCTGCATGACCGGGACGACCGGCGGAGCCGGTCGTCCCGTCGTCATGCGAGGTTGAGCAGCGCGCGCGAGCGACGCAGGAGCTCGCGACCGCGCCTGTCGAAACCCGGTGGGCCGACAGCAAACCCGAGCGACGGAGCCTCCGACCCACCTGGTTGAACGCGGTACTACGACGTTCGTCCACTTGCCGGTCCGCCCCTCCCGGCGCGCACAATCGAGGCAACACAGAGCTTGACCGGCCCCACGTCTCACGCGGACCGCCGGACACACGGAGGGAACGCGATGAACACCATCACTGCAGCAAGGCTCGCGCAACGGACGGCGATCGTGATCGCCCTGGGCGTGCCCCTGACCTTCGCCGCGATCGGTACCGCGGTCAGCGCCCCCAACACCTGTCACGGTGAGGTGGTCACGAGGACCGGGACCGCCGGGGCCGACGTGATCCGGGGAACGGCCGGCCAGGACTCCATCGTCGCCCTCGGCGGCAACGACGTGATCCGCGGCCTGGGCGGCCGGGACGAGATCTGCGCCGGCCCAGGCGACGACCGGCTGGTCGGTAGTGACGGCCGCGACGGACTCGATGGCGCAGGAGGCAACGACACGCTGCTCGGCGGTGCCGGCAACGACGACCTCTTCGGAGGCGCGGGCGCCGACCGTCTCGTCGGAGGCGGCGGACCCGACCAGCTGGTGGGCGGCCCGGGTCAGGACACCGCCGCGGGCGGACCGGGACTCGACGACTGCTTCGGGACGTACCTGACGGTGCGCTCCTGCGAATCTCCCTGAGCACTACCAGACGCGCTACGCCGATGTCCAACGAGTAGTCACTTCAGGTCATTTCCTGTCACAACACTCCCTTAACACGAGTTTCGAAGTGACAATGGGGCCAGCCCCAAGAAGCCGGGGCACCCCTGAAGGTCGGGCCAACCCCCTGAAAGGCCCACTGTGACTGGCCAGCATCTGCGACCCCTGCTCGCGTTCGTCGTGGTGGCGATCGTGGCTGGAGTCGTGTTCACGAACGCCCTCCGGGCGCAGGACGTCGTCGACGCGATCCGCGGCGGCGCCTCCGACGTGTTGGCCGGCACTCCGCTGCTGCACGAACCTCTCTACGTCGTCGAGCCGGGCGAGCAGATCGAGGCAGCGCCGGCGCCCGAGCCCGAGCCCGAGGTCGACTCAGCCGACGGGACGGACACCACCCCGGTAGGTCCCTCCGCCAGTGACAGTCCGGAGACGACGGCCCCTGCGCCGGTCCCGACGCCCGCGGCGGGCAGCGACAGCGGACCCGTCCCGACCGCTCCGGCCCCCCAGGGCGGAGACAGCACCCAGGCGGGGGGCCCCGGTGTAAGCAAGGGGAACGGCAGCCCCCTGGCACCCAAGGCGGGAAACAACCAAGGCAGCGGCGCCCCGGCGGGTGGTGCGCAGGGCGGGCCCGGCGGTGCGGCCGTCGGTGGGGAAGGCAACGGCCACGCGGGCGAGGATCACGGCAAGGGACTCGGGAAGAACCAGGCGGCCGCGGGGCACGGCCATGGCCGCGCGACCGAGGGTCACGGGCATGGGCACGCGGGTGCGAGGGGCGACGACGCCCCGAGTGGCCACGGGCCGAAGGGCCACGCCGGGTCCGACCACGGCGAGTTCGACCACGCCAAGAACAGCCACGCCAAGAACAGCCACGCCAAGAACAGCCACGCCAAGAACAGCCACGCCAAGAACAGCCACGCCAAGAACAGCCACGGCCCGCGTCACGCCAAGGAGCACGGCCACCACTGACGCGCCTTGAGCGCACCGTGCACAGCGACGAGCCGCGTCATTCGTGCGACGTCTCGGCGAGCTCTGCCTCGACGGTGATGCCGTCGGCGTCCGGGTCGGTGGTGAACACGAGCTCGCCGGTGATCTTCCCGGCCTTCCGGAGGTCCTCGGCCGCGGACGCGACGCCCGCGATCTGGTCGGTCGGCCCGGTGATCTCGACCCGCGACAGCGCGGCCCGCATGGAGACCTTGGCCTGCGACTTCGTCCCCCGGATGCCGATCAGGGCGGCTGCGACGGCGTCCACGATCGCCGGGTCGGCAGCGGCAGCGGCGCCCAGGTCGCCGGAGACCGGCCAGGGTGCGCGGTGGATCGAGCCCTCCTGCCACCACGACCAGACCTCCTCGGTGACATAGGGGAGGAACGGCGCCAGCAGGCGGAGCTGGACGTCGAGCGCGATCGCCAGCGTCGCCCGGGCCGAGGCAGTCGGGGCGCCGCCGTCCTCGGCGTAGGCCCGCTCCTTGACCAGCTCCAGGTAGTCGTCGCAGAACTCCCAGAACGACTTCTCGGTGACCTCCAGCGCGGTGGTGTAGTCGTAGGCCTCGAAAGCCTCGGTGGCGCGCTCGACGACCCTTTCCAGCCGGGCCAGCTGGGCGCAGTCGACGGGCTCGCTCACCGCGAAGTGGTCGAGGGAGCTGGCGCCGACCCCGCCGAGGACGAACTTCGAGGCGTTGAGCACCTTCATCGCCAGCCTGCGCCCGACCTTCATCTGGCTCTCGTCGAACGGCGAGTCGAGGCCCGGCCGCGCCATCGCGGCGCGCCAGCGGACGGCGTCCGCGCCGTACTTCGCCAGCACGTCGGAGGGGACGACGGCGTTGCCCTTGGACTTCGACATCTTCTTGCGGTCCGGGTCGACGATGAAGCCCGAGATCAGCGCATGTCGCCAGGGGGCGACGTGGTTCTCGTAGTGGGCCCGGACGACCCGTGAGAACAGCCAGGTGCGGATGATGTCGTGGGCATGGGTGCAGAGGTCCATCGGGAAGACCCGCTGCCACAGGTCGTCGTCGGTCTCCCACCCCCCGGCGATGTGGGGGGTCAGCGACGAAGTGGCCCAGGTGTCCATGACGTCGGGGTCTCCGACGAACCCGCCCGGCTTGCCCCGCTGATCCTCGGTGTAGCACTGCGGCGCCCTGGTGGACGGGTCGAGCGGGAGCTCGTCCTCGCGGGGAAGAAGGGGGTGGTCGTAGTCGGGCTCGCCGTCGTCGTCGAGGGGGTACCAGACCGGGAAGGGGATGCCGAAGAAGCGCTGCCGCGAGATCAGCCAGTCGCCGTGGAGGCCGCCGACCCAGTTGTCGTAGCGATGCTTCATGTGGGCCGGCGCCCACTCGATCTCGGCCCCGCGCTCCTGCATCTCCGCGCGCAGGGAGGCGTCGCGGCCACCGTTGCGGATGTACCACTGCCGGGTCGCCACGATCTCGAGCGGCTTGTCGCCCTTCTCGTAGAAGTTCGCCATCCGCTGGGTCGGGGTCGGCTCGCCCTCGAGGTCGCCGGTGTCCCGGAGCTTGGCGACCATCGCCTCGCGGGCGGAGAACGCGGTCTTGCCCTTGAGCTCCTCGTAGGCCGCGGCAGCGGTCTCGGCGGCGAGCCACTCGGGGGTCTCGCGTGACATCCGCCCGTCGCGGCCGATCAGGGTCCGCACCGGGAGGTCGAGCTCGCGCCACCAGATGACGTCGGTCAGGTCGCCGAACGTGCAGCACATCGCGATGCCGGCGCCCTTGTCGGGCTCGGCCAGGTGGTGCGCGACGACCGGGATCTCGACCCCGAACACCGGCGAGGTCACGGTCTGGCCGAACAGGTCGGCGTACCGATCGTCGTCGGGGTGGGCGATCAGGGCGACCACGCTCGGGATCAGCTCGGGGCGAGTGGTCTCGACATGGACGGCTGACCCGTCCGTGCGGTGGAAGGCGACGCGGTGGTAGTGGCCGGCGTACTCGCGGGCTTCGAGCTCGGCCTGGGCGACCGCCGTCTGGAACGTGACGTCCCACAGGGTCGGTGCGTCGGAGAGATAGGCCTCGCCCCGGGCGAAGTTGCGCAGGAAGGCGACCTGGCTGACCAGCTGTGCCTTCGGGCCGATGGTCGTGTAGTGCTCCTTCCAGTCGACCGAGAGACCGACCGTGCGCCACAGCTCCTCGAAGATCTCCTCGTCCTTCTCGATCAGCTGCTCGCAGAGCTCGACGAAGTTGGGTCGGCTGATCGGCACCTGGCGCTTGGGGTCGGGCTTCTCCGGGGGCGTGAAGTCCTCGTCGTAGGGCAGGGACGGGTCGCAGCGCACGCCGTAGTAGTTCTGCACCCGGCGCTCGGTCGGCAGGCCGTTGTCGTCCCAGCCCATCGGGTAGAAGACGGACTTGCCGCGCATCCGCTGGAAGCGCGCGACCAGGTCGGTGTGGGTGTAGGAGAACACGTGGCCGACGTGCAGGCTCCCCGAGACCGTCGGTGGGGGAGTGTCGATCGAGTAGACGTTCTCCCGGGGCTGGGAGCGGTCGAAGCGGTAGGTGTCGTCGGCCCTCCAGCGTGCGGCCCACGTCTTCTCGAGGCCCTCCAGCGCCGGCTTGTCCGGTACGACGACGGCACGCCGGGCGGGCGTCGTCGAGCTCTGGACAGGCTGTTGCTGGGTCTCGGTCATGCGCGAAATGTTACGGGTGTGGCCGCTCCCGCCGCGAACCAGTTCCGGTCGACGTCCGAACGGCTGGTTCGAGGTAGTGCAGGGGGGTCATATCCGACCGATCACGGGACGCCGTGGGCCGCGAGGGGGATCGTGGTCCGGAATGGGAGATCGGGGGAACCATGATCACGTCGTACACCGCACCGTCGTACCGCAACCTGCACCAGCACCTCGGCCACGAGCTGGCCGTCGTGCCCGAGCCGTGCCGCCTGGTCACGGACACGGTCCTGATGCTGGAGAGCCTGTCCACGCCGTGGGAGTGCGAGGGACTGTCGCACTTCGAGGTGCGGTTGACCGGTCCGGCCGGTCAGGAGCTGCTGCCGGACTTCTACCGGCTTCGCGGCGGCGCGGCCGTGTTCTCGCTGTACCTGGAGCCGATCGCGCGTGACCTGAGGTTCGTGCACTACGTGGCGACGCTGAGCGAGCCGACCAGCCTGGCCGCCGAGGACGTGGCGCTCGCGGGCTGACATCCGCCGCCGTTTCTTCCGCCGCCGGAGGCTTCTCTAGACTCGACAGGTCATGAGCGATCGTCCTGTTGAGCCAGTCGAGGTGAGTCCCGCCGCGCCGCGGCTCGCCGAGACCTTTGCGGAGGTCGAGGACGCGCTGCTCTCCCGCTGGCCCGAGACCAGGCTGGAGCCCTCCCTGGACCGGATCCGGGCCTTCACCGAGCTGCTCGGCGACCCGCAACGGTCCTTCCCGGTGATCCACCTGACCGGCACCAACGGCAAGACCTCCACCTCGCGGATGATCGACGCGCTGCTCCGTGGGCTCGAGCTGCGGACCGGCCGCTTCACCTCGCCCCACGTGGAGCGGATGAGTGAGCGGATCTCCCTGGACGGCGAGCCCCTCGACGACGAGCAGTTCGTGCGGGCGTTCAACGACGTGGCTCCCTACATCCACCTCGTGGACGCGGCCCAGGAGCACCCGTTGTCGTTCTTCGAGACCGTCGTCGCCATGGCCTACGCCGCGTTCGCCGAGGCCCCGGTCGAGGTGGCCGTGGTCGAGGTCGGCATGGGCGGCTCGTGGGACGCCACCAACGTCGCCGACGCCGCGGTCGCGGTCGTGCTGCCCGTCGCGGTCGACCACGCGCGATACCTCGGCGAGACACCGGCCGCCATCGCCGCCGAGAAGGCCGGGATCATCAAGCCGGGCTCGGTCGCCGTCCTGGCGGGTCAGTCGCCCGAGGTCGCGGAGGTGCTGCTTCGCCGGGCGGTCGAGGTGGACGCCCTTGTGGTCCGGGAGGGCGCCGAGTTCGGAGTCGTGTCCCGCGTCCCGGGCGTCGGCGGCCAGTTGCTGTCGCTTCAGGGGCTGCGGGCGACGTACGACGACGTCTTCCTGCCGCTCCACGGCGCCCACCAGGCGCAGAACGCCGCCGTGGCCCTGGCAGCCGTGGAGTCGTTCGCCGGCTCGCAGCCGCTCGACGCCGAGATCGTCAGGGCGGCCTTCTCCGAGGTGACCTCGCCTGCCCGGCTGGAGGTCATCCGGCGCAGCCCGACCATCCTGCTCGACGCGGCCCACAATCCCCACGGGGCCGAGGCCACCGCCGCCGCGCTCGAGGACTCCTTCACCTTCTCGCCGCTGATCGGCGTGGTGGGCGTGATGGCCGACAAGGACGCCGAGGGTGTGCTGGCCGCGTTCGAGCCGCACTTCGCGCACCTGATCTGCACCCAGAACTCCACGCACCGGGCGATGCCCGCCGAGGTCCTCGCCGAAACTGCCCGCGAAATCTACGGCGACCACCGGGTGACCGTCGCACACAGCCTCGCGGATGCCATCGACCAGGCCGCCACCCTTGCGGAGGCGGGAGCGGTGTTCGGTGGCGGGGTGGGCTCCGGTGCCGTCCTGGTGACCGGCTCGGTGATCACCGCCGGCGAGGCGCGCACCATGCTGAGAGGGCGCTCGTGATCACCCCGGGGAAGCCCGCATGAGCGAGAGCGAGGCCAGGTCGCCCCGCCGCGGGATGTGTGCCGCCGTGCTCTCCCTGGAGGCGATCACCCTCGGACTCACCACACCGGTGATGATCACGCTCACCGACGTCTCCACCCCGACCGCACTCGCGCTGGGGCTCGGTCTCACGCTGGCCTGCCTTGTCCTGGCCGGTCTGCTCCGCTCCGAGTGGGCCTACGGCGCCGGCTGGGTGATCCAGCTCGCGGCGATCGGCATGGGTTTCCTGATCCCGATGATGTTCCTGCTCGGCGCGATCTTCGCGCTGCTCTGGGGGACCGCGACCTTCCTGGGCCGCAAAATCGAGCGCGAGCGGGCCGCGGCGTACGCCGCGCACGAGGCCGACTCCGCCTGACTCCAAACCCCCTCGATAGGGTCCTCCGCATGAGACTCACCCCACGAAATCGCTCGCTACGCTCGGATTCCGCGGGGACCCCGACATGAGTGAGCGCACCCTGGTTCTGCTGAAGCCCGACACGGTCCGTCGCGGCCTCATCGGCGAGGTCCTGTCCCGCTTCGAGGCCAAGGGGCTGAGCATCGTGCGGATGGAGCTTCGCACCATCGACGGCGAGGTGGCCGACCAGCACTACGCCGAGCACGTGGAGCGGGACTTCTACCCGCCGCTGCGTGACTTCGTGACCAGTGGCCCGCTGGTGGCGATGGTGCTCGAAGGTGACGAGGCGATCGCGGTCGTGCGCGCCATCGCCGGCGCCACCGACGGCCGCAAGGCGGCCCCGGGCACCATCCGCGGAGACCTGTCACTCTCCAACCGCGAGAACCTCGTCCACGGCTCCGATTCGGCCGAGTCGGCCGAGCGTGAGCTCGCGCTCTGGTTCCCCGACCTCTGAGGTGAGGTAGCCCGGGTGTTCCTGCTCGACCCGATCATCGATGCGGGTCTCGAGGTCCTCCTGCCCCGGTTCCGGCGCGGAGCGCCGCCGGCGAGCCTGGTGTCGGGAACCAGCGGTAGATGACCGCCGACTGAGCGAGGGTCCACACCGAGTTGCACACCCAGTACGCCAGGAGCGCCACGGGGACGAAACCTCCAGCCGCGATCAAACCCACGGCCGAGAGCGCCGGGAGCCACTGCTGTGCCGTGGCCAGGGCCTCGGGCAGACCCTCGGTCACCGTGTTGTTTGCGACCAGGTACCTCTGAGTGACGTAGGCGAGCCCGGCCGCCGCCACGGCCAGGCCGGCGACGCCGGCGAGGTGCGTTGCTCCCAAGCCCAGGTAGCCCCGCTGGGCCAGTGGGACACCGAGCAGAGTGGCCGCACCCAAGGACGCGACGAGCTCCGTGCCCATCGCCCCAGCCGGGACACCTGCGGCGACATCGGTCACCAGGTGGTAGAGCGCCCACCAGATCGGGATCTGCAACATCATGGGGAGGAAGCCGAGCCGTGGCATCCCGTGCTCGGCGGCGATGCGGCGGCGCTCCTCCACGAGCCGGCGCGCACTGTCGAGGTCCTGCCGGTTGCGGTGCCGCCTGGCGAGGTCCTGCAGCTGCGGTCGCGCCCGGGCGGAGGCGTGAGCTACGCGGACGCCATGCACGACCAGGGGGAGGAGGGCGAGGCGGACGGTGACGACGACAACGGCGATGCAGAGCAGCCAGGTGGTTCCGGCGGCGGGGTCGGCGCCGAGATGGGTCAGGCCGAGGTGGGTGGCTGCGATCAGGGCAGCGAGGGCGTGGGACACGGGGTCGAGCAGGGACATGGGTACTCCTGGATGAGTGGTTTCTGGACCTGAGGCCTCGCCGGAAGGACGAGGGTCAGACCAGACCAGGAGCGCGCGGTCGGATCGGGTGGTGGAGGGGATCGGTGACGCGTCCGGCCAGGACCTGGGGCGCCTCGTCCACGGTAGGTGACCGAAGAGCGACCACCCCGGGCGGCGTCATCGCGACGCTGCGGCCGAAGACCACCATCGCGGCGGTCGCCACCACCAGACCCAACAGCACGGCCGCGGATGATGAGTCCACCGTCGCACCGAGCGACGGCATCAGCGAGGCGAGCGCTGCGCCCACCAGCAACGCCACCGCGAGCCGGAAGCCTGCCGCGGCAGCGCTCATCCGGCTCATGGAGGAGATGCTACGCCGATTACGGGTCCAGTTCTGGGCCGAAGCCGTGCGCGCATCATGCACTCCCACGACAGCCCCACTCCGCGGACCATCGTGATGGCGCATGGAGGCGACGGTGGCGCCTGGTCCCACGGTCTCCGATGAGTTTCGGACGGACCTCCGGTCCACAGACCCAGGCGACGATCCGGGAGGATGGCAGCGATGGCCGAGACGCAGACCCACACACTCGAGGTCCCCGGCGGGACCGTGCAGTACGACGTCCGCGGCGAGCTCGGCGCCGACGGACCGCACCGGGTGCTGGTGCTGGCCGGATACCCGATGGATGCGACCGGCTTCGGGACGCTCGCGTCCCACTTCACCGACCGGCCGGTCGTGACCTACGACCCCCGCCCGGTCGGCCGCAGCGCCGGAGCCCGGGCTGACGGGCCGCTCACGCCGGACGACCACGCCGAAGACCTGCATCGGGTGATCGAGGCGCTGGGAGTCGGCCCGGTGGACCTGTTCGGCAGCAGCGGGGGTGCCGTCAATGCCCTGGCCCTGGTGGCGCGGCACCCGGAGCAAGTGGACACCCTCGTCGCCCACGAGCCGCCGTTGGCTTCCGTGCTGCCCGACCGGGAGCCGCTGTTCGCGGCCTGCGACGACATCCACGACACCTACCAGAGCCAGGGGATGGGGCCGGCGATGGCGAAGTTCATCGCCCTCGTCCAGCACAAGGGCGAATTGCCGGCGACCTACGCCGACAAGCCCGGGCCCGACCCCTCCGCCTTCGGGCTGCCCACCGAGGACAACGGCAGCCGCGACGACCCGATGCTCGGTCAGAGCATCAGGACCATCCCGCAGTACGAACCTGATCTGAGCGCGCTGGAGGGTGCTTCGACGAAGGTCGTGATCGCTGCCGGAGTCGAGTCGGAGGGCGAGATGGCCGCCCGCGGCGCCGCGGCCTTCGCGGACCGGCTCGGGGTCGAGCTGACCATGTTTCCCAGCCACCACGGTGGCTTCCTGGGCGGGGAGTTCGGCCAGCGTGGCGACCCGGACGGGTTCGCCGCCGCGCTGCGAACTGCGCTCGACGGCGGGTGAGCCCACCGGGTTGCGTGCCGAGTGCGCCGAGATGCGGGTGGCCGCCAGGACGTCATACGGCCGTGCCCACCCCCTGCCCTCCGGATGACGTCCCATGACCTCGATGATCGATCTGGCGTGGCTGCCGTGGAGAGCAGACTGTGTCTGTGCCACTTCGGATGCACCACATCGTGATCGATGCGCGCGACCTCCCGGCGCTGGCCCACTTCTGGGCGGAGGCGCTGCGCTGGCGAGTGCTGTCGAGCCGTGAGCGGGAGATCGTCGTCGGCGCCGACGACTCGGCGCCGATCGGGCTCTGTTTCATGCCCTCCCCGGACGACAAGACCTCCAAGAACCGCGTCCACCTCGACCTGACGACAGAGGCCCACGACCGAGAAGCCGAGATCGAGCGGCTGATCTCCCTCGGAGCTCGGCGAGTCGACATCGGTCAGGCCGGAGCCGAGTCGTGGGATGTCCTGGCCGATCCCGAAGGGAACGAGTTCTGCGTCGTACGTCCGAAGGCCACGCTGACGACTTGAGAAGTGGTCGGTCCACAGGCGGCCGACCCGCGGTTTCGGGCATCAGCCACGAGGGCAGCGTTTGCCGCATGAAGCTGCAACCCTCGGACCCTCCCCTCGACGCTTTCTTCACGCCGGTCCGGCGACGGCACCCCGACGTCGACATCGTCCTCCTCCCGGCCGCGGAGCCGACCCCGCGGGTGGAGCCTCTCGACGAGGGGCAGGAGGCCGCGACCCTGGACCAGGTGGCGACCACGGCGGAACTCGCCTGGGACGCCATCGGGCCGCGGGCCTCCGCGACGCCGACGGCCCGGTGGCGCTACGGGACCGGCGACGGCACCGTCCTCGCCTCCGCCCGCTCCAGCACCACGACCCCTGACGGGTTCGGGGCGCTGGTGGCACTGCGGGGGGCACTCGAGGCCGCAGGCTGGCGGATCCGGCTACTTCCGGGCGCGCTTGAGCGACTGTCGGGTGCGCGGGGCGCCCTCCGGGTCCAAGCGTCGTACGCCGAGGCCACGGGCGCGCTCCTGTTCGAGGTGAGCTCGAGGCCGATACCCGTGGGCCGGGCCCGGGCCCGAGAGCTGGTGAGGCCCTGATGGAGGTCGTCCCCCTGTCCGTCGGTCGGGTCTCGCGGTCTTGGGACGAGCAGGCCCTCGACGTGTCCGCCGCGGCGGGCCAGCTCGGAGCCGCACCCACGGGTGGATTCACGAACGCGGTGGAGGGCGTCGCGGCGCGGTTCACCAGCGCCTGGGAGCGGCACACCACCGGTCTCGCGGGTGAGGCAGAGTCGTGCGCGGACCGGCTGCGGGCGGTGATGGCCGACTACATGTCGACGGACCAGGGCGTGGGCGCCGACCTGCTGAGGTTGACGGGGTACCTCTGGGAGCAGCGATGAGCACCCCAGTGGAATGCTCACTTCGTTCCGCTTCCACCGGGGACCCCGCATGAGCACGATCTGGCTGCCGCCGACCCCACGCCAGGTGCCGCCCCTGCAGGTCGACCCCGGCGAGATCCGTGCCTTCGCCGCCGACCTGCTCGCCGCGGCAGCCCAGGTCGACGACCTCGGCACGTTCGCGGCCGGCGACGCCAGGATCGCCGACTGGCACGCCCTCGCCGCCACCTCCTACCGGGAATCGATCGGACCCCTGGGCCGCCGCGCGGACGCCCTGTCGCTGGCGCTGCGCTCGGTGTCCCGCCGGGCCGACGCCCACGCCGACGCGATGGCCGCCCTCGTCGAGCGAAGGACCACCCTGCTCGAAGAACGCATCCACCTCTTCGACGCCATCCAGGTCCTGTCGGCCCGCGCCCACGTCGCGACCGAGACGGAGGTGCCCCTCGTCCGGGCCGAATGTGACGACTGCCGGCGTCGGGTCGAGGGCTTCGAGCACGACCTCACCGCCTGGTCGGGCGACCTGGCCGCCGAGGAGATCGCGATGCGGGAGGCGTTCGACCGCGTGCTCCGGCTCGAGCAGGTCCAGCGGCGGTACGGCGGTGTCGCCGACCCCGCCGACGCCGCGCTCACCGCCATGCCCGGCCCGGGAGCCGGTCCCGGAGCGGTCAACGCCTGGTGGGACGCCCTCACCCATGAGCACCAGCAGGCCGTGATCGCCGCCGCACCGGGGGCCATCGGCAACCGCGACGGCATCCCGCCCTGGGCTCGGGACGCGGCCAACCACGTGGCGCTCGACCGCGATCTCGCCGACTGGGAGTACCTCGAGCAACGTGGCCTGCTCACCGCGGGTGAGGAGGAGATGCTCGAGAACGCCCGCTCGACCCGTGACGCCATCGACACCATCGAGTCCGGCATCGACCCGGTCACCCGGGAGCCGGTGTCGAGCCAGCTCTACCTCTACGACCCCGCCGCGTTCGACCGCGACGGCGCGGTGGCCGTGGCCGCGGGCAACCTCGACACGGCCGACAACGTCTCGGTCGTCGTGCCCGGGTTCGGCACCGAGGGCGAGAGCGCTCCGTACCAGGCCGAACGGGCACTGACGCTCTATGAGTCGAGCCGGTTCCTCGCGACCACCGAGACCAACGCGTCGATGTTCTGGATCGGCTACGACGCCCCCGACAACATGCCGTGGGACGAGGGCTGGGACTCCGCCGGTGTCGTCACCGAGGACATGGCGACCCACGGCGGCGAGCGCCTGGCCGACACCCTCGACGGACTGCGGGACTCCCGTGACGGTGACCCGGCCCACCTGACCGCGATCGGGCACAGCTACGGCTCCACCACGACCGGGCACGCCGCCCAGGACCACGGCATCCCCGTCGACGACCTCGTGTTCGTCGGCAGCCCCGGGGTCGGCGGCGAGACCGCCAACGCCGGCGACACCGGCGTCGACACCGACCACGTGTGGGCCGGGGCCAACAGTCGCGACCCCATCGCCAACCTCGGCAACCACGGATGGATCCACGGCGAGACCGTGTTCGGGGCCGGGCTCGGCGACGACCCGGCGGAGGACGACTTCGGGGCCAACCGCTTCAGAGCGGAGTCGACGACCCGCGCCGATGACGGCGTCGGGCTCGACGCCTTCGACGACCACTCGAAGTACTTCGACCACGACACCGAGTCGCTCTACAACATCAGTCAGATCGTCAACGGCAACTACGCTGCGGTCGAGCACGCAGAGCCTGTCCACGACCCGTTCTACGCCGGTGTGCAGGACCCGGAGTTCGACCGCGGGCCGACCGCCGCCGACACCGACGGGAAATGACCGTGGCCCGCACCCTGCTGACGCTGATGCTGCTGGCGGCGCTTGGTGCGTGCTGCCGGGGAGGGAAGGACGAGGTGGACGCTGAAGACGCGAGCCGCACCCTCGAACACCAGCGGACCGAGGTCCGGCTGGCGGCCCGCGAGCTGGTGATCGCCGCGGAGAAGCACCTGCCGGGCACGACCCGCAACAGCAGCAGCGGATTTCGCGGGTGTGAGTCGTCGTTCTCCGAGCAGTTCCGGACCTTCCACTACCTCGCCCAGGCGCGGATCGACACCGGGCCCGGCTCGGCGGCGTCGTACCTCGAGAAGCTGCGGCCGGTGCTCCAGAACGCCGGGTTCACCGTCGAGGATGTCCGCGAGGAGCCCAACGGGTTCACCACGCTGGCCGCCCGCAAGGGCGACCTCGCCGCGTCCTTCGTCCACACCGGTGGACCCTTCGTCGGCCTCGACGTGTCCGGCGGGTGCGTGGAGGTGCCGGAGGACCAGCGCGGGGCCTGGCTCCGCAAGGAGGAGCCCAACCCCGAGATCCGCTAAGGGCGTGTGTCCCTTGTCCCATGGCCTGCTGCGCCGCCCACCATGCACGCTGGCGTCGACGACGCTCGCGACGGCCGGGGACAGAGAGACACGCCCTGCCCAGCCCTCGCGTGTCCTGCCGGGGATCCGGCGTCTCCGCTCTTAGGCTCGATCCGGGTACGACGCCGGAGGGGGCGACGTACCGCCTTCCCCCAGTCCCTTCACCGGTCACACTTCCACCGGGCGAGCACCAGCGAGGCATCGGGCATGGCGAACAGCTTCATCGGCCGGGACATGGCCGTGGACCTCGGTACGGCCAACACGTTGGTCTATGTCCGGGGCAAGGGTGTGCTCCTCGACGAGCCCAGCGTGGTGGCGTTGAACGCGAGCACCGGTGAGATCCTCGCGGTGGGACACGAGGCCAAGCGGATGATCGGCCGCACCCCCGACAACATCGCCGCCATCCGGCCGCTCCAGGACGGCGTGATCGCCGACTTCGAGGCGACCGAGCAGATGCTGCGGTTCTTCATCCAGCAGGTCCACCGACGGCGCTACTTCGCCAAGCCGCGGATGGTCGTGTGCGTGCCCAGCGGCATCACCGCCGTGGAGCAGCGGGCGGTCAAGGAGGCGGGCTACCAGGCCGGCGCGCGGCAGGTCTACATCATCGAGGAGCCGATGGCGGCCGCGATCGGTGCCTCGCTCCCGGTCCACGAGGCCACGGGCAACATGGTCGTCGACGTCGGCGGCGGCACGACCGAGGTGGCGGTGATCTCCCTCGGTGGCATCGTCAGCAGCCTGAGCGTCCGGACCGCAGGCAACGACATCGACCAGGCGATCCTCAGCTGGATGAAGAAGGAGCACTCCCTCATGCTCGGGGAGCGCACCGCCGAGGAGGTCAAGATGACCCTCGGCACCGCCTTCCCCCTGACCAAGGAGCCCGAGGCTGAGGTCCGGGGTCGCGACATGGTCTCGGGGCTG
>DASSJR010000078.1:0-8286 GCA_035691135.1 Nocardioides sp. | reverse complement strand
CGTGGTGACCCTCCCCGAGGGCACCGAGATGGTCATGCCGGGTGACAACACCGAGATGTCGGTGGAGCTCATCCAGCCGATCGCCATGGACGAGGGCCTGCGGTTCGCGATCCGTGAGGGTGGCCGCACCGTCGGCGCCGGCCGGGTCACCAAGATCACCAAGTGATCGACTGATCCATCCGAACGGCCCCGGGCAGAGCCCGGGGCCGTTCTGCATTTCCTGCTCGTTCAGCGCTGGAGCGCAGCGATGGCCTCGCCGAAGACCTGCGTGTGCCGGTCGACGTCGTCGGTGGTGTGGAACGGGCTGAACAGCGCCATGTTGTGGAAGGGCGTCAGCAGGATGCCGCGGTTGAGCGCCCAGAGGTGGAGGAACGCCTCGAGGTCCTCGTCGACGGCGTCCGCGGCTGCGGCGCCGTCCTTGGGCGGCGGGCAGAACCAGTACTCCGCCCGGCACCCGAGGCGCTGGACATGCCAGGGCAGATCGTGGTCGGCGATGACCCCGGCGACGCCGTCGGTGAACCGCTCGGCCAGGGGGATGGCGACGTCGAAGTCCTCCTGCCGCAGGCAGCTCGACAGGGTGGCGCGGACCGCGGCCAGGGAGAGCGCGTTCGCGGTGAGGGTGCCCCCGACGCCGGCCACGTCGATCTCGGGCTTGCTCATCGGGCCGGCGAGCCGGGCGGCCACCTCCGCGCTCGCGCCGTACGCCGCCGCGGGGACGCCGCCGCCGATCGCCTTGCCGACGACGACGAAGTCGGGCTCGAGGTCCCAGGCGGCGGTGCAGCCGCCGGGGCCGGCGCACAGGGTGTGGGTCTCGTCGATCACGAGCAGGACCCCGTGCCGGCGGGTGATCTCGCGGACCGCGTCGAGGTAGCCGTCCTCGGGCAGCACGATGCCGATGTTGGTGAGCGCGGGCTCCATCAGCAGGCAGGCGATGTCGCCGTCGGCCAGGCGGCGGTCGAGCGCGTCGACGTCGTTGAAGGGCAGCACCGCGGTCGTGATGGCCGGGTCGACCTGCGGTCCCATGCTGCCGGGCCGGGGCACGACCTTGCCGCCCTCCAGCACGGCGAAGGCCTCGTCGACGGTGCCGTGGTAGCACCAGTCCATGACGGCCACCCGCGGACGCCCGGTGAGGTGCCGGGCGAAGCGGAGGACGAACCGGTTGGCGTCGGTCGCCGAGATCGCGAACTGCCACTGGGGCAGTCCGAACCGGCGGGCCAGCTCGTGGGCGCACCAGGTGGCGTCGGTCGACGGCAGCATCGTGGTGAGCCCGGCACGGGATCGTTCGGCGACGGCCTCGGCGACCTGGGGGAGCGCGTGCCCGGTCATGGCTCCGGTGTCGCCGAGGCAGAGGTCGACGTACTCGAGGCCGTCGACATCGACGAGCCGGGCGCCCGTCGCGGTGTCGAAGGTGAGCGGGAAGCTGCCTGGCCATCGGGTCATCCAGGGCATGGGGACGCCGGAGAGCAGCGGACCGCGCGCCTCCTCGGCGAGCGCCGCGGAACGCGGATGCAGATCGACGAACCTGGCCTCCTCGTCGGCGCGGAGTGAGGACAGCCGGTTGCGGTCGATCATGGGATCAATGTAGTCAGCCCTGGTCGTCGTACGGCGTCCCGAGCGGTGCCGTGGCCGCCGCCTTGGCTGTCTCGGTGCTGACCTTCGTGGTCGACAGCAGCTCCTCCCGACCCGCGCCCCCGGAGACGTCCAGCGTCAGGACCACACCGACCCCGGGGGCGGAGAGCTTGTACTCGTTGACGTCGGGCTCGATCGCGCTGGTGTCGGCGGTGAGCAGGGCATCGTCGTAGTGCCCTGCCGCGACCTCGGCCTGCTCTCCTGTCGCGAGCACCTCGCCGTTGTCCTCGGCCTGTCCCTTGTAGTACTCCTGCCGGTACTTCATCCCGGCCACCGGGTCGGCGGGCATGATCACTCCCGGCAGCCCGCCGTTGACCCCGGCCTCGAACGAGCCCTCGCGGGTGTCCAGCTTGCCGTCCTCGAACTCCGCGGTGTCCTCGCCGAGGTACCAGACGTTCCCGTCGGCATCCTGCGCGTACCAGTCGAAAGTGTCCTCGACCACCTCGCCGTCCTCGCTCACCGTGTCGCGCACGATCCGGGCCTCGATGCCGTTGGCCACCTGCTTGGTCTCGGTCGTCACCGTGACCACCACCGTGGCGACCGAGCCCGACTCGTCGGTCTCCCGGTAGGTCCACTGCCGACGGGGCTCCAGCGGGAAGTAGGGGTTGTCCGAGCCTGCCGTGAACTCCGATGGATCGAGCTCCACCGGATCGTTGCCCTGGGGAAGGTCGCCGGCTCCGGACCCGCCGGTCGGCGAGGACGGCTCGTCCTCGCCGCAGGCGGCGAGCGGTAGCAGCAGCGCCACGCCGGCAGCGCAGAGGATCCAGGTATGCCGTCGGGGGGTGTTCATGTCTCTCTCCGTCCTCGGTACGCGTGGTCAGAGCCTGACCCGGGGGGCCTGAAGCCAACCTGAACAGACCCGTTCAGGGAGGCTTCAGGGTGGGTAGGGCAGGGTGCAGGTGTCATCGCAGATCGAGGAGAGGACGCCATGCGCACCCGCAACAAGATCCTGATCGCCGGAGGAGCCGCCGCGCTGGTGATGGGCGTTGGTGGCGGCGTCGCCGCTGCCACCGGGATCGCCGACGACGACGCGACCGACGAGCCCATCACCGGGAGCGCACTGAAGCGGGCCTCCCAGGCCGCGCTGGAGCACACCGGCGAGGGCAAAGTGACCGAGACCGAGGTCGGCGACGAGGAGAGCTACTACGAGGTCGAGGTGACCCTCGACGACGGCTCCCAGGTCGACGTCCAGCTCGACCGCGACTTCCACGTCGTCGGGTCCGAGGGCGACAGTGAGGACGACGGCGGCGAGTCCGGGGACAACTGACGCCCGGCCGTCCGGGATCATGGCCGTGTGAACGACACGTCCGGAACCCGGCCGGCGCGACCGCACCAGCGGTTGACCGCCGACGGACGCCGGATGCGGGAGGTGCTGACCTACTCCCGCCGGGGCAGCCGCTTCACCCCGACCCAGGCTGCGGCGTGGGAGGCGTACCACGACCGGTGGGTGATCCCCGAGGACGCCGTGGACGACCCCGGGATCGACCTGCGCACCTGGTTCGGCCGGGACGCTCCGCTGGTCGTCGAGATCGGGTCCGGGATCGGTGAGTCGACCGCTGTGCTCGCCGCCGCCCGCCCGGCGTACGACGTCCTGGCGCTCGAGGTGTGGCGCCCGGGTGTGGCCGACGGCCTGGGCCGGGTCGCCGAGGCCGGGGCCACGAACGTCAGGTTCTGCACGGTGGATGCGGTCTGGTCGATGGAGCACCTGGTCGCGGAGGGTTCGCTGGCTGAGCTGTGGACCTTCTTCCCGGACCCGTGGCCCAAGAAGCGCCATCACAAGCGGCGACTGGTCAACCGGGAGTTCGCGCACCTCGCGGCGACCCGGCTGGCGCCCGGGGCGACCTGGCGGCTGGCCACGGACTGGGCCGACTACGCCGAGCAGATGCGCGACGTGCTCGACGACGAGGCGTTGCTGGCCGGCGGCGTGACCCCGCGCTGGGGCGACCGTCCGGTGACCCGCTTCGAGCGCAAGGGCCTGGCAGCCGGCCGGTCCATCACCGACCTCGCCTACACCCGCCGAGGCTGACCGGCGCCACTCAGGCCGGCTCGTCGAGCACCAGCCCCCACCGGTGCAGGAGCTGCTCGACCCGTGCCCGCTCGCGGTCGAGCTCCTCCCCGGCCTCGAGGACGGCGAGCAGATGAGCCAGACCGAGCGCGTCGCAGCCCTCCGCAAGGGCGCCGTCGTAGGCCCTGCGCACCGCCTCGGACTTGGCGAAGGACACCCCACTGCGCGTCTCGCAGAACCGCCGGTGCAGCCGCCGCAGGTCGTGGACGATCAGCTCGAACGCCCGGTGGTCCGGTGTCGGCAGGTGGTCGCCGGAGCGACGGGCCAGCGAGCGGGAGGCGCGCCCGATGCGGCGCGCCAAACCGTCACCGAGGAGCCACCTCATACGCAAAGACGGTAGGTCGGCCCGCCCGGCGGAACAAGTGGGATCTCACGGGCTCCGCGACGACCTCAGTTCCCGCGCAGGTTGATCCCGGCCCGCTCGAGCTCGTACTCCACCCGCAGCCGCTCGGACTCCCGCTCCACGCCGTCGGGCAGGGTCGTCAGCTCGGTGGTCACCTCGAGGGCGCGGCAGGCGTCGACCAGCGCGTCGTCGTAGGCGGCGACCGCGCCGCGGTACTTCGCCATCGGCATGCCTGGCGGGTGATGGTCGGCCTCCGCGCGGAGCCGGCGCAGGTCGGCGGCGATCCTCTCCAGGGGCATACCGACGGGGGCGGGTTCCGGTTCGGGGATCACGTGCAGGAACCTCCCGGCGCGCACGGTGACAGCGACGATCTCGCCGGCGTAGGCCACGGCGCCGAACACTATGGCCATGGTTCCAGTGGCGATGAGGATCGCGAGCACGCCCTCGAAGGGGCCGTCCATCATGCCTCGACGGTAGGTCGGGTCGAGACCCCCCGCAATGAGGTACCGAGCCTCAGTGGCGCGCGGTCAGCCGGGCCCGCAGCGCCGCCTCACGGGCCAGCCGGGCCGAGTCCCGCTCGCGCCGGGAGGCGAGGACCGCGCAGAGGAAGTCCTCGGGCTTGGTGCCGGCCGGCGGGGCGGGGGCGACGTACGTCGAGACCTCGTCGGCGAGGCGGGTGCCGATCCGCACCCGCGACTCGGGGTCGATCGTGGGCAGCCGGCCGAGGTACTGGCGCACCGCCAGGGTGAGCCCGGTCGGGAGCGATGCGATGTCGGCCGCCCTCGCCCAGCCGGCCAGCCGGGGCGGCATCGCAGGTGGGGGAGCCAGACGCAGCCTCACCCGCTCGCGGACGACGTAGGTGCCGGCCGCCAGGTCGCCGAGCCGTTTGCCGCGCGAGTTCACCAGGCCGCAGAAGAAGGCGGGGACGCCGGTCATCAGGTAGACCTCGACGATCGCGATCAGCGAGCGGACGAAGGACTGCTGGAGGGAGACCGGCCCGGCGTCGTCGCGGACGGTGCGCAGGCCCAGGGCCAGCTTTCCCAGCGACTTGCCGTGCGTGAGAGTCTCCAGGGCGGTGGGGATCACGAGGAACACGGTGATCAGCGTGCCGATCCAGGCCACCCAGACGAGCGCGTCGTCGGACTGGAAGCTTGCGGTCATGAGCACCAGGCCCACGACGAAGAGCAGCCCCAGCGTGGCCGCGACGTCGATCAGCCCGGAGGCCATCCGGGTCCCGAGGCCGGCCGGAGGGAGGTCGAGGGCGACGGCCTCGCCGGTGACGAGATCGTCGGTGGTGAGGGTGGCGAACTCGTGGGCCGACATCGCTCCCAGCATAGGCTTCGTTCGTGGATCTCGATGCCTACGTCCTCGCGCACGCACGCGAGTGGCAGCGACTCGAGGCGCTGGTGGGGCAGCGGCGACTGAGCGGTGCCGAGAGCGACGAGCTCGTCGAGCGGTACCAGCAGGTGGCCACCCATCTCTCGGTGGTCCGCACCTCCGCGGCCGACCCCACGCTGGTGGCCCACCTGTCGTCGCTGCTGGCCCGGGCACGGAACCGGGCCGCCGGCACGCACGTGACCACCTGGCGCCACGTGGCGTCCTTCTTCACCGAGAGGTTCCCGGCGGCGCTCTACCGGCAGCGGCGGTGGTGGCTCGGTGTGATGGCCGCCAACGTGGTGGTCACCGCGGTGATGCTGCTGTGGCTGCTGCAGCACCCGAGTGTCGAGCAGAGCATGATGTCTCCCCAGGAGATCGAGCGCCTCGTCCACCGTGACTTCGAGGGCTACTACAGCGAGCACGCCGCGACCCATTTCGCCGCTCAGGTCTGGATCAACAACGCCTGGGTGGCCGCGCTCTGCGTGGCGTTCGGCGTTCTCGGCTTCCCGGTCGTCTACCTGCTGTTCTCCAACGTCGCCCGGATCGCGATCATCGGGTCGATCATGCACCGCGCCGACCACGGCGCCCACTTCTGGGGACTGATCCTTCCGCACGGGCTGCTCGAGCTGACGGCGGTGTTCGTCGCCGGTGGGGTCGGGTTGCGACTGTTCTGGTCGTGGGTCGAGCCGGGCGAGCTGACCCGGTCCCAGTCGATGGCCCGGGAAGGCCGGACTGCCGGGACGGTGGTGCTGGGGCTGGTCGTGGTGCTCATGGTCTCCGGGATCATCGAGGCGTTCGTGACCCCGTCCGGTCTTCCGACCGGGGCGAGGATCGGCATCGGGGTGCTGGCCGAAGCCGTCTTCTTCGCCTACGTCTTCGTCGTCGGCCGGTCCGCCGCTCGACGCGGACACACCGGCGACCTGGACGCCTCGCTCCTCGAGGACCGGGTCGCCACCCAGGCGTAGCGCCGGTTCGGTTCTCCACAGCTGCCGTTTGTGCACAAACGGCAGGCCGGCGGCGTGGATTCATGCCGTTTGGTACCAAACGGTGAGCCCCAGCAGCCTGCCGGGAGGTCAGAGCAGCCCGCGCGCCTTCAGGTCGAGGTAGTGGTCGGCCAGGGAGGGGGGCAACCGCTCGGCGTCGGTGTCGACCACGTGGACCCCCAGTGCGTGGAGCAGCTCGGCGGTCCGGCGGCGGCGGTGCAGCACCTGCTCGGCCGCAGCGGCGTCGTAGACCTGAGCAAGGTCGTCGCGCGAGGTCGCGAGCCGGTCCAGGGCGGGGTCCCGGACCGAAGCGAGCACGACCCGGTGGTGGCGGGTGAGAGTCGGCAGCACCGGGAGCAGTCCCTCCTCGAGGGCCGACGGCTCGAGGGGCGTGAGGAGCACGACCAGCGCATGACGCCGGCCCAGTCCGGTGACGGCGCCGGCCAGCGCGGACCAGTTGGCCTCTGCGATCACCGGGTCGAGGTCGGCCATCGACTCCTGCAGGTTCCGCGCGACGTCGCGGCCGCCGGTCGCCCGGAGCCGACTGCGGACCCGGCGGTCCCCGGCCAGGAAGTCGACCCGGTCGCCCGCGCGGGCGGCGAGGGCCGCGAGCAGCAGCGCGGCGTCCATCGCCGAGTCCAACCGGGGTACGTCGTCGACGCGGCCGGCCGACACGCGGGAGGTGTCGAGCACCAGCACCACCCGGCGGTCTCGCTCCGGCTGCCAGGTTCTCACCACGACGCCGCCGGAGCGCGCCGTGGCCCGCCAGTCGATCGAACGCACGTCGTCGCCGCGGACGTACTCCCGGAGCGAGTCGAACTCGGTGCCCTGCCCCCGCACCCGGACCGCCGACCGACCGTCCAGCTCGCGCAGCCGGGCCAGTCGGCTCGGGAGGTGCTTGCGCGAGTCGAAGGGGGGAAGGGCGCGGACCGTCCCGGGCACGATCCGGGTGGCCTGTCGCGCCGCCAGCCCCAGCGGACCCGGGACCCGGACGGTCACCCCGACCGCCCGCAGGTCACCGCGGCGGCGGGGCAGGAGCGGGGTCCTCAGCAGGGTGCGGTCACCCGGCCCCAGCCGGATCCGGTGCCGGTTGCCCGAGGCACCGGCCGTCGGTTGCCACGCGTCGCGCACCTGGGGGCGCATCGGGCGTCCGGACTCGTTCGCGGCGACCAGCACCGTCTCCGTCGGCTGGCCGAGCCGGACCGTCTCCATGGGGCGGCGGGTCAACGACAAACTGCCGGGCCGCGGTGCCAGCGCCCAGTCGACGAGGATCAGCACCACGACCGCGAGCAGCCACAGCCAGACCGTGCCCCGGGTCGGGCGGAGCACGACGGGCAGCAGGCCCAGCAGCAGCAGGAGGGGCACCCGGCCCGAGAGCGCCATCAGCCCGACACCGATCCCTCCAGCACCGTCACCGGGGCACCGGGACCGACCCGAGAGCGGACGACAGCACCTGGTCGACGTCCACGCCCTCCAGCTCGGCCTCCGGCCGCAGCCCCAGCCGGTGCACCAGCGTGGCGTGCGCCAGCGACTTCACGTCGTCGGGTGTCACGAAGTCGCGGCCGCTCAACCAGGCCCATGCCCGCGCCGCGCGGAGCAGGGCGGTGGCGCCGCGGGGGCTGACGCCGAGGCTCAGTGACGGGGACTCCCGAGTGGCGCGGGCGATGTCGACGACGTACCCGGCGACGTCGGGGGAGATCGAGACGCCGCGTACGGCGACCTGGCCGGCCTCGATGTCGGCGGCACCGGCCACCGCCGTCACCCCGGCCCCGGCGACGTCCCGCGGGTCGAACCCCTCGGCATGACGCCGCAGGATCTCGAGCTCGGCCTCCCGGTCGGGGATCGGCAGCACGACCTTGACCAGGAACCGGTCGAGCTGGGCCTCCGGG